>DASQWH010000034.1:0-22245 GCA_035640335.1 Gaiellaceae bacterium | reverse complement strand
ATCCGCGCGGGCGTTTCACCGCTCGCGACAGACGCGTTCATGAGCCGCGCCCCGTCCAGGTGGAGCGCGAGCCCCAGCTCCCGGCAGGTGGCCGCCATCGCGTCGATCTCCTCGAGCGGCCAGACCCGGCCGCCCGACGAGTTGTGCGTGTTCTCGATCGAGACGACTGCCGTGCGTGGCGTGTGCGTCGTGTCCCCGCCGCGCGCTCGCCGCCGGACGTCGTCGGGCGAAAAGCGGCCCGCGCGGCCCGCGACCGGCCGTGTGATCAGCCCCGCGAAGACCGCCGGGCCGCCGAGCTCCGCGATCAGCAAGTGCGAGCTCTCCTCGGCGATCACCTCCTCGCCGCGTTCGGCGAGGACTCGCATGGCGATCTCGTTCGCCATCGTGGCCGTCGGCAGGAAGACCGCTTCTTCGTGGCCGACAAGCTCGGCGCACCGCCGCTCGAGCTCGTTCACCGTCGGGTCTTCGCGCCGCTGCTCGTCACCGACCTCGGCGCGCGCGATCGCCTCGCGCATCGCGGGTGTCGGCCTCGTGGCCGTGTCGGAACGAAGATCGATCACGGCCGCATTGTGGCTGACGAACGCGTCAGGACGGCGGCGGCGGCGCGGCGAGACTCGGGTACCGGTCGGTGAGCAGGTAGACGTAACCGTCCGTTTGCGAGCGGTAGCGCCGGCAGTACGCAAGCAGGTCGCGCATCCCCTTGGGCATCCGCCCGAGGATGAGGCAGACGAACCAGCCGATGATCGCGACCACGGCGGTGACGATGCCGAAGACGTACGCGAGCAGGAAGGCGGGGATCCCGAGAATGAGACGGAAGAGCGTGATCAGCCGGCGCTGCCGCTGCCGCGCGTCGATTTCGACGTCGATCGGGTACGTGCCCTCGCGCCCGAAGAACGTCGGGTACGGATTGCCGAGGAACGACAGGTAGGCCGACAGGTGCGCCTGGTAGCGGACGTAGCGCGAAATGAAGAGGTGCAGGTCCTCGGGCGTGCGGCCGCCGAAGAGGGTCACCCACCAGTTGATGAAGGCGACGACGTAGATCGCGTACTTCCAGAGCGTGACCCAGATGGCGTGCGGGATCGCGAGCAGCGGCCGGAAGAACACCGTCAACCGCGAGCGCTTGAGATCGTCCTCGATGACGAGCCGGATCGGATGCCGCCGCGACGGCTCGACGGCCGGCTGCGCCGGTGGCGGCTCAGCGGGCTCGGCGGGCTCGGCGGGCTGCGTCGGCTCGACGGGAACCTCCGGGGCGAGCGGCTCTTCAGGCGGGCGCTCTGGCGGCTGCTCGCTCACGGCCCGGGATCCTACTTCCACGAAGAGGCAACGCCTCTGCGCTCAGCCGAGGGATCGGGCACATCGCGGCCCGTGCCGATTCCTTCGCGGAACAACGGAAGTGAGGGCCGCATGCAACTCGCCGTCTCTCTGTGGCACCTCGTCCAGCAGGACCGGCTGGTCCGCTGGGGCGCGTACGCGACTGCTGTCTTCTGCTGGTTCGCACTTGCCTGGGCCGAGCCGAAGCTCCTGGTCGCGCTGCCGCTCATCGCCGCGGGCGTCTGGTGGCTCCGCCGCCAGCGCGAGCGCCGCGGCTGGCTCGAGGAGCCCGAAGAAGACCTGGACCTGCTCTAGGCACCGCTGCGGTGCCGACCGTCAGGACGCGCGGGCTCTGCCCGCGCGTCCGTCGGAACTGACCGGTCGACACGCATGTGCGTGAGCTATCGCGGCGGCTCTAGGCGCCGCTTGCGGTGCCGACCGTCAGGACGCGCGGGCTCTGCCCGCGCGTCCGTCGGAACCGACCGGTCGACACGCATGTGCGTGAGCTACGAGGCGGCTCCTGAGGCGCTAAGCACCTTTTTGCGCCTCGAGCTGCCTCGCACTGCTCGGCTCCGCCGAGAGGTCGGGGTGGTCCTCGAACCCATAGCGTACGACCGCGCGCTTCGCGGCCTTGACCTCATCCACGCGCCGCACCGGCCGCTGGTGCGGCGCCTCCCGCAGGACGTCGGGCCGGTCGGCGGCGTCGCGCGCGATCTCGAGCATCGCGTCGGCGAAGGCATCGAGCGTCTCCTTCGTCTCGGTCTCCGTCGGCTCGATCATCAGCGCCTCAGCCACAATCAGCGGGAAGTAGATCGTCGGCGGATGGAAGCCATAGTCCATCAGGCGCTTCGCCACGTCGAGCGCCGTGATCCCGTGCTCGCGCTTGAGCCGCCGCGCCGAGAGCACGAACTCGTGCATGCACAGGCGGTCGAACGGGAGGTCGTACGCGTCCCTCAGCCGGGCGAGCAGGTAGTTCGCGTTTAGGACTGCGGCCTCGGACATCTCGCGTAACTCGGGGCCGTAGGCGCGGATGTACGCGTACGAACGGACGAAGACGCCGAACGGCCCGCAGAAGCCGCGGACCTTGCCGATCGTCTTCGGCCGGTCGTAGTCGAGCCGGTAGCGGTCCCCGTCCTGCACGACCGCCGGCACGGGGAGGAACGGCTCGAGCCGCTCGCGCACGGCGATCGGGCCGCCCCCGGGGCCACCGCCTCCATGCGGCTGCGAGAACGTCTTGTGCAGGTTGAAGTGGACGATGTCGAAGCCCATGTCGCCCGGCCTCGAGACGCCGCACACGGCGTTCAGGTTCGCGCCGTCGTAGTAGAGGAGGGCGCCGGCGTCGTGGAAGATCTTCGCGACCTCTTGGATGTTCTCGTCGAAGAGGCCGAGCGTCGAGGGGTTTGTGAGCATGAGCCCGGCGGTCTCGCCGTCGACGAGGTCGCGCAGATTCGCGACGTCGATGTTGCCGCGCGCGTCCGTCGCCACCTTCTGTAGCTCGTAGCCGGCCATCGTCACGCTCGCAGGGTTTGTCCCGTGCGCGGTGTCCGCGACGATCACCTTGCGCCGCTCCTCGCCGCGGTCCGCGAAATAGGCCCGCATCAGCATCAGTCCCGTCACCTCACCCTGCGAGCCGGCCGCCGGCTGCAGCGAGACCGCCGGCAGGCCGGCGACCTCGGCGAGGATTTCCTGCAGCCGCCACATCAGCTCGAGGGCGCCCTGCGCTCCGTCCTCCTCCTGGAGCGGATGCAGGTCGCGGAAGCCCGGCAGGTTGACGACGCGCTCGTTGACGCGCGGGTTGTGCTTCATCGTGCAGGAGCCGAGCGGGTAGAAGCCGGTGTCGATGCCGAACGTGCGCGAGGCGAGCGCGCTGAAGTGGCGGACGAGCTCGGGCTCGGAGATCTCGGGCAGCCTCGCCGCGCGGCCCCGCGCGAGGTCGGTCGGTACGTCGGGCACGGGCAGGTCCGGGCGCGGTAGCGTCGCCGCGCGGCGACCGGCCTTCGACCTCTCGTAGACCAGCTTCACGCGCTCAGCACCTCGGCGAGGCGGTCGATGTCCGCTGTCGAGCGCTTCTCGGTCACGCAGACGAGGAGCGCGTCCTCCACGCCCGAGTAGTCGCGCTTGAGCGCGTAGCCGGGGTGGACGCCGTGCTCGCGGGCGGTCGCAATCACGTCCTCGGCAGGTCGTCCGACGCGTACGGCAAACTCCTTGAACGTTGCCTGTTCTGGAAACAGCAGTGGAAGCCCAAGGCGCTCCTTCGCGTACGCCGCGAGGGCCATGCAGGTCTCCCCCACCTCGCGTAGCCCCTGCGGGCCGAGCCAGGAGAGATAGGCGAGGCCCCCCAATGCGAGCAGCGTCTGGTTCGTCGTGATGTTCGACGTCGCCTTCTCACGGCGGATGTGCTGCTCTCGGGTCTGCAGGGTCAGGACATAGGCGCGCTCTCCGTCCTCGTCGGTCGTCTCGCCGACGATGCGGCCGGGCATGCGCCGCACATGCTCTGCGCGTGAGGCGATGAAGCCGTAGTGGGGGCCGCCGTAGGACTGGTAGTTCCCGGCCGGTTGCCCCTCGCCGATGGCCAGCGCGCAGCCGTACTCGCCCGGAGCCTCGAGCACGCCGAGCGAAAGGGGGTCGACATGGGCGACGGCGAGCGCACCGATGTCGTTCGCGGCGGCCGCGAGGTCGGGAGCCGGCTCGAGGCAGCCGAAGAAGTTCGGCTGCTGGAAGATCACGCACGCCGCTTCCCGAGCCGCGTCGGCGAGCGCGTTGGGATCGGTCACGCCGCCGCGGTGGGGCACCTCGACGACGTCGAGCCCGAACCCGGGCGCGTAGGTCTTCACGACCTGCCGCACCTGCGGATTGACGCTCTCGGCGAGGACGACCTTCCCACGGCCGGTGATGTGCTTCGCCATGTAGCACGCGTCCGCGGCCACGGTCGTTCCGTCGTAGCCGGACGCGTTCGAGACGTCCATTCCGGTGAGCTCGCAGATCGCCGTCTGGTACTCGAAGATCGCCTGCAGCACGCCCTGGCTCATCTCGGGCTGGTACGGCGTGTAGGCGGTGAGGAGCTCGCCGCGCGAGAGCACGTAGTCGACCACGGCGGGGACGTAGTGGTCGTAGACGCCCGCGCCGAGGAACGATAGCTCGTCGCCGGTGTGGACGTTGCGGGCCGCGAGCTCCTCCAGATGTGCGACGAGCTCGGGCTCCGACAGCGCGGGCTCGAGGTCGAGACGGCCGTGGAAGCGAACGCCCTCCGGAACGTCGCGGAACAGCTCGTCGACCGAGCCGACGCCGATCGCCGCCAGCATCTCCTCGCGGTCGCGGTCCGTCAGCGAGAGCTGGCTCACAGGCCGCCGGTCACTGCTCGGCCACGAACCGCTTGTACGCCTCGCCGTCGAGGAGCTGCTCGGCCTCGCCCGCGTCGCTCAAACGGATGCGGATCAGCCAGCCGTCGCCATAGGGGTCGGAGTTGACCGTCTCCGGCTCGTCGACGATCCGCTGGTTGACCGCGACGACGGTGCCCGAAAGCGGCGCGATCAGCTCGGAGACGGCCTTGACCGACTCGACCTCGCCGTACGACGAGCCCTTCTGGACGTCGGCGCCCTCCTGCGGCGGCTCGAAGTGGACGAGCTCGCCGAGAGCGTCCTGGGCGAACCACGTGATGCCAAGAACGGCCTCGTCGCCCTCGACGCGGGCCCAGTCGTGCTCCTCGTTGTAGAGCAGGTCGTCGGGGTACGTCTCCGTGGCAGCCACCGGTCAGCGCTCCTCTCGCTTGTAGATCGGCTTGCGGACGATCTCGGCTCGGCGCTCACGTCCGCGCACGTCGATGCTGATCTCCGTTCCCGGGTCTGCGTGCGCCACGTCGACGTAGCCCATGCCGATCCCGCGGTCGAGCATCGGCGAGTGCGAGCCGGAAGTGACCTCGCCGCCCTCGGCGATTGCCATGCCCTGGCGGGGAATGCCCGGGTCGACCATGACGAACGGTACGAGCTTGCGGCTCGGCCCCTCCTCCTTGATACGGCGCAGCTCCGTTACGCCGGTGAACGGCTTGTCGACGGCGCAGACCCAGCCGAGGCCGGCCGAGATCGCGTCCGTCTCAGGCCCGATGTCGTTTCCGTGCAGCGGGTAGCAGACCTCGAGCCGCAGCGTGTCGCGGGCGCCGAGGCCGCAAGGCTTCGCGCCGCGCGCGAGAACGGCGTCCCAAAGCGCCTCCGCATCGTCGTTCGCGACGAGCAGCTCGACGCCCTGCTCGCCCGTGTAGCCGGTGCGGTTGACCGTCACCGCGACCCCGTCGATCTCGCCCGGCTCGAACGTGAAGGCCGGCGCGTCGGCGAGCCCGAGCCGCTCGAGCGAGCGGGGTCCCTGGACAGCGAGCAGGCTGTACCGGTCGGACACGTCTCGAACGTCCGCACCGGGCAGCTCACGGCTCTTGAGCCACTCGAAGTCGATGTCCTTGTTCGACGCGTTGACGACGAGCAGGAAGCTGTCCGGCGCCAGGCGGTAGACGATCAGGTCGTCGACGATCCCGCCCTCGTCGTTCGTCAGGAGCGTGTACTGGGCGCCGCCGACATCGACGCGACCGAGGTCGTTCGAGAGTAGCGACTGCAGCAGCTCCTCGGCCTTCCGGCCCTCGACCTCGATCTCGCCCATGTGCGAGACGTCGAACACACCGGCGTCCTCGCGGACAGCGCGGTGCTCGGGGATGACGCCCTCGTACTGGACGGGCATCTCCCAGCCGGCGAACGGAACGAGACGCGCGCCGAGCGCGCGGTGCCGTTCGTAGAGAGGCGTCCGCAGAAGCGTCTGCATGTCGGGCGGATGCTAATGAACGCTCGGCGGCCGACCCGCTCCGAAAACGACGACGGCCGGCCGCACGGCGGCTCGAAGAGCAGCTGCGCAGCCGGCCTTGTCGCCTGGCAGACCTGGTCAGGCCTGCCGGGAGGGCAAGCCGGTCTTTTCCGCGCTGAGGATCCCTAAACGGGCCGCAACGCGGCCTGTCCGCGAAGGGGCCCCAGCGGAGGGCGCCTGGGGGAACCGGGAGGTTCCCCCAGCGACCCCACAGCGCTGCCGCGAAGTCGCCTGCTATTCGCGCAGGAAGGAAGGAACCTCGAGCACGTCCTCAGGGAGCTCGAAGCCCTCGTCGACCGCCGGGCGCTCGCGGCCGTTCTCGGCCGGCGCAGCTTCCCGCTCGCGGCGTCGGCGCCGGTACCGCTCTGGGCCGAAGCCGGTGGCGATGACGGTCACGCGCACTTCGTCGCGCAGTCCTTGGTCGATGACCGCGCCGAAAATGACGTTCGCCTGCTGGTCGGCCGCGCTCGTGACGACCTCGGCCGCCTCGTTCACCTCGAAGAGGCCCATGTCCGGTCCGCCGGTGATGTTGAGCAGGATCCCGGTCGCGCCCTCGATCGACGCCTCGAGCAGTGGCGATGAGACCGCGGATCGCGCCGCCTCGGCCGCCCGGTTCTCGCCCGAGCCGACGCCGATGCCCATCAGCGCCGAGCCGGCGTCGCGCATGATCGTGCGCACGTCGGCGAAGTCGAGGTTGACGAGGCCGGGGATCGTGATCAGGTCGGTGATTCCCTGCACGCCCTGGCGGAGGACGTCGTCGGCAAGGCGGAAGGCGTCGACGATCGAAGTCTCCTTCTCGACGACCTGCAGCAGGCGGTCGTTCTCGATCACGATCAGCGTGTCGACCTCCTCGCGGAGGTCGCGGATGCCGAGCTCGCCCTGCTCGGCGCGGCGGCGACCCTCGAACGAGAACGGCCGCGTGACGACGCCGACCGTGATCGCGCCGATCTCACGCGCGAGCGAGGCGACGGTCGGCGCCGCGCCCGTCCCGGTGCCCCCGCCCTCGCCGGCCGTGACGAAGACCATGTCCGCGCCCTTGAGTGCTTCCTTCAGCTCGTCCTTGCTCTCCTGGGCGGCGGCCTTCCCGATCTCTGGGTTCGCGCCCGCGCCGAGGCCGCGCGTGACCTCGCCGCCGATCTGGATCTTCAGGTCGGCGTCCGTCATCAGGAGCGCCTGCGCGTCGGTGTTGACGGCGATGAACTCGACGCCGGAGAGGCCCGCGTCGACCATTCGGTTGACCGCGTTCGTGCCGCCGCCGCCGACGCCGGCGACCTTCAGAACCGCAAGGAACTTGCTGGACGGATCGCGCATGCTCATAGTGGAAACCTCAAGCTGTAGTGGAGCTTATGCCCCAGGCCGGACGAAAGACGGCCAGAGCCTACGCGGGCGTCCGCCGCATGTCAACGCGGTACGCTGCGTCAGAGATTGAAGCTCAACTTGAGAGTTGAGAGTCGATCTTCGCGGCGGCGCGTTCGGGAACACTGACGTCGAGGTACCCACCGGAGGCGTCCGGTGGGAGCGCCTCCAGGATTCGCGTCGCAACCGCGACCTTGAGGGGAACGTCGTCGAGCGACCCGAGGCGGACTTCGATGTGCGAGCGGAGCACGAGCACGACCTCCTCGCCGGCCGTGTGGGCTTCGCCGACTCGGTCGTAGAACTTGCGGTCCGCAGCGAGCACGCGGCCGAGCGCCAGCGCCGGCAGGAAGGCTTCCTTCTGTTCGAGCAGCTCGCCGTCGCCCGGAACGCCGACCGGCCCGATCCAGATCCGCGCGAGCGCGCGCGGCCGCGCCCCCGAGACCTCGCGGAGCAAACGCCCGCGTTCCGAGATCACCCAGGAGTCCGGGCCGCGCCGCAGGACGGCCGCGGGACGCTCGGCGCTTACCGTCACGCGCAGGGTGCTCGGGAAGGCGCGATCGACGTCGAGCAGCGTCACGTCGCGCAGGCCCGCGAGCCGGCGGTCGACGTCGGCGGCGTCCAGCGAGAGCAGGCTCTCGCCCGCGAGCGGCTCGACCGCTCGCTCCACTCGTTCCGCAGCGCGCGGCGGCGCGCCGTGGATCTCGACCGTCCGGACGGAAAAGAGCGACGTCTCGCGCGCGGCCGCGTATCCACCGATGCCTGCGGCGAGAATCGCGAACGCAACGGCGAGCGAGCGGCCGGACGGGAGCACGCGGCCGAGGACGGCGAAGGGGCCGCGCGCTGCCGAGGGCAAGGCCGCAGCGCGCGTCCCCCCTGAACGGTGGGTGGACACGGCGACCTCTTCGCCGCGCCGGAAGCCGCTCCTACAAGCGTTCCCCGGCCGGCGGCAGCTCGAGCTCGCCGAGGAAGCGCACCTCACGCTCGAGCTCGACGCCGAAGCGCTCGAGCGCGCGGCTGCGCGCCTCGGCCATCAGGGCGAGCGCCTCGACCGCCCTGCCGCCGCCCGCGTTTTCGATGAAGTTGCCGTGGCGCGGCGAGATCTGCGCGCCGCCGATGCGATGGCCCTTGAGCCCGCAGGCCTCGAGCATGCGCCCTGCCGAGAGCTCGTGCTCCGGATTCTTGAAGACGCTGCCGAACGTTCGCTTGTTCGTCGGCTGGGCGGCCTTCCGCTGGCCCTGCAGCGTCGTGATCGTCGCCTTGATCTCCTCGGCCGGGCGCGGCTCCAACCGGAACTCGGCGCGCGCGACGACCTCGCCCGCGGCAAGACGCGAGCGGCGGTACTCGAGCCCGAGCTCTTCGGGGCCGCGCCACTCGGTCCCGCCGGCGGAGATGATCAGCGCGCGTTCGAGAATCGCCTTCCAGTCGCCGCCGTACGCGCCCGCGTTCATCGCCACACCGCCGCCGACGGTGCCAGGGATCGCGCAGGCGAACTCGAAGCCGCCGAGCCCGGCCGCTCGCGTTCGATGCAGACAGACGGCGTTCGCCGCGCCGCCGCCGGCCACGAGCAAGTCGCCCTCGACCGCGGCGGAAGCGAGCTCACCCTCGAGCCGCACGACCAACGCTTGAACGCCGTCATCGGCGACTAGGAGGTTCGAGCCGAGGCCGATCGTCACGACATCGGCGCCTTCGCCGGCCGCCCAGCGCAGCGCCTCGGCCAGCTCGTCCTCGGTCGAGGGACGCGCGAGCCACCGGGCCGGGCCGCCGATGCCCACGGTCGTGAACCGGGCCAGCGGGAGGTTGGTCTCGAGCTTCACCGGCCGAGCGCTTCGAGGAGGTCCGGGATCACGCGGTCGACGTCCCCGGCGCCGACGGTGACGACGATGTCGCCGGCGCGGGCGCGCCCGCGGAGAAAGCGAGCGCCGTCCTCGACGTGAGGGGCCCACGCGACCGGCATCCCCGGACGCGCCTCGACTAGCGCGTCGACGACGAGCTTGCCGGTGACGCCGTCGATCGGCTCCTCGCGGGCCGGGTACACGTCGGCGACCGCGACCGCGTCCGCGGCGGCGAGCGCCATGGCGAGCTCACGCGCGAGGTGCCGCGTGCGCGAGAACAAGTGCGGCTGGAAGAGGACGAGCACCCGGCCGCCGCTCGCCTCTTCGCGCGCGGCCGCGATCGTGGCGGCGATCTCCGCCGGGTGGTGTGCGTAGTCGTCGAGCACCGTGACGCCCCCTGCCTCGCCCCGCCGCTCGAGCCGCCGGCCGGTGCCGCGGAAATCCGCCAGCGCCGCGCGTGCCTCCTCCGCCGGCACTCCCACGAGCTCGAGCGCGGCGAGCGCGACGGCAGCGTTGCGCCGGTTGTGCTCGCCCGGGATCGCAAGCTCCATGTCCGCCGGCTCGAGCTCGTCGCCGCGCACGACCTCCGGGACCTCGACGAGCCACCGCTCGAACAGCTCCTCGACCTCCGCACGGGAGGCGAACTCGCTGTGGTGGTCGAGGTCGACGTTCGTGACGACGGCGATCTTCGGCCGCAGGTGCTCGATCGTCCGGTCCGACTCGTCGCCCTCGGCGACGAGCCAGCCCGAACCGGCGCGCGCGTTACCTCCCAGCTGCGGCACGTCGCCGCCGATCAGGAAGGCGGGATCCTGGCCGAGCCGGTCGAGCACGAACGCGATCATCGCCGCGGTCGTCGTCTTCCCGTGCGCGCCCGCGACGACGATCGAGTCCTGCAGCGAGACGAGCTCGGCCAACAGTTCGGCACGCGTGCGACCCGGCACGCGCCCCGCGAACGCCGTGGAGACGACCGCTTCAAAGCTGTCCGGCGCGGCGGCGGGCTCAGCCTCGATCGTAACGGGGATCCCGGTCGCGCGCACATGCTCGAGGTAGGGCGTCTCGACGCGGTCCCAGCCCGCGACCTCCGCGCCCCACGCCTTCGCGAGCACTGCGTAACCCGAGAGACCGGCGCCGCCGATGCCGACGAACCACAGGCGACGATCCCCAAGGCGCCGACTCGGCGGCGCCGCTTTCAGGACGCGCGAGCTTTGCTCGTGCGGCCGTCTGAACTGACCGGTCGACCCGCTTGAACTCATCAGGGGCGTCCGGACCCAGCCGCAAGTCCGATCAGCTCCTCCGCGATCCTGCCGGCCGCGTCCGGCCGCGAGACGCGCAGCATCGCCTCGCTCATCTCGGTCATCCGGTCGGGGTCGCCCAGTAGGGAGCGTGCGAGATCGGGAACCTGGCCGAGATTGCTCTCGGCCACGACGATCGCCCCGCCCGCGTCGCGGAAGAACGCCGCGTTCTTTGCCTGGTGGTCGCCCGTGGCGAGGGGATACGGAATGAGGATCGCCGGCTTGCCCGCCGCAGCGATCTCCCAGACCGAGCCGCCGGCCCGCGCGATGACGAGGTCGCCGGCGCCGAGCGCCGCACCGAAGTCGTCCGTGAACGGAGCAAGGACATAGTCGGGGCGACGCACGCGAGGCCGGAGCTGCTCGAAGTCGCGGGCTCCCGACAGGTGCAGGACGGCGGGACCGGCGGCGCCGAAGCTCTCGACCATGAGCTCGTTCAGGCTGCGGGCGCCCTGGCTGCCGCCGAAGACGAGCAGCACCGGTCCCGACTCCGGCAGCCCGAAGCGCGCGCGGCTCTCGGCCCGGGGCAACGGCCGCGACCTTGCCGGGATCGGCCGGCCGGTGACGCGGTACTTCGGCGGCCCCTTGCCGTCGACCGGGAACGACAGGAACACACGCTCCGCGAAGGGAGCCGCGAGGCGGTTGGCGAGGCCAACGTGCGCGTCCGCCTCCATCAGGGCCGTGGGGATGCCCTCGCGCGAGGCGGCGTAGACCATCGGGCCGGCCACGTAGCCGCCGCCACCGAGCACGACGTCGGGCCGCCGCGACTTCAGGATCCGCCTGCAGGCTCGAGGAGCGGCGATCGCCTTCCCCAGCGCGCGGACGAGCGCGACCCCGGGTCGGCGCGGGAGCCCCGAGACACGGAAGGAGTCGAACTCGTAGCCGGCCTCAGGAACGAGCCGAGCCTCGAACCGATCCGGCGACCCGGCGAACGTCACGCGCACGCCGCGCTCGCCGAGCGCTTCCGCCACCGCGAGCGCGGGCAGCACGTGCCCGGCTGTGCCCCCGGCCGCGATCAGGCAGCGCAGCTCTCGCGCGTCCGTCATCCACCGCGATGTTAAGGAGGACGCCGACCGAAGCGAGCGAGACGATCAGGCTCGACCCTCCGTAGGAGACGAACGGCAGCGTGATGCCGGTCAGCGGCGCCATGCCGAGCACCGCCGCGAGGTTGATCAGCGCCTGCCCGCAGACGAGCGCCGTCAGTCCGGCTGCGAGCCGCTTGCCGAAGGGATCGCGGCAGCGGAGCGCGACCCGCAGGCCGGCGTAGGCAAATGCGACGTAGGCCGCCATCACCGCGCTCGTCCCGAGCAGACCCAGCTCCTCGCCGATGACCGCGAAGATCATGTCCGTGTGCGCCTCGGGCAGATAGTTGATCTTCTCGATGCCCTGCCCCATGCCGCGGCCGAAGAGGCCGCCCGAACCGAGTCCGATCATCGCCTGGACGGTCTGGAAGCCGGTGCCCTGCGCGTCCTGCCAGGGGTCGAGGAAGCTGAAGAACCGCTCGCGCCGGTAGGGCGTGACCCAGATCGCGGCCAAAGCGAGCGCCGCCGCAAGCGAGCCGCCGGCCGCCAGTACGCGGAGCGGCGCGCCCGAGACGACGAGGATCGCCCCCACGACCAGCACGAGCGCGATCACGGTGCCGAGGTCGGGCTCGACGAGGATCAGCGCGCAGAACGCGCCGACGACGAGCCCGATCGGGCGCGCGAGCTCCCCGAGCGTCCGCGGCGCCGGCCGGCGCGCGAGGTAGGCAGCGGCCCAGATCGCGAGCGACAGCTTCGCGAGCTCCGAGGGCTGGAAGGTGAAGGGCCCGAACGTCAGCCAGCGGCGCGCGCCGTTGACCTGCTCGCCGATCCCGAGCACGGCGACGCAGAGAAACGCGCTCGCGAGGACGAGCACGGGAGCGAGGTAGCGAAGCGCGCGGTAGTCGGTGCGCGAGGCGGCGATGAGCAGGCCGATGCCGACTAGCGCGTAGATGCCCTGGCGCTTGAGGTAGAAGCCGGGGTCGCCGCCGCCGAGCGCCGCCGGAGCCGATGTCGCGCTGTAGACCATGACGAGCCCGAACGCCGTCAAGCCGAGCGTGACGAGGATCAGGATGTGGGACTCGAGCTGGCCTTTCTTCACCCGGTGATGTTCGCCACCAGGCGCTTGAAAGCCTCCCCGCGCTCCTCGAAGTCACGGAACTGGTCGTAGCTCGTGCAGGCCGGCGCGAGCAGGACGACGTCGCCGGGCTGTGCCGCCCGCGCCGCAGCAGCCACGGCGCTCTCGAGGTCGCCGACGCGCTGGTGGTCGACGCCGGCCAGCTCGAGAGCGATGCCGATGTCGTTCGCCGCCTCGCCGATTACGTAGACGCGTTTCGCGCGTTTCTTCAGCTCGAGCGCGAGCTCGCTGTAGCTCTCGCCCTTGCCGCGCCCGCCGAGGATGACGTAGAGCGGCGCCTCGTACGCAGCGAGCGCCCGCCGGGCGGCTGCGGTATTCGTCGCCTTCGAGTCGTTCACCCAGCGCACGCCGTTCGCTTCGCCGACGAGCTCCAAGCGGTGCTCGACCCCCGGAAACGTCTGCAGCGCCGCTGAGATGGCTTCGTCGTCGATGCCCGCAGCGCGCGCGGCCGCCGTCGCCGCGGCCGCGTTCTCGCGGTTGTGCGCGCCCGGAATGCGCGGCTCGGCCGGCAGCGGGTCGGAGCCGTCGAACTCGCTCCGCTCGGCCTGGCCCGGGATCTCGCCGAAGCCGCGCGGGAGGACGGCAGTGTCTTGCCCCGTCTGGTTCTCGAAGACGCGGAGCTTGGCGTCCCGGTACGCCTCGAACGAGGAGTGGCGGTCGAGATGGTCGGGTTCCAGGTTGAGGAGGACGGCGATCCTCGGCCGGAACTCGACGATGTCCTCGAGCTGGAAGCTGGACACTTCGCACACGATCCACCGGCCCGGGTCGACCTCGCCGTCGACGTCGCAGAGCGCGCGCCCGACGTTGCCGGCGACCGGCGCGTCGAGCATCACGCCGAGCAGCTCGCTCGTCGTCGTCTTGCCGTTCGTGCCGGTTACTGCGAGCACCGGGTTGTCCGCGAGCAGGCGGTACCCGAGCTCGAGCTCGCTCCAGACCGGAACGCCGTGCCGGCGCGCGGCTGCGACGAGCGGCGACTCGCCGGGCACGCCCGGGCTCTTGACGACGAGCTCGATGCCGTCGAGCAGCGACTCGTCCTCGCCGGCCAGACGCACGTCGACGCCGGCCTCGGCGATTCGCTCCGTGTCCGGCTCGTCCGAGCGGTCGGCGCCGACGACCTCGACGTCACGCCGCGCGAGCGCGAGCGCGGCGGCTTGGCCCGAACGCGCGAGCCCGACGACGAGCACCCGCCTGGGAAGCGCCGTCATCGCAGGTCGCGGAAGCCCTCGAAGTAGTACTTGTAGTAGAGGGCGAACGCGGTCGCGCAGAGGATCCCCGCGAGGATCCAGAAGCGGACCATGATCTTCGTCTCCGACCACGCCTTCATCGCGAAGTGGTGGTGGATCGGCGCCATCAGGAAGATCCGCCGGCCCCAGTAGCGGAACGAGAACACCTGCAGGATCACGGACAGCGCCTCGATCACGAAGATCCCGCCGATCAGCAGGAGCAAGAGCTCCGCCTTCGTCATGATCGCGAAGCCGCCGAGCGCGCCGCCGATCGCCATTGCCCCGGTGTCGCCCATGATCACCTCGGCGGGGAAGGCGTTGTACCAGAGGAAGCCGATTCCGCCCCCGATCAGCGCCGCGCCCCAGATCGCAAGGTCCTGGGCGGGCTCGCGGCCGACGGGGACTGCGACCTGACCCTCGCGGATGTAGGCGAGCATGTTGATCGCCGTGAACGTGAAGAGCGCGATGATGCCGACGCCGATCGCGAGCCCGTCGATCCCGTCGGTGAGGTTCGCGCCGTTCGCCGCGCCCGCGATGACGAGGAACAGGAGCACGAAGAAGCCGATCGAGAGGCCGACCCTCCAGTCGAGCAATGGGACGTAGACCGACTTCGCCAGCCGCTCGTCCTGCACGACCCAGCCGACGCCGGCCGTGATCGCGGCCAGCAGCACGAGCTTCCAGCGGCCGGAAAGGCCGAGCGAGCGCCGATGCCTGACCTTGATGTAGTCGTCGGCGAAGCCGACGGCCGCGCAGCCGAGCGTGACGAAGAAGACGGTCAAGCCCTCGGCCGTGTAGCGGCTGAGGATCAGGAACGGCACAACGGCCGAGAGCACGAACAGGAGCCCGCCCATCGTCGGGGTTCCTTGTTTCACCTTGTGGTCCGCCGGGCCCTCTTCCCGGATGTACTGCCCGATCTCCTTGCTGCGCAGGAACGCGATCAACTTCGGCCCGGCGAGGATCGAGATCGCCATCGAGAGGATGGCAGCGGCGAGGACTCGTTCCATCTAGACGCGCACCGCCGCGATCGCTTCGGCCACGGCTTCGAGTCCCACGGCGCGCGACGCCTTGACGAGGACGGCGTCACCGGGGCGGACGACCTCGTCGAGCGCGCCGATCGCCTCCTCGACGGTGCCGACCCAGCGCGTGGCCGGTACCGCTTCCGCGCCCTCGAGGTAGTGCCGCGCGAGCGGCCCCACGGCGAGCAGCGCCTCGACGCCCTCGCGTGCCGCCACCGCGCCGACCTCGACGTGGAAGGCGGGCGCGCCCGGGCCGAGCTCGGCCATGTCGCCCAGGACGGCGACCTTCCGCCGGTCGCCCGCGCGCGCGGCGAGATGGACGAGGGCGGCGGCCATCGCGTCGGGGTTGGCGTTGTAGGCGTCGTTGATGAGCAGCCCGCCGCCCGGGAGCTCGACCTCCTCGCCGCGCCAGCGCGAGAGGCGCACCTCGCCCGCTCCGCGCTGCGCTTCGTCGAGCGGAAGCTCGAGGGCGTCGTAAGCGTGCAGCGCGGCGAGCGCGTTCAGCGCCTGGTAGCGCGCCGTGAACGGAAACTCGAGCTCGAGCGTGCGTCTCTCGAGCGCGAAGCCGATCCGGACCCCCTCGCCGGCGGGCTCGAACGAGACGACGTCGCCGGGACGGAAGCGCCGGATCTCGACGTCGTCACGGCCCAGGTGCGGCTCGAGTAGCGGCTCGTCGGGGACGATGGCGGCCCCTCCCGTGCGCAGGCACGTGACGACCTCGGCCTTTGCTGCCGCGACCTTGTCGACGGTTCCGAGCAGCTCGAGATGGACGGGGCCGATGCTCGTGATCACCCCGACGTCGGGCTTGGCGACGGCACAGAGCTCTGCGATCTGTCCGAGCCCGCGCATGCCCATCTCGGTCACGACGACCTCCGTGTCCGGCTCGATCCTGGCGAGCGTGAGCGGCAGCCCGATCTCGTTGTTGTGCCCGCCCTCGGCCGCTACCGTGCGCGCGTGCGGGCGGCAGAGCGCGGCGAGGATGTCCTTCGTCGAGGTCTTGCCCGTCGAGCCGGTGATCGCGACGACGCGCGCCGACGAGCGGGCGCGGACGGCGCCTCCGAGCGCGGCGAGCGCGGCGAACTCGTCGTCGGGGTCGAGGACGGCAGCCGCCCCGCGCGCGAAAGCATGGCGCGCGAAGTCGATTCCCGAGCCGACGGCTACGAAGACGTCGCCCTCCTCGATCAGGCGCGAGTCGACCTGGATGCCCGTCACCTCCTCGGCCCACGGTGCGCGGTCGAGCCGCCCCGGGCAGAGCTCGGCGACCTCGTCGAGCGAGAGCGGGATCACGTACGCGCGCCGAGCCGCCTCAGCGCTTCGCGGGCCACTTCGCGGTCATCGAAGGGCACCGTTCGATCGCGGAACTGCTGCCCCTGCTCGTGGCCCTTGCCCGCTATGAGGACGACGTCGTCCGGCGCGGCCGTCTCGACCGCGCGGGCGATCGCCTCGCGGCGGTCAGGCTCGACCTCGAGCTCGCCCTCGGCGCCGGCCAGGATCTCCTCGATGATCGCCCGCGGGTCCTCGCTGCGCGGGTTGTCGGAGGTCACGATCGCGACGTCGGCCAGGTCCGCCGCGATCCGGCCCATCAACGGGCGCTTGCCGCGGTCTCGGTCGCCGCCGCACCCGAAGACGCAGATCACGCGCTCACTCGTCAGGTCTCGCGCGGCGCGGAGGACGTTCTCGAGCGAGTCGGGGGTGTGCGCGTAGTCGACGAGGACGGTGAAGGGCTGGCCCTCGTCGACCGACTCGAAGCGGCCGGGAACTCCCGCGAGCCGCTCGAGGCCGGCCGCGATGTCCTCGTCGGCGATCCCGAGCAAGCGGCCGCCCGCCATCGCCGCGAGCGCGTTCTCGACGTTGAAGCGCCCCTTGAGCTTGACGTCGATGCCGTCGAGCGCTTGCGGCTGCAACTCGGCGTCGTCGGCGAACCCATACGTGAGCGCGTCGGGCCGGTCCGCGGCGAGCTTGCGCCCCCACGGATCGCCGACGTTGACCGCGGCCGGCGGGCGCGGCTCGTCCACGAAGAACCGGCGCTTCGCCTCGAAGTACTCGTCCATCGTGCCGTGCAGGTCGAGGTGGTCCTGAGTCAGGTTCGTGAAGACGAGGCACGCGAACCGCGTGTGTGCGAGACGGCCGTAGTGCGAGCCGTGCGAGGTCGCCTCGAGCGCGCAGCTGCCGTCGCCCGCGTCGAGCATCTCCCGGAACGCGCGCTGGAGGTCGATCGCCTCCGGCGTCGTGCGTAGCGCGGGCCGCCGCTCACCGCCGACGCGGCTCTCGATCGTGCCGAGCAGCCCGGGGCGGCGGCCGGCCGCCTCGAGGATCGAGTGAAGCAGGAAGGCAGTTGTCGTCTTGCCGTTCGTGCCGGTCACCGCGGCGATCTCGAGCTCCTCGGTCGGGTGCCCGAAGAACTCGGCCGCCGCTGGCGCCATCGCGGCTCGGGCGTCCGGGACGACGGCCTGCGGGACGCGGACGGAGAGTGGCCGCTCGACGACGAGCGCGACGGCTCCCGCGTCGACCGCGCGCTCGGCGAAGTCGTGCCCGTCCGTCCGCTCGCCCGGCACGCAGAAGAACAGCGTTCCGGGTCGCACGGCGCGGCTGTCGTACGCGAGGTCCTCGACCTCGACCGAGGCGTCTCCGACAACCTGGCTGGGCGAGAGGGGCTCTAGGAGCCGGGTGAGGTCCAACTCGGCTTCACCAGGCGCGAGCCTAGCAACGTGTCCCGCTAGCGCATCGTGGTTGGCGCGTCCGGCGGGATCTCGAGGTACTGCAGGCCGAAGCGGGCGATCTCGGCGAAGGCGGGCGCGGCGACGACGCCGCCCCAGATCGCGCTCGCCGGCTCGTCGACGGTGACGAGGACGACGAGCCGCGGATCCGTGGCCGGTACGACGCCGACGAACGAGGCCACGTAGCGCGTCTTCGAATAGCCGCCGTCCGGGTCGGGCTTCGCCGCCGTTCCGGTCTTGCCGGCCACCTGGTAGCCGGGGAGGGCGGCCGCCGTGCCCGTGCCCTCGACGACGACGTCGCGCATCATCGCCATCACCTGCTGCGCCACGCCCCGCGAGAGGATGCGGCGGCTCGCGACTGGCACACGCTCGTTCGAGCCGACGCGGTCGACGAGATGCGGGCGCAACCAGACGCCGTCGTTCGCGACCGCGGCGTAGGCCGCGGCCATCTGCACCGGTGTGACCGCGACGCCGTGGCCGATCGGCATCGTCCCGATCGTCGATCCCGACCAGCGCGCGAGGGGCGGGACGATTCCGCGCGTCTCGCCCGGATAGTCGACGCCCGTCTTGCGGCCGAAGCCGAAGCGCTGCATCCACTCGGACAGCCGCGACTCGCCGAGCAGCTGCGCGAGCGTGATCGTCCCCACGTTCGAGGACTGGGAGATGATCTCGTCGACGGTCATCCGCTCCGTCCCGCGCTCGTGCGCATCGTGGATGACGCGGTCAGCAACGTGGATCTCGTACGGGAGCGTGAACTCGGTCTGCGGCGTCACGAGCCGTTCCGAGAGCGCCGCGCTCACCGTTACGACCTTGAAGGTCGACCCCGGCTCGTACGTGTCCGTCACGGCTCGGTTTCGCTGGTAGTCGCGCGGAACGATGGGGAATCGGTTTGCGTCGTAGCCGCGCTCGACGGCCATCGCGAGGATCCCGCCGGTGCGGGGATCGAGGACGACGGCGCTCGCGGCCTTCGCATCCCAGCGCTGCACCGTTGCGTGCAGCACGGCCTCCGCGTTCGCCTGCAGCGTGTGGTCGAGCGTCAGGTACACGTCCTGCCCTTGCTCGGCGGCCGTCGAGCTCAGCACCTCGATGGCGCGTCCCGACGGGTCGCGGACGACGGTCTCCCGGCCGGCGCGCCCGCGCAATGTGCGGTCGAGCGCCAGCTCGAGGCCGGCGAGGCCGCGGTTGTCCGTCCCCGCGTAGCCGAGAACCTGTGCCGCCACACGGCCTTGCGGGTAGACGCGCTGCTCCTCGGGAACGAAGCCGAGCCCCGGGAGCTGCTGTTCCTCGAGCAGCTTTGCGCGTTTCGGGTCGGCCTTGCGCGCGATGTGCACGAAGCCGCGCGAGCGGTCGGCGAGCAGCGCGACGAGCGGCTCCGGCGCGATCCGGAGGGTCTTCGCCACGGCGAGCGCGACCGCGCGCGGGTCGTCTATCTCACGCGGGTTCGCGTAGACCGTCGTCGCCTGGCGGCCGATCGCGAGCTGCACGCCGCTGCGGTCGTAGATCGTCCCCCGCGCCGCGGGGTCGACGACCGTGGCTTCGTGCTGCCCTTGCGCGAGCCGGTCGAAGTCCTGCGCGCGCACGCCCTGCAGCCAGGCCGCACGCAGGAACATCGCCGCGAAGGCGAAGGCGAACGAGACGAGCAGCAGGCGGATCCGGCGGTTCGCGAGCTTCACTGCGGCGGCGCCCGGAGGTCGAGGTATGTCCACTGGTCGGGGCCGGCAGGGACAAGGCCGCTGCCGCGGGCGAGGCCCTGAATGCGAGCGGCGGCCGCCCGGCTCGCGAGCTCGGACGCGAGCTCGGCATTGTCGGCGCGGAGCTTCGCGCGCTCGCGGCCGAGCTCCTCGTAGCGGACGTTCAGGCGCAGCACGGCCACGTTGAGGGCGACGACGCCGGTCAGGAGCACGGCGATGAGCCCGATCCAGACGGCGCCGCCGGCGACCCTCCGCCGTGGCGTGCGCCGCGCCTGCGCCTTCGGCGTGCGGGCCGGCTGCGAACGAGGCCGTGCCTTCCGGGCCGGACCAGGCCGAGCACGCGCGGCTGCCGCAGCGCGGGCCATCACAAGGCTCCGCTTGCGGAGCCGCTTCCAGGACACCGGGCTTTGCCCGGTGTCCGTCTGAAATGACCGGTCGACACGCTCGCCCCCGACCTCAAACGCTCTGGGCCTTCGCGGCGGCGCGCAGCCTTGCCGAGGCAGCGCGCGGGTTGAGGGCGACTTCCTGCGGGCTCGGGCGGATCGCCTTCCGGTTCAGGCGGCGCAGCTCGGGCTCGCGGCCGCACACGCACACCGGGAAGTCCGGCGGGCAGACGCAGCCGCGCTCGAGCCGCTGGAAGAAGCGCTTGACGATCCGGTCCTCGAGCGAGTGGAAGGCGATCACCGCCATGCGCCCCCGGGGGCGCAACATTTCGAGCGCAGCGGGCAGCGCGGCCTCGAGCTCACCGAGCTCGTCGTTGACGGCTATGCGGAGAGCCTGGAAGACGCGTTTCGCGGGATGCCCGTCGCCGAAGCGCGCCGGTGCCGGGATCGCGGAGCGGATCAGCTCGACGAGCTCGCCCGTCCGCTCGATCGGCTGCTTCTTCCGCCGCCGGGCAATCGCGCGCGCGATCTGCTTCGCGTAGCGCTCCTCGCCGTAGCGCCGGAAGATCAGGGCCAACTCGCGCTCGGTCTCCTCGTTGACGAGGTCCCGGGCCGACACCTCTGCCGTGGGGTCCATGCGCATGTCGAGCGGCGCGTCGACGGCGTACGAGAAGCCGCGCTCGGGCCGGTCGAGCTGCATGCTCGACACGCCGAGGTCGAGCAGGATCGCGTCGGCCTGGACACCGCCGTCGGCCAGCCGCTCGAGCACGTCGCCCGCCTCGCCCCGGAGGAACCGCGCCGGAACACCCGCCCGGCGGCGGAAGCCGTCGAAGTACGGGCGCACCGACGGGTCGCGGTCGACGGCGATGAATCGACCCTCGCCGCGGAGGTCGGCCGCGAGGATCGCAGCGTGGCCGCCGGCGCCGAAGGTCGCGTCGACGACGGTTTCGCCCGGCTGCACGTCGAGGAGCTCGCGCACCTCCTGGGCGAGAACGGGGACGTGGTCAGTCTCGTTTGGTCGCAAGACGTTCGGCAACATCTTCTGCGCTCCCTTCGACCTCGTTCAGCTCTGTGCGCCACGCGGCGGCGTCCCAGATCTCCAGGTGGTCCCGCATCCCCGCCACGACGACGTTCCGCCCCAGGCCCGCGTGCTGGATCAGGGCGGACGGGATCATCACGCGCCCCTGGCGGTCGAGCTCGGCCTCGGCGGCGCCTGTGAAGAAGAAGCGCTGCATCCGGCGCCCCTCCTTGCTGAGCGGGTCGAGGCCGGCCAGTCGTGTCTCGACAAGGCGATCCCAGTCTTCGGGACGGTACGCGTACAGGCATCTGTCCATGCCGCGCGTGAGGACGACGCCGCCCGCGAAAGGAGCCCGGAACTTCGCCGGGAACGTGAGGCGGTTCTTGTCGTCGAGTGTGTGCTCGTGTTCACCGAGGAGCATTCGCGGGGCTTGGACGGGTTACCACTTCGCCCCACTTTACTCCACGATGGTCCACAAAGCAACCCCACCCGCCCACGGCCGAGATTGATCGAATACGAGAACGGCCTACGTAGAAAGCGCAACTACGCGACGAGAGGCAAGGCATGGCTGTTGATGCGGTCGCTTCGGCCCCGCGGCCCCCCGTAAAAGTGATGGCGGGAGATGCCGTGCGGGTCTATTGGCACCAGTGGCGCTACCGGCTCGCGGCGCGCTCCTATCACTTCGGCGCCGCGATGTTCGGGTTCGCGCTCTCGCCGCCGAGACGCAGCTTGTGATTGGAGCCTCGGAATGGACGTCGCTGGAAGTCGCGAAGCTCGTCGTTGGCGCCCTCGTACCGGTCCTTCTGTTCGCACTCGGCATCGTCGTCAGCCGCGCCGCGCGCCGCGTCGAGGAAAGCCAATGGGCCAGCCGAAAGGTGATCGAACGGCGGCTCGAGCTCTACGACGAAATGGCGCCGAAGCTGAACGATCTTTTCTGCTTCTTTCACAGAGTGGGTCATTACAAGGAGATCGACCCGCCCGGTGCGGTCGCACGGAAGCGAGAGTTGGATAAGACCTTCTACGCGAACGCCCCGCTCTTCAGCACCGAGTTTCGGCAGCGCTACCGGGCTTTTCTGAATGCGTGCTTCCTGACATACACCGGCGCCGGCGAAGACGCGAAGCTGCGGACGTCACCTGCACTTCAACGCCACGAACGACCAAGCTGGAAAGACGAATGGGACGAGATGTTCGCGTGGGAGGACACTCGCTCGGACAGCGTGCAGATCGGCACTGCCTTTGACGCTTTGATGGACTCGTTCTCTCAGGAGGTCGGCGCGAAGAAGGCTGAGCGTCGACCTCGCGCGTAGACGAAAGCTCAGCCCTGCTCGGTCCGGCCGCCATACGCGCCACGGACGTCATCGCCGACGCGGCCGTCTCCGCGGCAACGACCAGCGCGCGCTCGACGTCGTC
>DASQWH010000033.1:0-10404 GCA_035640335.1 Gaiellaceae bacterium | reverse complement strand
CTTGATCGTGCCGGCCGACGCGTCGGCGCCGCGCATGAACGAGACCGGCCCGGAGGCGTAGCCGCCCTTCGACAGCTGCTCCTTCGACGAGCGCAGCTTCGAAAGGTTGACGCCCGAGCCCGAGCCGCCGCGGAAGATGATTCCTTCGCGGCGGATCCAGTCGAGGATCGACTCCATCGAGTCGTCGATCGAGAGGATGAAGCAGGCCGAGCACTGCGGCTTCTCCTCGAAGCCGACGTTGAACCAGACCGGGGAGTTGAACGCCGCGAGCTGGTTGACGAGGATCGCCTTCAGCTCGGACTCGAAGGTCGCGGCCTCCTCCTCGTCGGCGAAGTAGCCGCCGTCGCGGCCCCAGGTGCCGATCGTCGTGACGACGCGGCCGATCATCTGCTTGACGCTCTGCTCGCGGTCGGGCGAGCCCATGCGGCCGCGGAAGTACTTCTGCGCGACGATGTTCGTCGCCGTCTGCGACCAGAACTTCGGGAACTCGACGCCCTTCTGCTCGAACACCGGCTTGTCCTTGCCGGGGATGAAGGCGTCGCGCGTCTCCCACTCGATCTCCTCGAACGGGTCGCGTCCGGGGATGGTGAAGTAGCGGCGGACGGCCGTGTGCGCGGCCTCGTTCTCGACCCTGTTCACGAGCTCTTCGACGGATGTTTCAGCGGTCTGGATCTGCTTGGCCGACGCCATGTCTACCTCCGGGTCGAAGCTTATGTGGCGCGCTCTTGCCCGCGGAGTAGCCCGTCGGTGAGCGGACCTGTGAGCTTAGGGCGGGAGTCGGACAGAACGGCGCCGGGCGCTACGTGGCGCTCGCGCGCCTGGCGCGGATGTGCCTGGCGACGAGCCCCGCGGCGCCGGCGGCGATCAGCAGGAGGGCCAATCCGGCGAGGATCAACAGCGGCAATGGGACGGAGTCGGCGTTGCGCGGCGTCGTCTTGTCGAAGGCCTGCTTGAAGAGGCCGCGGTCGGGGCTTTCGGAGACCTGGGGGCCGCCCGAGCGCTCACGCGTGGTGGAGCCACCGGCGGAGGCGAGGCGGCGGCCGGTCTGCTGCCGGGCCTGCCGGGCCTGCTCGTCGAAGCTGCTGTAGACCTGGACGTCCTCGGGGACGCGCCGGCGCGCCTCGTTCAGGCAGGCGGCCGAATACCGGCCATCGATCCGCTCGTCCGCGTACCAGTCCTGGACGACCTTCTTCCAGCACGGCGTCGCCCCCGCAGCCGGAGCGACTCCCGCAAAGAGCGTGGCGGCGAAGACTGCCGTCGCCAGCCACACGCAGAGGAGCGGCCACCGGTTCGGCGGCCAACCGGTTTTGACATGTGGCGGAACGATGGTCACGAGACTACATGCTGACGGCGACGCATCTCCGTCAGTCTTGTGGAGCGGGATCGCCATTGCGTAATCCCCGTGTTAGCTGTTTGTAAGCGTTCCCTCCTTCGACGAGCGTGTTAGCTTCCCCGCCCATGCGGAGGGCCTTGGCACGGTGGGCCGGGGCCTCGCCCGCGGCCTCGCTCGTCTTGGCCGTGGCCGTCGCGCTGCTTGCGAGCGCGCTCTTCTTCGGGGGTGGGTCGAAGCTCGGGCCGCTCGCGTGGATCGGGAGCTTTGCGCTCGTCGCGGCGGGCCTCGGTGTCGCGGCTGTGCTCTGGGGCTTGCTGCCGCTGCCCGGGCTCGGCCACGAGGGTCTCGTGTTCGCCGCGCTCGCAGCGGCCCTGGTCGTGTGGATCGGCGCCTCGGTCGTCTGGTCCGTGGCTCCCGATCGCTCCTGGGACGCCTTCAACCGCGGCTTCGTTTACCTCGCGTTCGCCGCGGTCGGGCTCTTGCTCGCTGCCGTCGACGAGCGCGCGGTGCGGCGGTTGGCCTCGGCATGCGCGGGGCTCTTCGCCGGCGTGGCGGTGTGGGCGCTGGCCGGCAAGGTGTTCCCCTGGCTGTACGACGACTACGGCCGCGCCGCGCGGCTGCGGTCGCCCGTTGGCTACTGGAACGCGCTTGCGCTCGTGACGGCGTTCGGGCTGCCGCTCGCGCTCTGGGTCGCGTCGCGCCGGTCGCATCCGCGGTGGGTTCGCGTCGCGGGCGTCGTGTCGACGTATGCGCTCGGGGTGGCGCTGCTGCTCACGTACTCGCGGGGCGGGATCGCGGTTGCGCTGTTCGCCGTGGCGGCCTGGTTCTTTCTGACCGACGACCGGCTCGAGAGCGCGGCGGCTGTCGCCGTCGCCGCGGTGCCGGTTGCGGCGGTCGCGCTCGTCGGCTTCGCGCTGCCGGGCGTCGCCGACGACGGGCAGCCGCACTCTGTGCGCGTCCACGACGGCGCGTGGTTCGGAGTCGCGCTCGTCCTCGGCGGGCTGGTTGTGGCGGGCTTCGCGGTGCTGGCGCTGCGCTACGAGCGGCCGCTGCCGGCGGCGCGGCGGCGCCGAGTGCTCCGCGCGGCGGCGGCGGTCGGCGTCGTCGTCTTGCTCGCGGGCGGCCTAACGCTCGCCGTACGCGGCACGGGCGACGACGTCGTCGGCCCGGGTCCGTCGCGGATCGGCGCCGCGGGCTCGAACAACCGCCTCGACTGGTGGGGCGAGGCCGTGGACGCGTGGAGCGGGGCGCCGGTCGTCGGCACGGGAGCGGCCTCGTTCCAGCTGCTCCACCGGCGGCTGCGCGACAGCGCGAGCATCGAGGTGACGGAGCCGCACAACATCGCGCTGCAGTTCCTCGCCGAGACAGGCGTCGTCGGCTTCCTGCTCGCGGCGGGCATGGCCGGCGCTGCGCTCTGGGGAGCGTGGCTGGCACTGGGGCGCCTCGAGGGCGAGGAGCGGGCCGCGGCCGCGGCGCTCGGTCTCGTGCTGCCGACCTACGTGCTGCACGCGCTCGCCGACTACGACTGGGACTTCGTCGCGGTCACGGGCCCGTTCTTCCTCGTCGCGGGGCTGCTCCTCGCGGCCGGCCGTCGGTCGCGCGCCTTCCCAGGCCAGCGCCTGTGGGCCCTCGGTGCCGTTGTCGTCGTCTGGGCCGTGCTCTACTCGTTGCTCGCGCCGCGGCTCGCCGACCACGACGTCGACGAGGCATACGCGAAGCTCGGCAATCCTTCGGAGGCGGCGAGCGAGGCGCGGGCGGCGCACGCGCTCAACCCGCTCTCGATCGAGCCGCTGCTCGCCTGGGCTGCCGCCGAGGAGGCCCGTGGACGGCCGGGTCGCGCGCTGGAGCGCTACGTGCAGGCCGTCGAGTTGCAGCCGCTCAACCCGGACGCGTGGTTCGAGCTCGGGCGCTTCGAGCTCGAGGTGCTGCAGGATCGGGAACGCGCGCGGCGGGACCTCTCGCGCGCGCTCGAGCTCGACCCGCACTTCACCGAGGCCGCTTCGCTGCTCGAGTCGGCGTGAGCGACGCGCGACGCAGGCTTCTGCTAGGGACCGACCGCAGTGAGGGTGAGACCGCGGGAGACGAGGCGCACGGGGTAGGGGAAGAGCGCGCGGAACTCGCTCGGCGAAAGCGGGCGCAGGTGCAAGTCCGGGCGGCGAAGGAAGCGCTCCCGGGCGCTCGTGGGCAGCCAGTGGACGAGCGGAAGCAGCGTGTGCGGGTCGATTGGGAAGAGGCGGTTCGGCGTGGTGACGAAGACCCGGCGCGCCACGCGGCAGAGCTCTCGGACGAACTGCTCCTGGGAGGCGCGGTCGCCGAGGTGTTCGACCACGGCGTTCGAGAAGGCGACGTCGAACTCGTGGTCGGCGAAGGGCAGGTCGCGGCCGTCGGCCTGGACGGTGCGGATCCTCGGGAACGCCTCGCGGAAGTGCGGCAGGTCGTCGACGCTGACCGCCGTGATCTTCTCGGGCCACGGGTACATGGCCTCGAGGAAGTTGTAGGTCGCCGCCTGGCCCTCGCCCTCGCCGAACGGGGCGTCCGCAACGCCGACGTCGACGACGGTCGTCTCGGGGGTCGGCGCGATGTGGTCGAGGAACAGGCGCAGCTTGTGGCGGCGGCTGCGGAGGGAGACCTCGGCGGCTAGGCGCTGGATCACCGGGCGGTGGCCCGGAGCCAGATCTGCGTCCAGAAGGGGCTGAGGAGGCGGTAGACGAGCGGCTCGGCGACGTGGGCGACGATCTCGCGCGGGGAGTTGCCGAAGAGGCGCTTGCGGTTGTTGTGGAAGCGCTGGACGCGATCGAAGCCGGCCTCGCGGAGGAGGCGCTTGAGGCGGCGCGGGGTGTACCCGAGCTCGGTCGTCCCGTACTCGCCGGTTGCGGGGCGGCCCTCGTAGCGCTGCTTCCAGTTCGGTTCGGCGAGGAGGAGGCTGCCGCCGGGTTTGAGTGCTCGGTGCGCGGCGGCGAAGACGAGGTCCGCGCGCGGGGTGTGGTGGAGCGCGTCGTAGATCAGGCACGCGTCGTAGCGGTGTTGGAGGTCGAGGGTCTCCATGTCGCCGACGTCGAAGTGCGGGTGGACGCCCTCGGCCTCGGCGCGGCGGCGCGCGATCTCGATCATCTCGGGCGCGATGTCGTAGCCGGCGGCCTCGAGCCCGTGGCGCGCGGCGAAGATCGTCATCCAGCCTGGGCCGCAACCGAGCTCTACTAGGCTCATCCCGGGACGCAGGTCGAGGAGCTGGACGGCGTAGCCGAAGTCGATCAGCAGCCGGGCGGTCTCGCGCGGCTCGTTCGCGAACGGCTTTGTCTCGAGCCAGTGGCGCCCGGCCTCGCCGATCGCGGCCGGGTAGCCGATCTCAGCCTGCTTCCGCTCCTCGTCCAACACGGACGTGATGTTAAGCCCGCGCCGTCGCAGTCCCGTGACAAAGCCGACACCCTTTCCGTGCGGGGACTGTCCCCGGGGCATGGCCAAAAGTGGCCGACGGCGCCGGAGGAGCGCGCCGCCGGACAACGGTCGGCAAGCCGACGACTGTCCCGTTGCGCCAGGTCCAGGGGACTGTCCCCTGGACGGGTCAGTTTCCGATGATGAGGGCTACGTCGGCGCCGAGGAGGTCTCGCTTGCGGATGCCTTCGAGTGGGCCGACGAGGCGGATGTGCAGGTCATGCGCCAGGCGACGGGCCTCGGCGCGCCGGCCGGCGCGGTACATGACGACGCTCTGCCCGTAGTCGCTCCGCGCCGCGTTGCCCGTGCCGCTGATCGCGTACCCGCGCGCGCGCACGCGCGAGGCCGCCTCGGCCGCCGCGCCGGTCCGCCCGTTGCCGTTCAGGACGATGACCGAGGTCTCACCGCGCGGGAGCGTCGCCTGCTTCGGCTCCGGCCGGACCGGCTTCGAGGGGATGCCCGTCGCGCGCGCCAACCCGGCCTCGCGAGCCTGCGCCGTCACGTCCTTGCCGATCATGGCCGTGGCCACGGTGAGCAGGATGAGCAGCTCGAGGGCCGCGATGCCGCTCGCGACGATCGCCGTCGTGCGCCAGGGCCGAACGAGTGGATGAACCGAAGGTGCCGAGATCTCCACGGGCCGAGTGGATTCGCCCCGCCCCGGGCCGTTCCTTCAAGCCTGCGTGACCCACTCCCACGTCTTGCGTAGCCCCGTCTCGAGGTCGTGCTGCGGCCGCCACCCGAGCTCCCGCTCCGCGAGCGACGGGTCGATCACGCTGCGCAGCACGTCGCCGGGTCGTGCCGGCCGCATGTCCGGCTCGCGCTCGACCCCGGTCACGCGCCGGCACAGAGCGTGCAGGTCGGACACCGACGTCTCGACGCCCGTGCCGACGTTGAAGACCCCACCGTCGTGGCGCTCCGCCGCCAGCATCGCGTCGACGACGTCGCCCACGTAGACGAAGTCCCGCGTCTGCCGCCCGTCGCCGAAGATCTGGGTCGGCTCGCCGTCGCGCATCCGGTCGAGGAAGATCGCGATCACGCCGCCCTCGAGCTCCGCCTCCTGCCGTGCGCCATAGACGTTCCCGAAGCGCAGCGCCACGTGCTGCGAACCGAAGAGGCGGTTCCAGCCGGCGAAGTACTCCTCGCCCGCGAGCTTCGAGATCCCGTACGGCGAGATCGGCCGCCGCTCCGCGGACTCCGGAGCGGGCCCGTCGCACTCGCCGTAGATCGCGCCGCCCGTCGAGCTGAAGACGATCTTCGTCCCGTGCCGCCGCGCCGCCTCGAGCACGCGCAGCGTTCCGAGCACATTGACGTCAGCGTCGTAGTCCGGCCGCTCGACCGACGTGCCGACGTCGGCCTGTGCCGCGAGGTGGAAGCAGAGCTCGGGCCGCACCTCGTCGAAGACCGCGTCCGGATCGCGGATATCCGCCTCGACGAGCCGCGCGTCGTCGGGCACCTTCTCGCGCTTCCCGGTCGAGAGGTTGTCCAGCACGACGACGTCGTCCCCGCGCGCGAGCAGCGCCTCTGCGGCGTGAGAGCCGATGAACCCGGCTCCCCCGGTGACGACGACTCTCACGCTCGTATCCTAGGCCGGTGTTCGTCACCTTCGAGGGCCTCGACGGCTCGGGCAAGACGACTCAGGCCGACCTCCTACGGGCCTACCTCGAGGAGCAGGGACGCGACGTCGTCGCGACGCGCGAGCCCGGCGGCACGGAGCTCGGCGAGCGCATCCGCGAGCTGCTCCTGCAGGGCGGCGACATCTCGCCCTGGGCGGAGGCGGCGCTGTTCGCAGCTGCGCGCGCGGAGCTCGTCGCCCGGGTGATCGCGCCGGCACTCACTCGAGGGGCGGACGTCGTCTGCGACCGCTACCTCGACTCGTCGCTCGCATACCAGGGCATCGCCCGCGAGCTCGGCGTCGAGCAGGTGCTCGCGCTGAACGTGAACGCGATCCGCGGCATCCTTCCCGACGTGACGTTCCTGCTCCTGCTCGAGGCCGACGAGGCGGCCCGCCGCTCGGGTGACGAACCCGATCGCATCGAGCGCGAGGGCGGCGACTTCCGGCGCGCGGTCGAGACCGCATACCGCGAGCTCGCCCAGATCTTCCCGGGGCGGGTCGTTGCGCTCGACGGCTCGCGGCCGCCAGAAGAGATCGCGGGGGAGGTGCGTGAGCGGCTTCCAGCCATTTCCTGAGCAGGTCGAGGCGCAGCGCCTGCTCGCGGCTGCCCTCGCGGACGGGCCGGCGCACGCGTACCTCTTCCACGGCCCGCCCGGGGTCGGCAAGCGCCATGCCGCGCTCGGTTTCGCCGCCGAGCTACTCGGTGACGCTCGCCGCGTCGAGCGGCGCGCTCATCCCGACCTCTACGTGCTCGAGCCGCTCGGCGACCAGATCCGCATCGACGCCGTCCGCGAGCTCCGCCACGACCTGCACATGCGGCCGTTCGAGGCCGACCGCCGCGTCTACCTGCTCTTCGGCGCGCACGCGCTGAACGACGAGGCGGCCGACGCGCTGCTCAAGGATCTCGAGGAGCCGCCCGAGTACGCGGTCATCGTGCTCGTCGCCGACGACCTCGGCCCGCTGCCCGAGACGATCCGCTCCCGCTGTCAGCTCGTCCCGTTCCGGCGGCTCGGCGAACGCACCGTCCGCGACGAGATCGCGCGCCGTGCACCGGGCCTCTCCAACGAAGAGCAGACGGCGCTCGCCCGCGTCGCCGGCGGACGGCTCGACCGCGTCGACCGGCTCCTCGACCCGAAGGCCGCTCGACGGCGCGAGGCGCTGCTCGAGGTCGCGCGGTCGGTCTACCGTGAGGCGGAGTTCGTGCCGAGCGAGGCCGCCGAGGTGCTCATGGGCATCGCGAACGAGCGTGCGGCGGAGGCGAAGGAGCGCGCGAGCGAGGAGAACGAGCAGCTCGACCTTACGGCTCGCGAGGCGGAGCAGCGTGTGAGACGCGCCGCGCGTGGGGCGGAGCGGGAGGAGCTCCTCACGTGCCTAGAGGAACTCGCCGCGTGGTATCGCGACCTCGTCGTCGTCGCGTCCGGCGCGGAGTCGGCCGCAGTGCACGTCGACCGGCTCGACCAGCTGCGCGAGGACGGCGTCCGCGAGCGGGCGCGCGGCGCGGAGGCGGCCGCGGAGTCCGTGCGCGAGACCTGGCGCCTGTACGAGGAGCTGCAGCTCCAGGCCGGGCTGATGCTCGAGGCTCTCTTCATACGGTTGAGGAGAGAGCTCGCGCTGCCGATAGTGACCGTAGGAACATGAACGTCTGGCCGTTCTCGGACCCCCAGGACCACTCCGTCTACACGACGCGGTACGTGCTCGAGGAAGGGCGGCCGATCCTGCTCGTCTCCCGGGACCCCGACGGCGAGTGGGAGTTTCTCTGCACGACCACGGACAACCCGAAGGACGCCCGCGAGGTGTCGCTCGCGTTCATCGTCGACCAGGATCCACGCCTCGCCGAGGTCGCCGACCTTCCGGTCGCCTGGCGCGCCTTCCGCGACTCGCCCGAGTCGCCGTGGCTGCAGCGGCCGTTCTCGGCGGGCGAGCTGGCTCTCTTCGCCGAGGATTAGTCGGCCAGCGCCAGAGCTTCGTCGAGGACCGCGAGCCCCTCGTCGAGCTCCTCGCGCGTGATCGTCAGCGGCGGCGCGACGATGATCACGTTCCAGTGCGTCATCAGGTAGAGGCCGCGCTCGAGCGCCGCCTTCGCGACGTTGGCCATCGGCGCGAACGCCTCGCCGCTCGCGTTGAACGGCACCAAAGGCTCGCGCGTCTCGCGGTCGCGCACGAGCTCGACGCCGTAGAACAGGCCGCGCCCGCGCACGTCGCCGATCGACGGATGCCCGCCCGCCAGCTCCGCGAGCCGATCACCGAGCACCGCCCCTAGCTCCGCCGAGTTCTCGACGATGCCCTCTTCGCGGAAGGCCTCGATCGACGCGACGCCCGCCGCACACGCGAGTGGATGCCCGGAGTACGTGAGCCCGCCCGCGAAGTACTTGTCGCGCACCCACTCGGCGATCGGCTCCGAGATGATCATCGCCCCGAGCGGCACGTAGCCGGAGTTGATGCCCTTGGCGACGGTGAGGATGTCCGGCACGACGTCCCAGTGCTCGCACGCGAACCACTTGCCCGTCCGCCCGAACCCGGCCATGACCTCGTCGAGGATGAGCACGATCCCGTAGCGGTCGCACACCTCGCGCACCGACTGGAGGTAGCCGTCGGGCGGCACGATGACGCCGTTCGTGCCCGTGATCGTCTCGAGGATCACCGCGGCCACTGTGTGCGGCCCCTCGTACTGCAGGATCTCCTCGATGTGCGGCGCCCCCGTGCAGACCGGGCACGGATCGGGATGCCCGGCGGGGCAGCGGTACGTGTACGGGTCGAGGATGCGCACGACCCCTGGGACGCCCGGCTCCGCCGGCCACCGCCGCGGGTCGCCGGTTGCCGTGATCGCCCCCGCCGTGGCGCCATGGTACGACCGGTAGCGCGCGACGATCTTGTGCCGCCCCGTGTACCAGCGCGCGAGCTTGATCGCGTTCTCGTTCGCCTCGGCGCCGCCGTTCGTGAAGAACGACATCGTTAGGTTCCCGGGCGTCACCTCGGCGAGGAGGCGCGCCAGCTCCGAGCGCTTCTCGTTCGCCATCATCGGGCCGATCGTCGCCAGGCGGTCGGCCTGGTCCTTGATCGCAGCGATCACCTTCGGGTGCTGGTGGCCGATCGAGACGTTGACGAGCTGCGACGCGAAGTCGAGGTAGCGCTTGCCGTCGTAGTCCCAGAAGTGACGGCCTTCGGCGCCCGCTACGGGAATCGGGTCGATCGCGGAGCGCACAGACCACGAATGGAGTACGTGCTTCGCGTCGTCAGCCTTGACGCGCTCGCCGCTCTCGACCAGGGCCATGGCGGCAACTCTAGCTCCGCCGCGCTACGCTGACCTCCTCATGACCGAGGTCGCGCAGGCTCCGGAGCGGCCTGACGAGCGCGAGGTCAGGCGGATCAGCCACTGGATCGGCGGTCGGCTCGTGGCCGGCGAGTCAGGGCGCAGCGGGCCCGTCTACAACCCGGCGCTCGGCGTCCAGACCGGCGAGGTCGACTTCGCATCCGTCGAGGAGGTCGGGCAGGCGGTCGCCGCCGCCAAGGAGGCGTTTCCGGCCTGGCGTGAGATCTCGCTGTCGCGCCGGCAGGAGCTCATGTTCCGCATCCGCCAGCTCGTGCACGACCGGCTCGACGAGATCGCGAAGATCCTCACGGACGAGCACGGCAAGGTCTTCTCGGACGCGAAGGGGGAGGTTCAGCGCGGGCTCGAGGTGATCGAGCACGCGTGTGGGATCCCGACGCTGCTCCGCGGGAACTTCTCCGAGCAGGCCTCGACCGGTATCGACGTCTACTCGATCCGGCAGCCGCTCGGCGTCGCCGCCGGGATCACGCCGTTCAACTTCCCGGCGATGGTGCCCATGTGGATGTGGGCGCCGGCGCTCGCATGCGGGAACACGTTCGTCCTCAAGCCGTCCGAGAAGGACCCGTCCGCATCGATCTATGTGGCCGAGCTGCTGAAGGAGGCCGGCGTGCCGGACGGCGTCTTCAACGTCGTCCATGGCGACAAGGTCGCCGTCGATGCGATCCTCGAGCACCCGGACATCGCCTCGGTCAGCTTCGT
>DASQWH010000032.1:0-2300 GCA_035640335.1 Gaiellaceae bacterium | reverse complement strand
GATCTCGGCCGAGTAGAGCGTCTGCACCGAGTCGATGACGCAGACGTCGGGGCGCTCGGTCTCGAGCGCGGTGCAGACGGCCTCGAGATTCGTCTCGGCGAGGATCTCGACGCGCTCGGCGCCGCCGAGCCGAGCCGCGCGGAGCTTCACCTGCGCGGCGGACTCCTCACCCGTGACGAGCAGCGCCCGGCGCTGACGCGAGATGGACGCGAGCGCGGACAGGAGCAGAGTCGACTTGCCGACACCGGGCTCGCCGCCGACGAGGACGAGCGACGCGGGCACGAGCCCGCCGCCGAGCACGCGGTCGAGCTCGGCGACGCCCGTGGGGATGCGCGCCGCCTCCTCTGTCTCGACGTCCGCCAAGCGCAGCAACGGCTTCGGCGCGGGCGCCGCCCCGTTCGCGCCCGGCGGCGCCTCCTCGACGAGCGTGCCGAAGCTCGCGCAGCTCGGGCAGCGGCCTAGCCAGCGGCCGGTCGAGTACCCGCACTCGGAGCAGGCGAAGTGGAGGGCAGCAGCTTTTGCCACGCGCCCGAGTCTAGGAGCGCGCCCAGACGCCGACTGTGGCGAATCTGTGCCCACTCTCGGCGCTAGTGCTCGGGCACGGTCTCCAGCGGCACGCGGGCGCGACGGCCTGCGGCCGCGATCAGCAAGCCGGTGAGGATCGCCCCCGCGCCGAGGAGCTGCAGCGCCGAAGGGCGCTCGTCGACGAGCCACGCGGCGAAGAGCACCGACAGGAGGGGCTGGAACGTGAGGAGGACTGAGGTAAGCGCCGTCGGCAGCCGCGCGAGCGAGATCGAGATCAGCAGCCACCCGACGACTTGCGAGCTGAGCGCGAGCACGACCAGCCAGGCCGTCGCCTCCAGGGACGGCGTGAAGTCGAGGTCGCCTAGGACCAGCCCGGCCGGCAGCAGGAAGACGGTCGTCGCGAGCGTCGCCTCGAAAAGCGGGCCGGCGACCCGGCGAGGGTCGGTCGACTTGCGCATCGCCAGCAGGAAGCCGGAGTAGGCGAGGCCGGTGAGCACGCCGAGCAACGCGCCGAGCGCGGGATCCTCACCGTACGCGCCGTCCTCCAGCGCCCCCGAGATGAGGACGATGCCGAGCATCGCGACCGGGATCGCGAGCAGCGAGTTTCGCGCCAGCCGCTCTCGAAACAGCGCCCACGCGAGGAGCCCGACGATGAGCACCTGCGTGTTGCCGAGCACCGTCGCGAGCCCGGCGCCGACGTGCTCGATGGCGTAATGCCAGAGTAGGAGGTCAGCCGCGAAGAACGCGCCCGCGATCCACGCGGCCCGCCTCACCGCACGCGATCGCGGCCCGATGCGGCGCTCCTCCCAGCGCGTCAAGAGCCACAGCGGCGGCAACGCCCAGAAGCAGCGAAAGAAGGCGCCGGTCGCGGGCGAGACCTCGGACAGCCGGTAGAGGATGCCCGAGAAGCAGATCGCGAAGGCGCCGGCGAGAACGCCCAGGGTCGGCCGCTCGACGAGCGCTCGCTTCACCGGGGCAGCCTACGTAGACTCGGCGTCGTGGCCGAGACGGTGTCCGGGAGCTGCCTCTGCGGCGGCGTCCGCTTCGAAGTGACGCTGCCGTTCATCCGCGCGATCCACTGCCACTGCTCGCGCTGCCGCAAGCACTCGGGCGCGTTTGGACTCACCGTCGGGCACGTCCCGCGCGACCAGTTCCGGCTCCTCGCCGGCGAAGAGCTGATCCGCGTCTACGACCCGGGCGGCGCCGTCAAGGCGTTCTGCTCCGTGTGCGGCTCGAGCCTCTTCGGCGGCAAGTGGCCCGAGGGCGACCGGATCTCGGTCCGCCTCGGCGCGTTCGACGACGACCCACAGGTTCGGCCGGAGCGGCACTCGTACGTCGAGTCGCGCGCGCCGTGGGACGAGCTGCCCGACGACGGGCTGCCGCGCTACCCGGACGCGCCGCCAGACTGATCAGAGCCTTACGACGACGTTAGAGGAATCTTGTCGTGCAGCGTCTGGTTCTGGCTGTCCCACAGCGGCCAGAGGTAGTCGAGGATGAGCGGGATGTGCAAGATCCCGAATGCGATCGTGATCAGGTAGCGGCCCGTGGCCGTCCGTAGCCGATCGGCTGACCGGTCCGCGCGTGCTGCACGCGGATACCGAACCAGCGCCGCGCCCACGTCTGGCCCCTCGCGTGTAACGAAGTTGCTAGAGCCGCATGACGACGCTCGTCGCGACCTTGTCGTGCAGCGTCTGGTTCTTCCCATCCCACAACGGGAAGAGGTAGTCGAGGATCATCGGGAGCGTGAAGAGGGCAAAGAGGAAGACCATGGCGTA
>DASQWH010000031.1:0-4211 GCA_035640335.1 Gaiellaceae bacterium | reverse complement strand
GCTCGCCGGCATCACTACGGACGTGCCGCTCTGGGTGCTGGCACTATTACTCGCGGCGCTCGGGATCGGGCTGGGGAACACCGGCTCGCTGGGGCTGCTCGTCGAGGCGGTCCCGGTCGAGCGGATCGTGACCGCGATGGTGGTCTGGTCGCAGGTCGGCATCATCGGCTACCTGCTCGGCCCATTGACCGGGGGCATCGTCGCGGAGGGCGCGGGCTATGGGTTCGTCTGGTTCGTCCCGGCCGCGGCGGCGCTGCTTGTGCTCGCGCTGCCCCGTCGGCAGGTCAGGCGCGCGTGAGCGACATCCAGCTGAACGACCCGCAGACGCTCTACCGCCGCTGGGAGGAGTCCCAGTGGAGCCCGTTCACTGTCGACGTCTCGATCGACAAGGAGCAGTGGCCGCCGCTCGACCCTGAGGTCCGCGAGATCATCTACTTCGCCTGTCCTCGCTGATGGTCGCCGAGGAGCGCATCACGACGAAATTCACCGGCCTAGTCGCCGCGCACGGGTCGGAGGAGGAGGCGACCTTCCTGGCGACGCAGCAGGTCGACGAGGCGCGCCACATGCAGTTCTACGCACGCTTCCGGGACGAGGTGATCGCGGAGCCGCAGCTGATCGCCGCCCACGTGGAACGCGCGCGCGAGCAGGTCTCGCACTCGTTCCGCGAGCTGTCCGACGGTGCGCTGGTCGAGCTGCACGAGGAGCTCGTCGCGAGCCCAGCCAACCTCGCCACGAGGTTCGGTTCATCACCCTCTACCACCTGGTGCTCGAGAGCACGCTCGGCCTGACCACGTTCAAGTTCGTGACCGACTACCTGAACGCGGAGGGCCTGCTGCCGGGCTTCGTCGACGGCTACTCCAAGATCCACCACGACGAGACGCGGCACATCGGCTACGGCGTCTGGTTCCTGCGCGAGACGGTCCGCGGAAGCCCCGAGCTCGCCGACGCCGTGCGCGAAACGCTGCGACAGCTGCTGCCGCCGGTCGCCGAGTCGCTCAAGCCGCCCGGAAACGGCAACCGGCCGGGCGAGCTGCTCGGCGTCACTCAGGAGGAGATCCGCGAGTTCGCACTCGGCGGCCTGACGCGGCGCCTCAAGCTGATAGGCGTCCCGCTCGAGACCGTGTTCCGCTAGAGCACCAGTCGAGAGAGGGCTGGTCCTCGACCGATGCGCACGTCGCCGAGCCAGTCGCGGCCGTAGAGGAAGTCCGGCACGTCGGAGCTGATGTGCAGCGTGCGCGTCGCCACGCGTCGGCCCGGAGGAATCCGCTCTGCCGCTGGGAGCCGGGGCTGCCGGCGACGCCCCCCGTCAACCATCAGGGGATCACGCCTCCGCTACGGCTCCGCGGTCGACCCCTGGAGGACCCAGTAGGTGGCCGCGCGGTGCTTCGGGTCCTAGAATGGCGGGCTGCGGACGGCGGGCATCGACTCCGGGGCGGCCACCTGAGCGACGAGTTGATCGCGGCGCCGGGCTGGCAGCCAGCGTTCCGGGGGCGCTGAAGCACGCCGTCGCTGAAGCAGTGCTGTGCTTGGGCTGCCGACCGCGGCTCGCGGACGCGCCGCGACGGCAGTCTTGCCGGGTGAAGACTCGGGCGTTGACGAGCCGCTCGATTACCCGCTTGCTTTGCGTCAGCCGGTGGTCTACCGCCGGAGCGCTCGCGCCCTCGCACCTGAGGCGCCGAGCGCGGCGGCGAGCCGCTCGACGAGTGCGTCGGCGTGCTCGTCCCCGAATACGAGTGGCGGACGAATCTTGAGAACGTTGCCGGCGCGCCCAGTGCGGCCGATGAGGATCCCGTCGTCCCGCAGCCGGTTGACGACGCGCTCTGCGAGCGCGGCAGCGGCGGCGCGCTCCGACGGATCACTCACGAGCTCGACGCCGACGAGCAGGCCTCGGCCGCGCACTGCGGCGATCGAAGGAAAGTCCGCTTGGAGTGCGTCGAGCGATCGAAGCAGCCTCGATCCGACGCGCGCAGCGTTCTCGACCAGCAGCTCGTCCTCGATGACGTCGAGCACCGCGAGAGCGGCCTGCGCCGCGACAGGGTTGCCGCCGAAAGTGCTGAAGACGTGCGAGTCCGTGGCGAAGCGATCGACGATCTCCTTGCGGGTGATCACCGCCGCAACGGGATATCCGTTCCCCATCGGCTTGCCGAGCGTCACCACGTCGGGCGTGATGCCGTATTGCATGAACGCCCAGAGGTGCTCGCCGGTCCGACCGTGGCCCGCCTGCACCTCGTCCGCGACGAGCAACCCGCCGCCGGCGTGGGTGCGTCGGACGATTGTCTCGAGCTCGTCGGGCGCCGGCGTGCGAATCCCGTCGCTCGTGAAGGCAGCGTCGACGTACGCGGCCGCTAGGCCGACGCCGCGCTCGTCGAGCCGCTCGATCGCACGCCTCATCTCGGCGTCCATGGACGCACCTGTCCCCGGCGGAGCGATCAGCTCCGTGTTCGCCGGGGGGAAGCCCGCCGCCCACTCCTCGGGAGACAGGTCGGCGATCGCAGTCGTCACCCCGTGATACGCGTGCTCGGTCACGATTCCACCGCGGTGGCCGCTGGCGGCCGTGGCGAATCGCCACGCCAGCTCGTTCGCCTCGCTGCCCGAGTTGACGAGCATGACGGTGTCGAGTCCCGAGTCCGGCGGCATCGAGGCGACGAGGCGCTCCGCGAGCTCGATCAGCGGCTCGTAGAGGTAACGCGCGTGCGTGTTCACGGCCCGGGTCTGACGGACAACGGCCTCCGTCACGCGCGGATGACAGTGACCGGCCACGGGGACGTTGTTGTACGCGTCGAGCAAGCGTCTCCCTTGGGCGTCGAACAGCCAGACGCCTTCCGCACCGACGACATGGACTGCTTGCCGGTACGTGAGGTCCGTCAGCGCGGAGCCGAGCACCCTCTGACGGCGTCGCACGAGCTCACCCGTCGGCGTAGCGGGGCGGGCAGCGCCCAGCTGGTAGGCGACCTCGTCTGCGCCCGTCGCGTGGAAGAAGTCGAGCAGCTTCCACGAGTCCGCATCCCACGCCTGGATGTACTCCGCGTTCTCCGGATAGCGCTCGACCCGCCACGCGCTGATGGTGACGATGGTGGCGAGCCGCGCGGCCACTAGGTCGGCGAGGACGTCGAGCTCCCCTCGCTCGAACGGGATCCGCGACGCGTAGCCGTCAATCGCGATCCGCGCAATGCGGAAGACATCGTCTTCTGGCCGGCCGCGCAGGAGCGACGCGAGCGCTACCGCGAAATCGCCGACCTGCGCTGTATAGGCGGTGTCGCCGAAGTCGACGATTCCCGCGATCCGATCGCGCTCGTCGAGCAGCAGGTTGTCGAGATTCACGTCGCCGTGCACGACCTGTGCGCGTAGCCGCGGCCAGCGTGGCAGAACCCGCTGCTCGTACCGGTCGAGGACGTTCTCGACGAGACGGCGCTGCCGCGCGCCCGCAATCGAACTCAACAGTGGACGCAGCTTCGCCGCCTGCCTGAGGTCCCAGAGCAGCTCACGGCCGGCGGCCGGATGGAAGAACCCGCGCAGCGCGAGATTGAGTCGCCCGTGCGTCGCCGCAACGTCGTAGACGGCGCGGACGTCGAGCTCAGGACCGCCGACGCGTCCGTGCAGACGCTCGAACAGGCGGACGAAGTGCGTACCGTCCGGTCCCTCCACTGTCGGCCGGTACGCGGCCGGCCCATCGTGGTCTCCCTCGACCGCGGCCGGTAGCGGACGAGCGATCGGCAACTCCGAGTCGACGCGGGAGACGTGCAGAATCGCCTCCGTCTCGAGGTCGAGGACGGCCGCGTCCTCCCCCAGATTGGAGATCTTCAGCACGCCGCCGCCCCTCCGGCCGTCATCGATGAGGAACGTCTGGTCGCGCTCGCTGCCGAGATCGACCGCGGTCCCCTCGACGTTGAAGCAATCGGCGGCGATCGCCGCCACCTCGTCAGCGGAGAACCGCGGTGGCTGTGCCTCTAGGACGGTCAAGGAGCGGGACACGGCCCGATCCTATGTCTCACGATCTGCACGGTAGACGTCGATCCCGTGTGGCTCTTGGATGACGTTGCCACCGTCGACCACGATCGACTGTCCCGTCAAGTAGCTCGCTAACTCGGAAGCGAGGTACGCGATCAGCCCGGCCACCTCGTCAGGCGTCCCCGGCCGGCCGACCGGCGTGTGGCGCGCGGCGTCGAGCTCATCCGCCGTCGATGAAGCCGTTGCGATCCACCCAGGCGCGA
>DASQWH010000030.1:0-2420 GCA_035640335.1 Gaiellaceae bacterium | reverse complement strand
CGAGCAGAAGAGCGACCCGAGCAGGCCGCCGTTGGAATCGGCCGTGATCAACAGGTGCACGCGATCCAGGTGCACCATCAACCCGAGCAGGTTCAGATCGAGTTGCTCGATCGTCAGCTCGAGCACGGTGCAGATGCGCGTAGAAGCGGCGAGCCTCGGGCTCCTCGCTCCGAGGCGCGCGGTGAAGTTCTTGCGCACGATGACGGGCGCTCGCTCGAGCGCGTCGTACCGTGCGACGACTTGACCTTTCGCGACGATCCGTCGTCCCTGGCGGACGAAACGGTTGATCGTGAAGGTCACCTTCACGGTGTCGGCGGTCTGCGCAGCCTGCGGAGCTTGCGGCGCGGCGGGCGCCTGGGTGGCGCCGACCGTGGCGGCAAGTAACGCAAGTGCTGTGAGAACGCCGGCAATGACGCCGGTGCGACAAGCGTTCTTCATGCCTCCCCTCCCTGCATTTGTTGCCTGAGACCCGCCGCTTTCCCACGCAGCGGAAGCGGGAAACGCATGTGAGCCGTTTCGGACAATTAGGCGGCGGGTACTCGGGTCAGGCGATGCCCGCCCTGAAGGAGCGGCTCCCAAGCACGCTCGAACGCGCCCCGAAAAAGGTTCAGAACGTCTATCTCGAAGCGCTGGACAGCGCACACGCGACGTACCGGTCCGAGGAACGCGCTCACCGGACGGCATGGGCCGCCGTCAAGCACGTCGCCGAAAAGCGCGGCGACACGTGGAAGCTCAAAGACAAGCCAGGTCCATCTGATCCCCAGGCAAGGCAGCGGGGTCGCACGGCTCGTGAGCGGCCGAAGCGGACGGCCGGCGGCTACGACGTCGAGTCGGCCACGAAGGAGGAGCTCTACGACCGAGCCAAGGAGCTCGGCATCAAAGGCCGCTCGCGGATGAACAAGCGCGAGCTCGCCACGGCGGTCCGGAAACGCGCTGGGCGCACGCCCGCGCGCCGTCGGCGATAGCAGCAGCCGGCCAGTGGCCCCGGGAGGAGTCGAACCTCCGCACGCAGATTCGAAGTCTGCCGCTCTATCCACTGAGCTACGGGGCCGCTTGAGGCAGAGTAGCGACCGATGGACGCGGAATCGGCGGCCCGGCGCTGGCGTGAGACGTGGCTTCGTGCCTGGCCCGCGAAGGACGCCGACGCCGTCGCGAGCCTCTACGCCGAGGGCGCCCGCTTCCGCTCGGAGCCGTTTCGCGAGCTCCAGGATCCGCGCGCCTACGCCGAGTGGGCGTTCTCGGAGCAGGACGACGCCGAGTGCTGGTTCGCCGAGCCCGTCGTCGCCGGCGACCGCGCGACGTGCGAGTACTGGGGCGTCGTGACGTTCCAAGGCCGGCAGGAGACGATCGCCGGCATCGCCGTCATCCGGTTCGGTGAAGACGGCCTCGTCGTCGCCCAGCGCGACTACTGGAACGCGCACGACGGCCGGCGAGAGCCGCTGCCCGGCTGGGGCGGCTAGACGCGGTTCGGCGGGTCCTCGCGGCGCGCGACCGCGAGCAGGTTGTCGACGAGCACGCGCGTCATCGCCTCGCGCGTCGCCCGTGTCGCGGTGCCGAGGTGCGGCGTCATCACGACGTTGTCGAGGCCACGGAGCTCGGGCGGGACGGCGGGCTCCTCCGCGAAGACGTCGAGGCCGGCGCGGAGGCGGCCCGAGACGAGCTCGGCGACGAGCGCGGGCTCGTCGACGACCTGCCCGCGTGAGGTGTTCACGAGAGAGGCGCCGTCGCGCATCAGCGCGAGCGCGCGAGCGTCGATGAAGCCGCGTGTGTTGTCCGTGAGCGGGACGTGGAGCGAGACGACGTCGCACTCGCCCAGCAGTTCGTCCAGCGGCCGGTGGGCCGGATCCTCGTCGGGCTTGGCACGTGTGTAGAGCACGTCCATTTCGAATGCGCGTGCGCGCTGCGCCACGGCCCGGCCGATGCGGCCGTAGCCGACGATCCCGAGGGTCGCGCCGCTGATCTCGTCGGCCTGCAGCGGCTCGTCCGCCCAACCACTCCCCCACCGGCCCGAGCGGACGAAGCGGTCGCCGACGACGATCCGGCGGCGTACGGCAAGAATCAGCCCCATCGCCAGGTCCGCCGTCGCCGCCGTCGTGACGTCCGGCGTATTCGTGACGACGACGCCGCGCTCGCGGCAGGCCTCCACGTCCACGAGGTCGTACCCGGCGCCGTAATTGGCGACGAGCCTGACACGCGGAAAGCGGTCGAGGACGGCCCGGTCGACCGGCTCGGCGACCACCGCGAGTGCCTCGACGTCGTCGCGCGACTGCCGGACGTCCCCGTACTCGACGTCGGCGAGCTCGTCCCAGGCGGGACCGGGAAACCTCCGACTGGCGAGGACCTTCAGCGGAAGGGGTGGCGGAGGGGACTCGAACCCCCGACCACCGGGACCACAACCCGGGGCTCTACCAACTGAGCTA
>DASQWH010000029.1:0-2583 GCA_035640335.1 Gaiellaceae bacterium | reverse complement strand
CACGAGCTCGTCCCCTTCGAGAAGGCTCACCGCCGCCGCGTCCGCTCCGACGAGTCGGGGCGCCTGCGCGACGATCTCCTCGAGGATCGCCTCGGGATCGAGCTCGCTCGCGAGGAACGTCCCGGTTCGCGCCAGCTGCTGGGCGATCGCGCGGTTCCGGCGCTCGGCCTCGAAGAGCTCCGCCCGCTCGAGCGCTCCCCGGGCGGCGCTCGCGAGGTGGTGCGCAAGCTCGATCTCGTCGTCGGCGAACGCCTGCTCCTCGGCGAAGAAGACGATCCCGACGCCCGTCTGTTCCCGGCGGGGCGCCTCGACCGGAACAGCGACGAGCGACCGGAAGCCGGCGCTCTCGGCCAGCTTGCGCCAGTCCTTGCCGAAGCGGTCGTCGCTCGCAAGCTCCGGGGAGGCGAGCACCCGCTTTCGCAGCGCGCCCCCGTGGAGCGGCTCCGCGTCCCCGAGGCCGCTTTGCAGGAACTCGCCCACCTCGGCCGGTAGCTCGTACGAGCCGGTCAGCGCCAGGCCGTGCTCGCCGGGCATCAGCACGGCCGCGAAGCTCCCGCCGAGCGCCTCACTCGCTGCCTGCGCAACCGCGTCGAGGGTCTCGTCCAGCGAGAGCGGCTGGGCGAGCACGGAGGCGATCCGGAAGAACCCGCGCTGGATGCGCACCTGGCGGATCGTCTGCTCGATGCTCGCGACGTTGCGGAGCGCGACCGAGCCAAGGCTCGCGAACGCCTCGAGGACCTCGACGTCCTCCGGGCTGAACCGCCGCTCGGGATCGCGGGTGCCGATGCCGAGGACGCCCCGGACCTCGCCCCACCAGGTCATCGGCGCGACCATCGCACCGGTGAACCCCTCGTACGCCGCGTGCGGCCCCTCGATCTCCTGGTGGTACTCGCCGGAGACGACGGCCTGGCGACGGCGCATCGCCTCGCCCGCGAGCGCCCGGTCGGCCGGGAACTCGAAGTCCACCAGCTCGGGCGGTAGCCCGTACACGGCTGCGCAGCGAAGCACGCCGCGGCGCGCGTCGTGCAGGTAGCAGTCGGCGGCGTCCGCTTCGAGGAGCTTCGTCACCTCGACGACGAGCCGCTGGAGGACTGTCTCAACCTGGAGCTCGCTCGTCATGACCTGCGCGGCCTGGACGAGCGCGGCTTGGCGGTCGAGGCGCCGCCGGTTCTCCTCCAGGAGCTGCGCCGTGTGGACCGCGAGCCCGACCTCGCGTGCGACGGCTTCTGCCAGGGAGATCTCCGACTGGGTCCATTCGGTCGTTTCGGCTCGATGGAGGCCGAACGCGCCGATCACCCGGTCGAAGACGATGATCGGCGTTGCGAGGGCGGCCCTGACGTCGAGGCCGACGAGGCTGGCGACCCGGCCGAGGGCTGGATCCTGAAGCTGCGGGTCATTCTCGATGTCACCCGACGCGACCGTCCGCCGTTTCTTGACCGCGAGGTTCGTCACGAGCAGGTTCGGCTCGCCCTCGGCGAGCGGGTCGACGCCTGGGGCGTCCCATTCCGCCCGGACCGGTGTGGGCTCGCCCGGCTCGCCGAGCCGGATGAAGCAGCGCACGACGTTCGTCGCCTTGCCCACTTCCTCGACGGCCACTCGGAGCAGCGCGTCGACGTCCTGCTCGGAGCGGACGCGCTGCCCGATCGCCGCGACCAGCCGTTCGCGCTCGAGCGCCTCTTCCAGCTGCGCGGCCGAGCGGGTCTTCTCCAGGGCCAGCGAGGCCTCACCGGCGAGCGCTTCCAGCCGCGCGACCTCGTCCGGCGTAAACGCGCGGCGCCCGGACGTGCTCGCAGCGATCACGACGGCGAGAACGCGCGAGGCGGAGATGACGGGGACGAAGACCGCGCTCTTCGCGCCGACGCGATCGGCGAGCCGCCGGTTGACACGCGGCGAGGACTCGACGTCGAAGATCGTCAGCGGCGCCGCCTCGAACACGGCGCTCGCAACCGCCGAGGGTTCGTTCTCGAGATCGAGGGTGATCGACGGCCACCACTGCACGTCCTTGCCGTCGGCCCGGGCGACGAGCCCCGTCGCGTCCTTGCCGTCATCGGAGATCAGCGCGACTCCCGCGAACTCCACGCCGAGGATCGCGATGACCTCGTCCAGGAGTGTGCGGCCGACCGAAGTCGCGTCGCGCGCACGGGCAAGCCCGGCGAAGAGAACTGCCGGCTGGTGCGCCCCGCTCGCGTCGTCCGGCACGGGAGCCTCGGGCTCGTTGCGGTGACGGCGCCGATATGCGAAGAGTTGGAACACGGCCGCGACGAACAGCACCGCCGCCAAGGCGAGCAGCAGGTAGCCGACAGCGACCGAGAGCAGCACTGGGCTCCTCTGATGATACGGAGAGGCGGAGCCGGACCAAAACAAAAACGAGGGAGGCCCGTCGCTCGGGGGGGTCGGTGCGGCGGGCACTCCCTAGTGCTAACCGCGGATCGTGGCCAGGTACGCGCACCGCGGTTCGCGTCGCCCAGTGATGGGAAGCTATCCCTGCGCCTCAAAAATTCCAATAGGCCGAACGGCCCATCTTTCAAAGCCAGAAACACTGCCGACTACCATGGCGGTAATGGTCGAGAGGGTTCTCCTCGC
>DASQWH010000028.1:0-22065 GCA_035640335.1 Gaiellaceae bacterium | reverse complement strand
CAACAGGATGTCCAGGCCCTGCGTGTCGCGGAAGTACTCCGCCATCGTCAGGGCGGAGAGCGCCACGCGGAGACGCGCCCCGGGTGGTTCGTTCATCTGCCCGAAGACCATGCAGGTCTTGGAGAGCACCGGCTCGCCGGTCTCCAGCTTTGACTCCTGCATCTCGAGCCAGAGGTCGTTGCCCTCGCGCGTCCGCTCGCCGACTCCGGAGAAGACCGAGACGCCGCCGTGCTGCATCGCGACGTTGTGGATCAGCTCCTGGATCAGGACGGTCTTGCCGAGGCCCGCGCCGCCGAAGAGGCCGACCTTGCCGCCGCGGATGAACGGGGCGAGCAGGTCGATGACCTTCAGGCCCGTCTCGAAGATCTCGATCTTCGGCGACAGCTCGCGGAACTCCGGCGGGTCGCGGTGGATCGACCAGCGCTCGACGTCGTCCGGCGGCGGGTCCAGGTTGTCGACCGGCTCGCCGATCACGTTCCAGATCCGGCCGAGCGTCGCCTCGCCGACCGGCACCGTGATCGGGCCGCCGGTGTCGACGACGTCGGCGCCGCGGGCGAGCCCGTCCGTCGAGTCCATCGCGACCGCACGCACGCGGTCGTCCCCGAGGTGCTGCTGCACCTCGGCGATCACGTCACGGCCTTCGGAGGAGATCCTCAGCGCGCTGTAGATCTCGGGCAGCTGCTCCGTGAAGAGCGCGTCGATGACGACGCCCTGGATCTCGATGACCTTGCCGACGTTCTGACCGTTTCCTGATTCAGGCATGGGACTCCTGGAGAGAGGTCTTCCCCGTTTTGCGCGTAAACACGCGACGGGCGAGCACCCGGAGTCTAGCGAAGGGCCTGTGCGGCTCCTCGTCGAGAAGCCGGAGCTCAGAGCGCTTTACGCCGGCCGCCACACGGGCGGCATGGTCCAGCGCTCAGACGTACGAAGAGACGGGTGAGGCAAGCACTCTCCAGCCTTTATACAGGCTGGGTGCCCCGAGGCACCGCTTGCGGTGCCGACCTCAGGGCGTGCGAGCTTGGCCCGCGCGTCCGTTTGAAATGACCGACCGACACGTGCGACGCTGCACGAGCACCGCGGAGGACGGCGCTAGAGGCGTAGGTGCGCGTTAAACAGGCTGAGTGCCGACAGGCCGCGGAGCGGTCTGGGCGATGCGCTCGGTCAGATCCTGCAGCTGGCGCGCGCGTAGCTGGTCGCGGCCCACGTCCACCGGCGTGCCGGCGGCGGGACTGACCCTCGCGCCGACGCGGTCGCCGAGCAGCGAGCTCGACAGCGTCCCGATCCCCACGGCGACGACGGCGATGGCCGCGGCGGCGCCGACATGGAACGAGCGCAGCGAGACGCGCGTCCGCGACGGAAGCTCGACCGGCCGCGAGAGCGCTTCCAGGCTCTCGGCGCGCAGAGCGTTCGTGAAGCCGTGCACGTCGGCCGCGAACGCCGTGCAGTCGGCGCAGACGGCGAGATGCCGCTCGACGAGCGCGCGCTCGATCCGCGAGAGCTCTCCGTCGAGCTCCAGCGAGATCCACTCACGGATCCGGTCGCAACGATGGCGCGTGTGTGCCTGGACGAGTCCCATCTCTGAGTTGGACGTAAGAAAGCGCGTCGAAGTTAGAGTCTACGCAAGCTTGTTCTCGGTATCGGCAAGAGTTCCGAGCAGCAATAGCGCGATTCCGAGACCGATGATCAGCGCGGATACTCGTACGCTCTCCCGTTGCTCTTCACCGGTCGCGGAGCGGATGCCTCGCCTCCGGAAGCCCATGAGCATGCCGCCCTTGGCGGTCTCGTCGGTGTCGGCCCTCAGCACGCCGCGGTTCCCGACGAAGAAGCCTGCGATCAGCAGGATCGAGCCGACGACGTAGAACCCGACGGCGATCGACCTCCGAAGGGAGCTGTCCGTCAGCAGCCCGAGCAGGAGCGAGACGAAAAGCGTGGCGCCGCCGACGACCGCGAACAGCCCGAACAGGCGGCGGGCGGCCCCCGCGAGCATCTACCCGGCGGCGGGGGCGCCGTTCCGCTGCCGCATCTCGTCTGCGGTGAGCGGCCAGCGCTCGAGCGGGTAGTGACAGGCGGCGTAGTGGCCGTCGCCCATCGAGTAGAGCGGCGGCGTCTCCACGTCGCAATGGCCTTCGTGGAAGCGGGGGCAGCGCGGATGGAACCAGCACGCGGCGGGCGGGTTGATCGGGTTCGGCACGTCGCCTTCGAGCACGATCGACTTCCGCTGGCGCCCGAGCTCCGGGTTCGGAATCGGGACAGCTGACAGGAGCGCGCCCGTGTACGGATGCTTGGGCTCGGCGTAGAGCTGCTCGCGGTTCGCGATCTCGACCGCGTGCCCCAGGTACATGACCATCACGCGGTCGGAGATGTGGCGGACGACGTTCAGATCGTGCGCGATGAACAGGTACGTGAGGCCGAACTCCTTCTGCAGGTCCTTGAGCAGGTTGAGGATCTGCGCCTGGACGGAGACGTCGAGCGCCGACACCGGCTCGTCGCAGACGATCAGCTTGGGGCTGATCGCGAGCGCGCGCGCGACCCCGATGCGCTGCCGCTGGCCGCCCGAGAACTCGTGCGGGAAGCGGTTGTAATGCTCCGGATTGAGGCCGACGACCTCGAGCAGCTCCTGGACCCGGCGCTTGACCTCGGCGGCGGTGCCGAGCTTGTGCACCTCGAGCGCCTCGGCGACGATGAAGCCGACGCGCTTCCGCGGGTTCAGCGAGGCGTAGGGGTCCTGGAAGATCATCATCATCTCGCGCCGCACGGGCCGCATCTGCATCCGGCTGTAGCGCGTGATGTCCCGCCCGTCGAAGACGACGCGGCCTCCGCTCGGCTCGAGTAGCTTCAGGACGCATCGGGCCATCGTCGACTTGCCGCAGCCCGACTCGCCGACGACGCCGAGCGTCTCGCCGCGCCTGACGGTGAAGCTGACGCCGTCGACGGCCTTGACGGCACCGATCTGGCGCTGGAAGACGATCCCGCGCGTGACCGGGAAGTGCTTCTTCAGGTCCTCGACGACGAGGAGGTCGTCGCTCGATGGCTCGACCCCCGGGGTGGCAGCTGCCGGCTCGGTAGTCGCCACCTAGCTGGCCTCCGCCATCGTTCCTTCCAGGAGCTTATCCGCCTCACGCCGCTTCGTCTCCTCGTCGAGGTGGCAGGCGGCGACGTGGTTGTCGACGCCGGGGACCGGCTCGAGCGGAGGGTCCTCCGCCCTGCAGATCGTCATCACGTACGGGCAGCGCGGGTGGAAGCGGCAGCCCGACGGCGGCGTCAGCAGCGACGGAGGCTGGCCCGGGATCTGCACGAGCCGCTCGACGTCGGTGTCGAGGCGCGGCAGCGAGCCGAGCAGACCCCACGTGTACGGCATGCGCGGGCGGTTGAAGATCTCGTGCACCGGCGCGTGCTCCACGACTTCCGCGGCGTACATGACGACGACGTCGTCGGCGGTCTCGGCGACGACGCCGAGGTCGTGCGTGATCATGATGATCGCGCTCCCGAACTCCTGCTGGAGCCGCTTCATCAGCTGCAGGATCTGCGCCTGGGTCGTCACGTCGAGCGCCGTCGTCGGCTCGTCCGCGATCAGCAGATCGGGGTCGTTGACGAGGGCCATCGCGATCATCGCCCGCTGGCGCATGCCGCCGGAGAACTGGTGCGGGTAGTCGTCGATCCGCCGCTCAGCGCGCGGGATGCCGACCGCCTTCAGCAGCTCGAGCGCCCGGGCCTTGGCCGCCTTCTTCGTCACGTCGCGGTGGAGCAGAATCGCCTCGACGAGCTGCTTGCCGACGCTGTGCACCGGGTTCAGCGACGTCATCGGGTCCTGGAAGATCATCGCGATGTCGTTGCCGCGGATCTCCCGGAGGCGGCGCTGGCTCATCTTGATCAGGTCGTCGCCCTTGAAGAGCGCCTCGCCGCTTGTGATCGCCGTCCGCCTCGGGTTCAGGCCCATGATCGTCAGACAGGTAACGCTCTTCCCGGAGCCGGACTCGCCGACGATGCCGAGCGTCTTGCCCTTCTCCACCTCGAAGCTGACGCCGTCGACGGCCTTGACGATGCCGTCGTCGGTGCGGAAGAAGGTACGGAGGTCGGTTACCTCGAGAAGTGCCAATGCGCCCCTTGCTCTACTCCAGCCGGATCCTCGGGTCGATCCACGCGTAGAGGATGTCGACCACGAGGTTGAACACGATAATCGCCAGCGTGCTGAAGACGACGATTCCCTGCACGATCGGCAGGTCGTACTGGTCGACGGCGACGACCGCCCTCCGCCCGAGCCCGGGCAGCGTGTAGATCGTCTCCGTGAAGATCGCGCCGCCGAGCGCGATGCCGATGTCCATGCCGAGCATCGTCACGACGGGCAGCAGGGCATTGCGCAGGATGTGCGAGCGCATGACGCGCGACTCAGGAGCGCCCTTCGCCCGCGCCGTGCGGACGAAGTCCTCGTTCATGGTCTCGAGCACGTTCGCCCGGACCATGCGCACGTAGAGCGCGGAGAAGAGGATCGCGAACGTCGCCCACGGGAGGATCATGTGATGCGCCCAGTCGACGAGGCCACCGCACCCGAGCCCCTGCGGCGGGCTGATCGCGTCGCAGTAGCCCGTGATCGGCGTCCACCCGAGCTTCGCGCCGAAGAAGTACGAAAAGATCAGGCCGATCCAGATCGGGTGCGCGGACACGCCGATCAGGACGAAGACCATCGCCGCCCGATCGGTGAGGGATCGCGGTCGTAAGGCTGAGAGGATTCCGACCCCGAGCCCGATCATCATCCACAGCACGGCGCCGCCGAAGACGAGTGAGGCGGTGACGGGCGCCGCGTCGCGCACGATCGTGTTGACCTTCTGCTCGGTGACGTACGACTTGCCGAGCGACCGGTCGATGACGAGGCGCTCGAGGAACCTGCCGTACTGCACGATGATCGGCTTGTCGAGGGCGAGCTCCTTGCGCGCGGTGGCAAGACAATCCGGTCGTGCGCGCTCGCCCCCGCAGATGACCCGCTCCGGGTTCGCCGGCGCGAGGAAGAAGATGACGTACGTGACGAGCGTGACCGCAATGAAGAGGAAGACCGCCCACAGGAGGCGGCGGATCAGAAAGCGGAACATCTCGTCATCTTCCTCCCGTGCATCGTGGGACGCAAAACCTTAGCTCAGTCGAGCCCTGAAAAGCGACGAGGCGCCGACTCTCGCCGGCGCCTCGTCGATTCGGATCAGCGTACGTGTACGCCTCCTACTTCCCCTACCTCAACGCGATGACGTTGTACGGGTACTCCTCGTAGATCGGCTGATAGACGAGGGTCCGCGTGTTGACGCGCGAGCCGAAGAAGAACTGGTTCGTCGGCTGGCTCCAAGCTGCCCACGGAGCCTGCTGCCTGACCAGGTCGTTCTCGAGCACGCCGTACGCCTTCAGGCGCGGGGCGCCGACGAGCTTCGCCGAGCGCTCCATCCGCTTGTTGAAGGCCGCGTTGTTGAAGTAGGCCAGGTTGTTGTTGTTCTCCTCCTGGATGTTGCCGCCGTAGAGGAGGACGTTGATGAAGTCATACGGATCCGGATAGTCCTGGCACCATCCGCCGGTCGTGAACGCGTGCGGCGAGCTGCGCTTGCCGGCCGCGTCGTAGATCGCGAACCCGCGGAAGCCCTGCGGCTGGATCGTGATGCCGATCTGCGACAGGTAGCTCCGAACGAGCTCCATCCGCTGCGGGCCCGGAGCTGCGAGCCCGTAGTAGTAGATGCCCTGACCGCTGCGCGTCTTACCTGCAGCGAGCGACCGCGCCCGGCTCAGGTTCTGGGTGGCGGGGTAGCCCCTGGCGCCCAGTTCCTTGTAGCCCGGGAAGCCGCGCGGGAGGTACTGGTCGGTCTGCCGGCCGGCGTACGCACCGGAGAGGTCGACCATCGCGTTGCGGTTGATGACGTAGTTGACGGCCCTGCGCAGGCCTGGGTTCCCGCTGAAGAGGGCGTTGTTCGAGTTCATCGCGATGTAGCTGACGCAGTTGGACGTCGTCACGCGGAACCGGCCCCTCGTCGTACCGAACTCACGTCCGAGCTCGGCAGGCGCAGTCGGCGGGATGTCATACGTGTAGTCGGCCTGATTCGCGCGAACCTCCTGGTAGCTGGCCTCGAGGTTCACGGTCGTCTTGATGTTGATCTGTGAGAGGTTGGCCGGGCGCCGCTTGAAGCGCCTGGAAACGCCCCTCGCGTAGAACGGGTTCTTGCGCAGCGTCACGAGCCGGTTGGGCTCGCGGGCCGACACGTAGTACGGGCCACCCGACGGCAGCTGGTTGCCGCTGACGTTGATGATCTTGTCGGTCTTCGACAAGTTCGTCGGCATGGCCTGGAAGAACGGCATCGTGATCTTCGCGAGGAAGGTCGCGTCCGGCTTCGCGAGCGTGACGATGAGGCGGTTGCCGCGGACGCGGACGCCCCTCATCGTCGCCGCCTTGCCGTCACGAACGTCCTGTGCTCCGAGGATGTTCGTGCCGTTCGGGTCGGAGATGAACTGGAACGCCGGCGACTGGAGGTCCTTGTTCGCCGCCCGGTTGATCGCAAAGGCGTAGTTCGCAGCAGTCACCCTTGCGCCGTTGCTGAGCCGGAAACCGGGGCGGATCGTGAACGTGTAGACCCTGCCGCCGTTCGACACTCTGTAGCTGCTCGCACCTTCCGGAACGAGGCGGGAGCCGCGCGGGGCCGCCGCATCCGGATAGTTGAGGAGCTTCAAAGCCGTCGAGTACTGGATGTGCCACGTCGTCGTCCCGTACGCGATCGACGGATCGATGTCGTCGATGTCCGTGACGGGGAGGTTGACCCGGAGCGTGCCGCCCTTCTTGACACCGCTCTTGCTCGAGCTACCGCTCGCGGGACCTGCTGCGACGAGGAGGCTCAGGCCCACTGCCAGCATGGCAATGGAGAACCACGATCGTCTCTGCACTATCGCACTCCTTTCGTTACTTGACGGGCCCGTTCACCCGCCCGGGGGTGCGAGGCGCTCCCCCTACGAGACTGAGACGCTTTGTAAGCCCGATTGTTAGTGAGTTGTGGAAAGTCTGTAGGCCGCAGAAACCGCTTACTTGAGCGCCAGGGACGTTGTACGGCGGGGTCTCGTAGATCGGCTGATAGAGGAAGCTCCGCTCGTCCGACGCGGGTGGCCGCGGACACCGACGGTCGCGAGCGCATCTCGCCTCTTGAGACCGCGCGAGCGGCCCGCGGGTTAGAGCGTCAGTGCGAGCTACGCGGGTCGAACGCGTCGCGAAGGCCGTCGCCGAGCAGGTTGAACGCGAGCGTCGTCAGCAGCACCGCAAGCCCCGGCCAGAGCATCAGCGTCGGCCGCACGGTGTAGAACTCGACCGAGTCGGCGAGCATGTTGCCCCAGCTCGCCGTCGGCGACTTGATGCCGAGGCCGAGGAACGAGAGGCCCGCCTCGGCGAGCACGAACTGGGCGACGATCAGCGTCGAGTAGACGATCATCGGCGCGACGAGGTGCGGCAGAACGTGCGAGCGGATGATACGCCCGTCGCCGGCACCGACCATGCGCGCAGCCTCGATGTACTCCTTTTCGCGGATCGAGAGCACCTGCGCGCGCATGATCCTCGCCGGGTAGAACCAGCCGAAGATGCTGAAGACGATCACGAGCGTGATCACTCCCGGGGCGAAAAGACCATGCACCGTGATCCGGTCCATGCGCGGCCCGACGGTTGCCGCGAGGGCGATGATGAACAGGAGCGACGGGAAGGCCATTGTGATCTCGGTCAGGCGCGAGATGATCGTGTCGACGAAGCCGCGGTAGTAGCCGGCGGAGGCTCCGAGCAGCACGCCGATCAGCATCACGAACAGCGTCGAAAGCACCGCGACCTCGAGCGAGACCTTGGCGCCGTTCAGGATGCGGAGGAACTCGTCGCGCCCGAGCCGGTCGCTCGCCCCGAGGACGAGCGTCGTGTCCTTTTGCGTGATCGGGTCCGTGACCTTGAGCAAAAGCTCGGCGTTCGGGTTCAGGTCCGGGTCGATAGCCGGCGTGCCGACGAAGATCGCGTTCGGGCCGTGGCCGAGCGCGTTCTCGGCGATCCTCGAGCCGATGAAGGCCGCGAAGACCAGGAAGACGATGAAGGCGACGCTCGCGAGCGCGACCTTGTCGCGCCGGAACCGCCGCCACACCTGCTCCCAGTACCCGCGCGCGCGGACGGCTTCCGTCTCGCCCAGCTCCGGCCCCGCCTCGGCAGCGACCGCGGCGCCCAGACCGGCGCCGGAGCCGAGGACGTCGGAGGATTTCTCGCGAGTCGCCACTGGCCTACGGAAGCATAACGGCGGACAGCCGCTATCTACTCAGACCGGCGCGAGCGCCGTTTTGTTAGGAGACGGTTAGGAACTGCTCCTAAGCCGTGAGCGCATCCGCGCCGGCGACCACTTCCAGGATCTCCTGCGTGATCTCGGCCTGGCGGGCGCGGTTCATCTGTAGCGTCAGGTAGTCGATCAACTCGCCCGCGTTCTTCGACGCGTTCCGCATCGCCGTCATGCGCGCGCCCTGCTCGGACGCCGCGGACTCGAGCAGCGCACGGTAGAGCTCGGTCTCGACGTAGACGGGCAGCAGGCGCTCGAGGATCTGCTCCGGCTCGGGCTCGTAGATGAAGTCGCCGAGGAGCGCACGGTCCCGCTCCTCGTCGCCGCTCTCGAGCACCTGCTCGGGAATCGGCAGCACCTCCTGCCGGACGACGCGCTGGGTGAGCGCCGACTCGAAGTGGTTGTAGATGACGAAGACCTGGTCGACGTCCTGCTCGGAGTAGAGCTCCTCGAGCGCGTGGGCGATCGCCTGTGCGTCGTGGTAGCGGGGGCTGTCGCTGAAGCCGGTCCACGCCTGCGCGATCTCGTAGCGCCGGAAGCGCAGCGTCGACGCACCCTTCTTCCCGGCGACGAGCCAGCGGACCTCCGTGCCCGCACCGCGCAGCTCGCGCTCGAGGTTGAAGGCCTCGCGGAGGATCTGCGCGTTGAAGGCGCCGGCGAGGCCGCGGTCGCCCGTCAGCGGGACGATCGCGGCGCGACTGACCTCGCGACGCTGCAGGAGCGGAAGGCCGCGGACTGACGCGCTGGCCCGGGCGGTGCCGACCATCAGCTCCTGCATCCGCTCGGCGTAGGGCCGCATCGCCTCGATGCGCGCCTGCGCGCGCCGCAGCTTCGCGGCCGCCACAAGCTCCATCGCGCGCGTGATCTTGCGCGTGTTCCGGATCGAGCGGATCCGGCGCTTGATGTCTTGAACGGAGGCCACTACGAAGCGGCTCCGACCGGCTCGGCCTCGCGGACGTGGAAGCGCTGCTTGAAGTGCTCGATCTCCTGGTTGAGCTTCTCGGCGACCTCGTCAGAAAGCTCGCCCGTCTCGCGGATTCCTTTGGAGATCGCCTCCTCGCTCCGCAGATGCTCGCGGAGCTCCTCCTGGAAGCGGGGCACGTCGAAGACCGGGATGTCGTCGAGGTAGCCGTTGATCCCGGCGTAGATGGCGACCACCTGTTCCTCCATCGGCCACGGCTGGTACTGCGGCTGGTTCAGCGTCGCGACCATGCGCTCGCCGCGCGCGAGCGTCCTTTGCGTCTCGGGGTCGAGCTCCGAGCCGAACTGCGCGAAGGCTTCCAGCTCGCGGTACTGCGCGAGGTCGAGGCGCAGCCGGCCCGCAACCTTCTTCATCGCCTTCGTCTGGGCGCTCGCTCCCACACGCGACACCGAGCGGCCGACGTCGATCGCGGGCCGCACGCCAGAGAAGAAAAGGTCGGCCTCGAGGAAGATCTGGCCGTCGGTGATCGAGATGACGTTCGTCGGGATGTACGCGGCAATGTCGCCCGCCTGCGTCTCGATCACGGGTAGCGCGGTCGCCGAGCCGCCGCCGCGCTCGTCCGACAGCTTGCACGCGCGCTCGAGGAGCCGTGAGTGGAGGTAGAAGACATCACCCGGGAACGCCTCGCGGCCGGGCGGCCTCCGCAGGAGCAGCGACATCTGCCGGTAGGCGTCCGCGTGCTTCGTGAGGTCGTCGTACATGCAGCAGGCGTGGCCGCCTTTGAACATGAAGTACTCGGCCATCGCCGCGCCGGCGTACGGGGCCATCCACTTGATCGGCGCGGCCTCCGAGGCCGGCGCCGTGACGATGATCGTGTAGTCCATCGCGCCGGCTTCCTTGAGGCGCTCGTAGACCTGGGCGACCGTCGACGCCTTCTGCCCGATCGCCACGTAGATGCAGATCATGTCCTGGCCGCGCTGGTTGAGGATCGTGTCGACGAGGATCGCGGTCTTGCCGGTCGAGCGGTCGCCGATGATCAGCTCGCGCTGGCCGCGGCCGACGTTCGTCATCGCGTCGATCGCCTTGATGCCGGTCTGGAGCGGCTCCTTCACGGGCTGGCGGTCGACGACTCCGGGCGCCTTGAACTCGAGCGCGCGCGTCTCGTCGCTCTCGATCGGCGGGCCGCCGTCGAGCGGCTGCCCGAGCGGGTTCACGATCCGGCCGATCAGCGCCTCGCCCACGGGCACGCTCGCGACGCGGCCGGTGCGCCGCGCGGGCTCGCCCTCCTTTACCTGTTCCCACTCGCCGAAGAGCGCCGCGCCGACGTTGTCCTCCTCGAGGTTGAACGCGAGGCCGGTCACGCCGTGCTCGAGGTCGAGCATCTCCATCCCGACGGCGTTCTCGAGCCCGTAGATGCGGGCGATGCCGTCGCCGACCTGGAGAACGGTGCCGACCTCGGCGAGGTCGGTCTCGACGTCGTACTGCTCGATCTGCTGGCGCAGGATCGAGGTGATCTCTTCAGGGCGTAGCTTCAAGGCTGCTCCTTAGGTTCGGGTCACCAGTTCTCGCCGCAGGCGCTCCAATCGGCCGCGGACGCTCGAGTCGACTCGCAACGTGCCCGCGGTGAGCACGATGCCGCCGATCAGCTTCGGATCGACGGAGCGCGTCGCCGCGACGGAGCGGCCGGACGCGGTCTCGATCTGCTGCACGATGTCTCGCGCCTCCTCGTCTGAGAGCTCGTACGCGGTCGTCAGCTCGACGTTCAGCACCTGCTGCTCGGCGGCGTACAGCGCCTCGAACTCGCGCGCGATGTCCTCGATGTGCGCGCCACGGCCTTTTTCGGTCACGACGCGCAGGAAGTTGCGCAGGGTCTCGTCCGCGCGCGAAAGGACGTTGTCGAGCGCCTCGGCTTTCGTCGGCGGATCGAGCTGCGGGTTCCGAAGCAGCGCGGCGAGCTCGGGCACCTCCGCCAGCGCGCGTACGAACTCCGCGAGCTCCTCCCGGACCTGCTCGAGCCGCCCCTTGTCGCGCGCGGCGTCGAAGAGCGCGGTCGCGTAGGTACGCGAGACGACCGGCACGCTCCCGCTACTTCCGGCTTTCGAGGACGGAGAAGTCGAGCTCGCCGATCGCTTGCTCGATCAGGCGCTTCTGGTCCGACGAGTCGAGCACCTTCCCGGTCACCTTCTCGGTCGCGATCACGGTCAGATCTGCGACCTCGCTCCGGATCTGCTCGAGCGCGCGGACGGTCTCGGAGTTGATCTGCTTCGTCGTCTCCTCGAGCCGGCGCTGACGATCGGCTTCGAGCTCCTCGCGCAGCCGGGCGCGCTGCGCTTCCGCGTCGCGCCGCGACTCGGCCAGGATCTCCTCGGCGTCGCTGCGGGCCTTGGCCATCAGCTGCCGGTGCTCCTCGAGCAGCCGACGCGCCTCGGTCCGGGCGTGATCCGCCTCTCCGATCGCCTCGCGGACCCGCTTGCGGCGCTCGTCGATGATCCGCTGGATCGGGCCGAACGCGAACCGTCTCAGCACGAAGAAGGTGATCGCGAAGCAGACGATCGTCCAGATCATCAGGCCCGGCGTGACCTCGATGAGTGGGTTCGCTGCGAGCACGCTACGCGTCCAAGGATGGTTGAGAGGCCATAAGAAGTCCGACGAAAGCTCTCATACGAGCACGAACGCGAGAATCGACCCGAGGAGCCCGTAGAAGACGACGGCTTCGGTCAGCGCGAAGCCGAGCCACTGAATGCCCGTGAGCTCTCCGCGCAGCTCGGGTTGCCGGGCGACCGACTGGATCATCGAGCCGAAGATGTTCCCGATACCGATGCCGGCGCCGAGGGAGCCGAGCCCGACACCGAGCGCCAGCCCGATCGCCTTGCCGGCGTCGGCGACGTCCCCGGTCGTTTGTGCAAGAACGATGTCGATCACGTTCTCCTCCTTAGTGCTCGGGCTCGATCGCCGAGCCGATGTAGATGGCGGACAGGGTCGCGAAGATAAACGCTTGGATGCCGACGACGATGACGACCTCGAAGATGTAGAAGACCGTCGCGGGACCGACGACCAGCACGAGCGCCCACGACTGGAAGATGAAGATCAGCCCGAGGAACGTCAGGATCAGGATGTGCCCCGCGAGCATGTTCGCGAAGAGACGAACGCTCAGCGAGATCAGGCGCATGAACTGACCGAGGATCTCCAGCGGCACGATCAGCCCCAGCAGGGCCTTCGGCGCGTCGGGAATCCAGCTCTTGAAGTAGCGCACGGGCCCGTTCCACCGGATGCCCTCGTAGTGGGTGAAGGCGAACGTCAGCAGCGCGAGCGCGAGCGTCACGGACAGCGACGATGTCGCGGCGTAAATGCCCCAGACCGGTATGCCGTGGTAGGTCTCGCCGGTCAGCGGTAACGGGATGAAGCCGAGCAGGTTGACGACGAAGATGAAGAGCAGCAGTGAGGCGACATAGGGGAACCAGCGCCCGATCGCTTTCGAGGGCAGGCCCTGCTCGGCGATCTGCGTCTGCGCGAGCTCGTAGATCTGCTCGCCGATCGTCTGGCGCGTGTCGGGCTCGACACCCAGGCGGACGCGCATGAGGAAGATCCCGAGGAGGATCGTGCAGAGCGAGCCGAGCATCAGGTAAACGACTGCCTTGTTGATCGAAAGGTCGAGCGGGCCGAGGTGAATCGGCACCCAGTCGTGCAGCTCGAACTCGTGCGTCGGGTCGAACTCTTCGCGCGCGAAGGCGTTCGAGGGCGCGACCAGCGCGAAGGTGGCGAGGAGGAAGAGGGCGCGCTTCATACGGGCGGGTTCCCGAAGTAGACGGCGAGGGAGATCGCGAGCTCCGCGGTGTAGGCGAGGGCGTAGGTGAGCGCGGTTGCGAGCCCGAGCCAGGGGTCGGACGCGGCGACCACGAGGATGACGACCCCGACCGCGATCGACCGCAGCATCATCCCGACCCCGCTCAGCCCGGAGGCGGCGAGATTTCCCTTAGTGCCGAGATGCGTCAACAGGGCTCCGAACGCCTGGCCTGCGACCCAGAGCGTCGCTGCCAGCAACCAACCGTTCAGCCGCCAGCCGGCCGCGAGGAACACGGGCAGCGCAAGTGCGATCACGGCGCTCCCCGCGACGATCGAGAGGCGCAGGCTCGGCATCGGCCTCGGAGTGGTGAAGCTACCGGTGCTCACGTGAAGTACCCCCGGTAGCGGCGATAGACGACGTAGACGCCGGCCGGGATCCCGAGCGCAGCGCCGCCTAGCGCGCCGAGCGCCGCCGAGCCGGACGCCCAGCCGACGAGGGCGCCGGCGCCGACCCCCGCGATGGTTGTGCCTACGAGCAGTGCTCCCGCCCCTGCGGGCTGGAACTGCGAGGGGCGCGCGGGCTCCATCCGCCGCGAGCATACCAGAGTTTGTGACACCAGAAAGCGCATGATTTGGCCGAATGCGGTCGACCTTGTACCCTCGCGTTGATGCACGTCGAGACGGTTGGCGCAGGACCGCGCGTCGTTCTCTTACACGGCAGCGTCACGAGCGGCACCGTCACGTGGGTCGAACAGAAACCCCTCGCCGACCGCTTCACGCTCGTCGTCGTCAACCGCAGCGGGTATCCACCCGGCCCGCCGCTGGCGAGCACCGACTTCGAGACCCAGGCACAGGAGCTCCTGGAGATCCTCCGGCCCGGCGACCACCTCGTCGCCCACTCCTACGGCGGCGTCGTCGCGCTGCTCGCCTCCGCGAAGGCGCCGCTCGCCTCGCTGACGGTGATCGAGCCGCCGGCCTTCGGCATCGCGCGCGGGCACCCCGCGGTCGAGGCCTTCCTGGACAGCGTTTCCGAGGCGCCACGCGACCCGCGCGGTTACCTGGAGCACTTCCTGCCTCTCGTCGGCAGCAGGATCCAGCTGCCCGACCCGCTACCGGCGGCGATCGAAGCCGGAGCCCGCGCCGCCATCGCCGAGCGTCCGCCACACGAAGCGGAAATACCGCTCGCCGATCTGGCCGCTGCGCCGTACCCGAAGCTGGTCGTGTCGGGCGCTCACAGCGAGGCGTTCGACGCGGTCTGCGACGTCCTGCAGACGCAGCTCGGCGCCGAGCGAGCGGTAGTCGGTGGCGTCGGCCACTCGATTCCTCGCGCGGGCACCCAGTTCAACGACGTGCTGCTCGCCTTCATCAACCGCGCGCACCGTGCTGCCGCAGGAGCTCCGTGAGGCGCGCGTCGCCGTGCTGCTCGGCGGCCATGAGCGGCGTGTAGTCGTCCTGCTGGCGGGCATTGGGATCCGCTCCGTGCTCGAGCAAGAGCTTCGCCAGCGCGTAGCGCGCGTCCGGATCCGAAGTGGCCGCGGCGCTGTGCAGCGGCATCACCTTCATCTGGTTGCGTGACGCCGAATTGACCTCGGCTCCGCGCTCGACCAGCAACCGTGCCGCGTCGACGTGCCCGAAGAAGCTCGCCAGCCCCAGCGGCTGGAAGCCATCCTCCGCCCAGGCGCTGGCCAGGCCGGGATCGGCGTCGAGCAAGTCGCGCAGGCGGTCGGTGCGACCGACGGCGGCGGCCTCGAACACGTCGAGGTCGGGGTCGGCCGCCAGGAGCTCGTCCGTCCGCGCCTTGTCCCCCTGGTAGACGGCCTCAAGTAGCTCGGACATTTTCGTCCTCCCTTCGTGCTATTATTTCGTTAGCCTAACTAAATGAATACTCGTCTGTCAACTGAGCAGCTCGAAGCCGCCGACCGCTTCCACTCGGCGGCGATCCATGCCCTGCGCTTCGTCGCGCGGGAAGACCCGGCGAGCGGCCTCAGCGCCGCCCGCCTCTCCGCCCTGTCGGTGCTCGTCTTCGGCGGCGCGAAGGCGCTCGGCGAGCTCGCCGCGGCGGAGCAGGTTCGTCCTCCGACGATGACGAACATCGTGCGCGGTCTCGAGGAGGACGGCCTCGTGCGGCGCCACGCGGACGCGCGTGACGGCCGCGTCGTCAGGCTGACCGCGACGGCCAAGGGCAGACGACTCCTGCAACGCGCGCGCGAGCGACGCATCGCGAGGCTCGCCGAGCGGCTGGCAGATCTCGAGCCGGCCGACGTCGAGCGCGTCCTCGACGGCGCCACGCTCGTCGAGGAGGCTTTGTGGCGGTCGTCCTGACCCCGGGTTGCGTCGACCGGTCGTTTCAGACGGATGCTGGGCAGAGCCCGGCATCCTGAGCCGGCATCGCGAGCGATGCCTCAGGCGGTCTTCCGCTCGGCGCGAGCCGCTTCCTCGCGCCGGCGGATCCGCGGGTTCATGAGCTTCACGATCTCGAGCAGGTAGACGATGTAGACCGACGCGCCGAGCGCGGCCACGCCGATCGCGGCGTCGACGAGCGTGTTCGAAACGTCGATGTCACCGTGCGGCCGAGGCGGCAGGAAGCGGGTCGCGAGCGCCGCCGCCGCCAGCGTCGCGCACCAGGCGTACATGTACAGCGCCGCGCGCCGCTGCGAGAAGCCGATGCTCACGAACCGGTGGTGGAGGTGCGTGCGGTCGGCCGCGTAGAGCGGCCGCCGGTACTTGAGCCGCTTGGCGAAGACGAAGGCCGTGTCGAGAATCGGCACGGCGAGCACGAGCAGCGGGAAGAACAGGGCGACGGTCGCCGCCGTCTTCAAGAGGCCCTGGATCGAGAGCGTCGCGAGCGTGAATCCCAGCAGCAAGGCGCCGGAGTCGCCCATGAAGATGCGCGCCGGATAGAAGTTGTGGTGCAGGAAGCCGAAGCACGCGCCGGCGACGATCGCGGAGAGGATCGCGGCCTGCGGCTTGCCGAGCGAGAGGGCGATCACCGCGAACGTCGAGCCCGCGATCGCGCAGATGCCGGCCGCGAGCCCGTCCATCCCGTCGAGGAAGTTGACCATGTTCATGATCGCCACGATCCAGATGAACGTGGCCGGAACGCCGACCCACTCGGGGAGGTCGTGGATGCCGAGCACGGGAAACGTGAAGCGGTCGATCTGCACGCCGAAGCCGATCGCGATCGCCGCGGCCGCCGACTGGCCGCCGAGCTTCCCCCACCAAGGCAGTCCCCGGAAGTCGTCGACGACGCCGATGGTCGTCGCGACCGCACCGCCGAGGAGGATGCCCCGGTAGGGGCCGTCGAGCGCGAGGAAGGCCAGCGCGGGCACGAAGATCCCGAGCAGGAGCGCGATCCCGCCGAGCCGCGGGACGGGCCGCAGGTGGATGCGCCGCGTCTCGCCGGGCTGGTCGACCACGCCGAGGATCCGCGCGAACCGCCCGACCGCCGGGGTGAGGACGAGGACGACGCCGAGCGCGACGACGAAGCCCCAGAGGACTTCCGGGTTCTCGCGCAGGTTGTCCCACATTTCTGCCTACCGCGCCGCTCGCGGCGCGCTCGGCAGAAAGCACGGGTTCTGCTCGTGCCTCCGCCTGAGCGAGCCGGTCGAGCAGTTTGAAGCTGTCGTCTCCACCGCGGTGCCTTACGTTACTTCGTGCCGTAGAGCCGGTCGCCTGCGTCGCCGAGCCCCGGGACGATGTACCCGCGCTCGTTCAGCTCCCGGTCGACGGCGGCGCAGAAGATCGGCACGTCTGGGTGCTCGGCGTGGAGCCGCTCGATGCCCTCCGGCGCCGCGACGAGGCAGATGAGGCGCACCGACCGCGCGCCCGCCGTCTTCACGGCCGAGATCGCGGCGACGGACGAGTTCCCCGTCGCGAGCATCGGGTCGAGCACGATCGCGTCGCGCACGCCGAGGTCGTTCGGCAGCTTCACGTAGTACTCGACCGGCTCGAGCGTCGCCTCGTCGCGGAACAGGCCGATGAAGCCGACGCGCGCGCCGGAGACGAGCTCCAGGAAGCCGTCGAGCATGCCCATGCCGGCCCGCAGCACCGGGCAGACGGCCACTTTCTTGCCCGAGATGCGCTCGACCTCGGTCCACTCGAGGGGCGTCTCGACGCGGACGGTCTCGGTCGGCAGGTCCTTCGTCGCCTCGTAGGTGAGCAGCGCGGTCAGCTCGTGCACGAGGCGGCGGAAGTCGCCGGTCGAGGTTCGCCTGTCGCGCAGGTACGAGAGCTTGTGCCGGACGAGCGGATGGTCGACCTCGACGAGGACCTTCGTCGAAGCGGCGACCGTCACGTCACGCCACGTATGTAGGCCAACCCTGGAAGCCCGGGTACAGCGGGCGCTTGGCGCAGAGCGCCTGGCTGCGCGCCGCGAGCGCGCCGAGGTCGGGCGAGTCGCCGAGCGCCTCGACGATGACGTCGCCGACCTCGCGGAAGTCCTCCTCGTCGAACCCGCGCATCGTCGCGGCGGGGGTGCCGATGCGGATGCCGGATGCGACTGTCGGCGGCCGCTCGTCGAACGGGACCGTGTTCCGGTTGACGGTGATCTTCACGTCGTCGAGCCGCTCCTCGGCGTCCTTGCCCGTCCAGTCGGTGCGGCGCAGGTCGACCTGCAGCAGGTGCGTGTCGGTGCCCCCGGTGAGGACGTCGAGCCCGCCGTCCTGCAGCGTCTCCGCGAGCGTGTCGGCGTTCGTGCGCACCTGCTGCTGGTAGTCGCGGAACGCCTCCGTCGCCGCGATCTTGAGGCAGGCCGCCTTGGCCGCGATCGCGTGGCAGAGCGGCCCGCCCTGCATGCCCGGGAAGACCGCGCGGTCGACGGCCTGGGCGTGCTCCTCCTTGCAGAGGATGAAGCCCGACCGCGGGCCGGCCAGCGTCTTGTGCGTCGTCGAGGTGACGAAGTCGCAGTACGGCACGGGGTTCGGATGCAGGCCCGCGGCGACGAGGCCGGCGAAGTGGGCCATGTCGCACAGCAGGAGCGCGTCGACCTCGTCGGCGATCTCGCGGAAGCGGTCGGCCTCGACCGTGCGCGGGTACGCCGAGCCGCCGCAGACGATTAGCTTCGGCCGGTGCTCCTTCGCGAGCCGGAGCACGTCGTCGTAGTCGACGACGTTCGTCTCGCGGCTGACGCCGTAGTGGGCGATCGCGTAGAGGCGGCCCGAGAAATTGACCTTGAGGCCGTGCGTGAGGTGGCCGCCGTGCGAGAGCTCGAGCGAGAGGATCGTGTCGCCCGGCTGGAGGACGGCCATGTACGCGGCCATGTTCGTCTGCGCGCCCGCGTGCGGCTGCACGTTTGCGTGCTCGGCCCCGAAGAGCTCCTTGGCGCGGTCGATCGCCGTCTGCTCGATCTCGTCGATCACCTCGCAGCCGCCGTAGTAGCGGCGGCCGGGATAGCCCTCGGCGTACTTGTTCGTCGGCACGGAGCCGACGGCCTCGAGGATCGACGGCCACGTGAAGTTCTCCGAGGCGATCAGCTCGATCTGTCCGCGCTGACGCTCGAGCTCGCGTCCGAGCAGCTCCGCGATCTCGGGGTCGATCTCGGCGAGGCCGGCGGTTCGAAGGTGCTCCAGGGTTTCGTGCGCGACCGCCATCGAATGGATCGTACTCGTGCGCGCGGACTTCCTACGAAACGGCGTGCCGCAGCCGGTCGAGCGTTTCGGCTGCCGGGACCGCGCCCTCGCGCAGGACGAGCGGCTCCGGGCCGGTGAGCTCGACCACCGTCGACGGGACTCCGGGCAGCTCGCCGCCGTCGATCACCGCCGCGCAGGCACTCCGGATCTCCTCAGGAACCTCCTCGACACGCCTCGGGTCGGGCTCGCCGGCGCGGTTGGCGCTCGTCGCGGCCAGGATACCCACGCGCTCGAGGAGCGCCCGCGCGCCGCGCTGCAGCTCCGGGACGCGGACTCCGAGCGTCTGCGGACGCATTCCGGTCAGCCAGCGGAAGCGCTGTGCCGGGTTCGGCAGCACGAGCGTGAACGGCCCGGGCAGCAGTGCCCGGACCGCGACCTCGGGTTGGCCGCGCAGCTCCGGTACGAGCTCGAGCAGCCTGTCGACGCTCGACGCGATCACAGCCGTTGGCTGCCCCTCTTCGCGCCCCTTCAGGCGGTACATCGCGTGGACAGGCTCCGGGCGGTCCGGCGCGGCGCAAAGCCCGTAGACCGTGTCCGTGGGGATGACGACCGCACGCCCCTCCTGGAGGCCCTCGAATGCGTCGTCAACGATGCGTGCGTCCATCCACCACCCGATCGCGGCCGGCGACGTCCGCAGTCGTCGTGACGTCACGGTACCCGAGCGTGCTCAGGAGGTGCGCGACGCCGGCCGCAGCCTTGTCCGCGGTCTCGAGGCAGAGGACGCCGCCCGGCCGCAAGACGTCGGGTGCGCCACGCGCGAGCGCCTCGGTCACACCGGGCGCGACGAGCGCCGCCCGCGGCTCGAAGTCACGCACCTCCGGCTCGAGCGACGGGAGCTCGTGCGGCTCCACGTACGGCGGGTTCGAGACGACGAGGTCGAACGGGCCGGCGAGCCCCGCGAAGAGGTCGCCCTCGACGAGCTCGACGCGGCCTTCGAGCCCGGCCCGCGCGCGGTTCTCCGCGGCGAGCTCGAGCGCGCCAGGCGAGTTGTCGGTCGCGACGACGCTCGCGGTCGGATGCTCGTCGGCGATCGCGAGCGCGATCGCGCCCGACCCGACGCCGACGTCGAGCACACGCGGCTCGCGGGCGCCGGCGAGCAGCTCGAGGCAGCGCTCGACGAGCACCTCCGTCTCCGGGCGCGGGATCAGGACGCGGCGATCGACCTTCAGTGTCAGGCTCCGGAAGCCCCACTCGCCGAGGACGTAGGCGAGCGGCTCGCGCCCGGCCCGCCGAGCGACGAGCTGCCCGAGGCGCTCCTCGTCCGGCGACGCGAGCTCGCGCGACCCGTCGGCGTATAGCTCCGTGCGCGTCATCCCGAGCGCGTGTCCGACGAGCCACTCGGCATCCACGCGTGGGGACGGGCAGCCGGCACGCTGGAGCTCCGCTGCAGCGGTGCGGACCGCGTCCTGAGCGGTCATGCCGAAGCAGTCTCGAGGGCGCGCCGCCGGTCCTCGGCGGTGAGCGCCTCGGTGAAATCGTCCAGCTCGCCGTCGAGGGTCGCGTCGAGCCGGTGCTGCGTGAGCTTGATCCGGTGGTCGGTGACGCGATTCTCGGGGAAGTTGTAGGTGCGGATCTTCTCCGCCCGCTCGCCCGAGCCGATCTGCGATCGCCGCGCCGCCTCCTGCTCCTCGCGCTGCTTCGTGCGCTCGAGCTCGTAGAGCCGCGCCCGCAGCACGCGCATCGCCTTCGCCTTGTTCTGGAGCTGCGACTTCTCGTCCTGCATCGCGACGACGACGCCTGTGGGCACGTGCGTGATGCGCACAGCCGAGTCGGTCGTGTTCACGCTCTGGCCGCCCGGGCCGGTCGAGCGGTAGACGTCGATCTTCAGGTCGTTCGGGTCGATCTCCACCTCGACCTCCTCGACCTCGGGCATCACGGCGACCGTTGCCGTCGAGGTGTGGATGCGGCCCTGCGACTCCGTCTGCGGGACACGCTGCACGCGGTGCGTGCCGCCCTCCCACTTGAAGACGGAGTACGCCCCGTCACCCTTGACCCCGAACACGACTTCCTTGAAACCGCCGGCCTCGTTCGGGCTCGAAGCGAGCACTTCGCTCTTGAAGCCGCGCCGCTCCGCGTAGCGGGCGAGCATCCGGTAGAGGTCGCCCGCCCACAGCGCCGCCTCGTCGCCGCCGACGCCCTGGCGGATCTCGACGAGCACGTCCTTGCGGTCGGCCGGATCGGCCTCGACGAGCGCGAGCTTCAGCTCCTCCTCGAGGCCCGCGAGCCGCTCCTCGAGCTCGGGTACGAGCTCGCGCAGGTCACCGTCGCCGTGCGCGTCCGCGAGGTCGGCGCGAATCGAGCGCCACTCCTCGGCCAGCCTGTGCGCGGCCTCGAGCTCCTTCAGGCGGCGCCCGACCTCCGCCGCCTCGCGATGGTCGTCGTAGACGGCAGGGTCGGACATGCGCTCCTGCGTCTCCCTGTACGAGCGCTCAACTTCCTCGACGAGCTCGTCGATAGCGGCCATGCGACCAAGGGTAGCGCGGGCTCCAAGCGGGTCTTGACAGCTATAGCAGAGTTGCTATTCTATAGCAGAGATGCGATATCGACTATTCGCCTTGATCGCCCTGGTCCCCGTCTTCGCCGCCTGCGGCGGAGCCGGAGCGGAGCGGGCCCCGGACGTGACCGGTGAGCGCCTCGACGTCGCGCAGGAACGGCTCGACGACCGCGGCCTCGAGTACGAGGTGATCGGCGGCGGCGCACTCGGCGTGGTCGTGCGGTCGCACTGGGTGGTCTGCGCGCAGCGCCCGCGGGCGGGAAAGCGCACGAAGGGCGTGGAGCTCGTCATCGCGCGCAGCTGTCCCGCGGTCGTCACGGCGCGCGTGCCGAACGTGACCGGGCTTCGGCTCGACGCCGCCAAGGGGCTGGTCGAGGACCGCGGTCTCGAGGCGATCGTCGTCGACGAAGGACTCGGCGAAGTGCTCGTGGAATCGAACTGGACGGTCTGCGACCAGTGGCCGTACGCGGGCGAACGTGCCGAGTCCGTCGAGCTGTACGTCGAGCACTTCTGCGACGACGAGGAGGACGACGACGATGACTTCTGAGTCCCGGGCCTACCGTCCGGAGCATGCGGTCAACCTCGCCTTCGTCCTGATCGTCCATCTGGGGGCAGGCTTCCTCTGGCTCTTCGCCCTCGGCGCGCTCGTCGGCTTCTTCTTCGGGGAGGTCGTCGGTTTCCTGTGGGGCCTGTCCGCCGCGGTCGTCTGGGTGATCGACGCCGTCCGCATCGTCCGCCACCAGCACGAGCCGGGCCAGGCGTGGGGCTTCACGTTCGTCTGGTGGCTGAAGTCGTTCATCGCGCCGCTCTTCGTCCTGATCGAGGTCCTGCACGCCGCGGGCGGAGCCGAGACCGGCGGCTCTCGGCAGCCGCAGCCCGCGGCTCCGGCTGCCCCTCCGCCACCCCCGCCGCCTCCGGCTCCGCCCCAGACGC
>DASQWH010000027.1:0-4766 GCA_035640335.1 Gaiellaceae bacterium | reverse complement strand
GTCATCCTCGCCGCCGAGCGGCTGCCGAAGTTCCTGCCGATGCTGATGACAGCAGCAGGCACGGTGGCGCCGGCGAAGGTGCTGGTCATCGGCGCGGGCGTCGCCGGCCTGCAGGCGATCGCGACCGCGCGCCGCCTCGGTGCGGTCGTCTCAGGGTTCGACGTGCGCCCCGTCGTGAAGGAGCAGGTCGAGAGTCTCGGTGCGACGTTCCTCGAGCTCGGCGTCGTCGGCGAAGAGACGGAGGGCGGGTACGCGCGTGAGCTGTCCGAAGAAGAACAGCGGCGCCAGCAGGAGGAGCTCGAGGCGCGGATCGGCGACTTCGACGTCGTCGTCACGACAGCGCTCATCCCCGGCCGGCCCGCGCCGAAGCTCATCCCCCGCTCGGCGATCGAGTCGATGCGGCCCGGATCGGTGATCGTCGACCTCGCCGCGGAAGCCGGCGGCAACGCCGAACTGACGCGCGCGGACGAGGCCGTCGTGCACCAGCGTGTGACGATTCTCGGCCCGACGAACTTGCCGAGCACGATGCCGTTCCACGCGAGCCAGCTCTACGCGCGAAACGTCTCGGCGCTCGTCCAGCACCTCGCGCCCGAGGGCGAGCTGAAGCTCGACTTCGACGACGAGATCACGGCCGGCGCATGCGTAACCCGTCGGGAGGAGGTGCCCGCATGACCTTCCAGCTCGTGACGGAGCTGACGATCCTCGTGCTCGCGGCATTCGTCGGCTTCGAGGTCATCTCCAAGGTGCCGACTCTGCTGCACACCCCGCTCATGTCGGGAACGAACGCGATCCACGGGATCGTCATCGTCGGAGCGATCATCATCATGGGCACGCATCACCCGGGCTGGTTCATGCGGCTCGTCTCCTTCGTCGCGGTCGTGCTCGCGACGGCGAACGTGGTCGGCGGCTTCGTCGTCACCGACCGCATGCTCGAGATGTTCAAGAAGCGGCCCGACCAGACGCCTTGAGCACGACCTCAGCCAACCTCCTCTACCTGATCACGATCGCGGCGTTCATCCTCGCGCTGCGCTTCCTCTCGTCGCCGCGGCACGCACGGCTCGGCGTGCAGATCGGCGCGGCCGGGATGGTCTGGGCGGTCGTCGTCACGCTCGCGCTCGAGGAGGTCGTCACCGGCTGGTGGTGGATGGCCGGCGGGATCGCGATCGGGTCCGTGATCGGTGTCGTCGGCGCGAAGAAGGTGAAGATGACGGCGATGCCGCAGATGGTGGCGCTGTTCAACGGCGTCGGCGGCGGAGCGGCGGCACTCATCTCGCTGGTCGAGTTCCACGGGCTGTGGGCGCACTCGGGCGACGTGGGAGTGGAGCGCGGGATCTCGACGGTGTTCTCGGCGCTCGTCGGTTCGATCTCGTTCGCGGGCTCGCTCGTCGCGTTCGGGAAACTGCAGGACCTCGTCAGCGGCCGCCCGATCACTTACCCCGGCCAGCAGGTCGGTAACGGGCTGCTGTTCGGCGCCTCGGTCGCGCTCGGCGTCGTGGCGATGGCCTCGGTGGACTTCTGGCTGCTCGCTGCGGCGATCGTGGCGGCAGCTGTCTTCGGCATCGTCTTCGTGCTCCCGATCGGCGGCGCCGACATGCCGGTCGTCATCTCACTGCTGAATGCGTTCACCGGTCTCGCCGCGGCGGCGACCGGGTTCGTCCTGCACTCGAACGTGCTGATCGTGAGCGGAATGCTCGTCGGCGCCTCGGGCACGCTGCTGACGATGCTCATGGCCCGGGCGATGAACCGCTCGGTGACGAACGTGCTCTTCGGCGCGTTCGGCAAGGTCGTCGAGGCCGCTGGCGTTGCTGGCGCGGGCGCCGACGGTGCGTCCGTGCGCTCGGCGACCGCGGACGACGTGGCGGTCATGCTCGCCTTCGCGCGGCGCGTGGTGTTCGTGCCCGGCTACGGGCTCGCCGTCGCGCAGGCCCAGCACGACGTCCGAAACCTCGCGGAGCTGCTCGAGGGGAAGGGCGTCGACGTCAAGTACGCGATCCACCCCGTCGCAGGCCGGATGCCCGGGCACATGAACGTGCTGCTGGCGGAGGCGAACGTGCCCTACGACGAGCTCGTCGAGATGGAGGCGATCAACCCGGAGTTCCCGCAGACGGACGTCGCCGTCGTCGTCGGCGCGAACGACGTCGTCAACCCGGCGGCGCGCAACCAGCCGGGAAGCCCGATCTACGGGATGCCGATCCTCGACGTCGACAAGTCGCAGAACGTCGTCGTCATCAAGCGCTCGATGTCGCCCGGCTTCGCGGGGATCGACAACCCGCTCTTCTACGACCCCAAGACCGTGATGCTGTTCGCGGACGCGAAGGCCGCGATGGAGCAGCTCGTCGCCGCCGTGAAGAACGTTTGACGCGGATTCGTGTCTTCTCGGCGGAGGCCGTCGAGGCGGCCGTTTCGCCGGAGCGCGCGCTCGAGGCCGTCCGGGAGGCGTTCGTCGCCTACGCGCGAGCCGAGTGGTCAATGCCGCCGAAGGTGTACGTGCCGGCCTACCCGGCCGGGGATTTCCGCGCGATGCCGGCGCTCGGCGCGGGGCACGCACTGCTGAAGTGGGTCACGTCCTATCCGGGCAACCCGGAGCGAGGGCTGCCAACCGTGATGGGTCTCGTGCTGCTGTCGGACGCGTCGAACGGCGTCCTGCGGGCGGTGCTCGACGCGGGCGCTGTGACCGCGCTGCGGACGGGAGCCGCTGCGGTCGTCGCCGCCGAGACCCTGGGTCGCACCGACGCCGAGACTGCCGCCGTCGTCGGCGCGGGCGTGAACGGGAAGGCGGCGGCGCGCACGTTCGTCGCGCGAGGCCGGCGGGTCGCGATCTACGACGTCGATCCCGGGCGCGCAGGCGGAGCCGCCGAGGAGGTCGGAGCGGACGTGGCCGAGCGGGACGAGGCTCTCGCCGCCGACCTGCTCGTGACGATGACGCCGGGCCACGAGGTGCTTCTCCGCGAGGGGTCGTTGCGGCCGGGACAGCACGTCAGCCTGATGGGCGCCGACGGCCCCGGCAAGACGGAGATCGCGGTCGAGGAGCTCGTCCGCGCGCACGTGTTCGCCGACGACTGGGAGCAGGCGAGCCACAACGGAGAGCTCGTGCACGCCGTCGAAGCCGGGAAGCTCGAGCGCGGGCAGGTCACCGAACTGGGGGCCGTGCTGGCCGGAGAAGCGCCCGGCCGCGAATCGGACGACGAGATCACAGCATTCGACTCGACCGGGCTCGCGATCCAGGATCTCGCGATCGCGCTCGCTGCGATGGAGCGCGGCGACGAGCTCGAGCTCCCTGCGATCGACGTCTAGCTCTCGAAGCACCTCGGGGCACGGTCTGTTAACCGCAGGTGAAGCCCAACCGCGGCGCCCGGAACGCGTCCTACCAGTCGATAGGGTGGCGCGGACCAACACAAGGAGGGAGCTGAGTGAAGGGCAAGATCGTGCACATCGAGATTCCCGCGGAGGACACGCAGCGGGCGATGAAGTTCTGGGGCGACCTCGCGGGCTGGAAGTTCCAGGCCTACTCGGGTGAAGGCGCTCCCGAGTACAACATGTTCGAGGGCGAGCCCGGCGGCGGCCTCTACCCGACCACCGAAGGCGAGCGCGGCATCAAGGTCTACTTCGAGGCCGACGACATCGACGCGGAGCTCGGACGCATCCGCGATCTCGGGGGCGAGACCGAGGACAAGATGCCCGTGCCCAACATGGGCTGGTTCGCTGCTGCTAAGGACACGGAGGGCAACCCGTTCTCCGTCTGGCAGAGCGACGAGAGCGCACCGATGCCCGAGGGCATGGGCGCGCAGCAGACCTCGGCCTAGGTTCTCAGGAGCCGGGCCGGCTCGAAGATCGCAAGCTCGGGCGCAGGCGAGCCGAGGATCGCCTGCGCCAGGAGCACACCTGACGCGAAGCCGAGCACATTGCCGTGGCCGGAGTAGCCGGCGGCAACCCATGTGTCGTCCCGACCGGGGACTCGGCCGACGAGCGGTAGCCCGTCTTCGGTCTGGCCGAAGATGCCGCTCCAGCGGTGCGTGATGCGCGGCGGCGCCCCGAGCAGCTCGACGGCGAACTCCTCCAGCGCTTGCTGGACCGGTTCGGTCAACGCCTCGTCGGCCGTGAACTCGTCCGCGAGCCGGACGTCGCGGCGCCCGCCGAGGACGAGCCGCCGGTCCGGCGTCTGCTGCCAGTAATCGAACCCCTGGCGCGCGTAGTGCGGGCAGTCGAAGCGCCGCTCGGGCAGCGGCTCGGTGACAACGACCTGGCCGCGCACGGGCTCGATCGACTGGTCGAGCTCGCGCACCAGCCCGTTCGTGTAGCCGTCCGTTGCCACGACGACCTGGTCGGCGTCGAGCTCGTCGAGCACCTCGACGCGGTCGCCCTCGCTCAGCTCGGCGCCGGCCTCGGCCGCGGCGGCGGCGAGCCGACGCACCCAGCGCGCCGGCTGCAGCGCGCCGTCGGTCGGGTGCCGGATTGCGGCACCGTAGAGCCGGGCGAGTGCCGGCTCGAGATTGTCGACCCATCCGACGTCGAAGCCGTCGGTGCGGAGCGCGTCGTAGTCGGCCTGCAACTCGTCAAGCTCACCTTCGCCGGCGGCGAGCTTGAGGCTGCCGGTTCGGCGGAGCGCGTCGCCCGCGAGCTCGGCCATTCGATCAAGGAAGGCCTCCGTCATGCGCCAGACAGCGGCAGCCGGCTCGGCGCCCAGCCGATCGCGCGCCTCGGCGTACGAGAGGGCGGTGCCGCGAAGGGCGAAGCCGCCGTTCCGGCCGCTCGCGCCCGCGGCGATC
>DASQWH010000026.1:0-20120 GCA_035640335.1 Gaiellaceae bacterium | reverse complement strand
CCCGACCGCAAGGGCAAGCCGCTCTTCGTCATCGATCTCGCCGTGCCGCGCGACGTCGATCCGGCCGTGGCCGAGCTCGACGGCTGCTACCTCTACGACATCGACGACCTCGAGGCCGTCGTCAGCGAGAGCCTCAGCGGCCGGCGGCGTGAGGCGGCTCGCGCCGAGGCGATCGTCGCCGACGAGGCGGCGCGGTTCCGCGAGTGGCGGGCATCGCTCGACGTCGTTCCGGCGATCGCGTCGCTGCGCGACTGGGCGGAGCGGATCCGCTCGGGCGAGCTGGCGAAGGCGGAAGGGCGGCTCGAGGGCCTCTCGGACAGCGAACGGCAGACCGTCGAGTCGCTGACGACGCAGATCGTGAACAAGCTGCTGCATCTCCCGATCGTTCGCCTCAAGCAGGCGGCCGCGACGGACGGCCCGGGCTACGTCGAGGCGGCGCGGCACCTGTTCGGGCTCAGCGAGGACGAGCGTGCTGCTTCGAATCGGAAGCCGCGGCAGTAGGCTCGCGCTCACGCAGGCCGAGCTGGCGGCCGAGCGGCTGCGGGCTCCGGGCGTCGAGGTCGCCCTCGTTCCGATCACGACCGCAGGCGATCGCGACCGCTCGAAGCCGTTCGGTCAGATCGGCGACCGCGGCGTCTTCGTCAAGGAGATCGAGGAGGCGCTGCTGGCCGGGCGTATCGACGTCGCCGTCCACTCGGCGAAGGACATGACCTCGACCGACACCGAGGGGCTCACGGTCGGCGCCTACCTCACGCGGGAGGATCCGCGCGACGCGCTCTGCGGCGCCGAGCGCCTCGAGCCCGGCATGCGGATCGGGACGGCCTCCGTCCGTCGGCGCGCGCAGCTGCTCGCCTTGCAGCCCGAGCTGCTCGTCGAGCCGCTGCGCGGCAACATCGACACGCGGCTTCGCAAGCGCGGGGAGCGCGGCCTCGACGCCGTCGTGCTCGCTGCGTGCGGTCTCGACCGGCTCGGGCTCGCAACAGACATCGGGCACCGCTTCGATCCCCGCGAGGTGCTCCCCGAAGCGGGCCAGGGCGCCCTCGCGCTGCAGGTGCGGAGCGGAGAGGAGGAGGTCGTGGCTGCTGCCGACGATGCCGAGACGCGCCGCAGAGTCGAGGCCGAACGCGCGTGCCTCGCGGCCGTCGGCGGCGGCTGCCTCGCGCCGGTCGCGGCTCATCACGACGGCCAGACGCTGACGGCGCTCGTCGCGGACCCGGACGGCCGCTGGGTCGAACGGCGAACGGGCGACGACCCGGCTGCGCTGGGCGCCGAGCTGCGCGCCCTCGCCCCGGCATGAAAGTGATCGTCACGCGGCCGCGCGCGCAGGCCGGGCCGCTGGTCGACCGGCTGGAGGCCCTCGGGCTGGACGTCGTCGAGTGCCCGCTGATCGAGGTCGAGCCGTTCGACGACCCGGTGGCGGTCGAAGGCTACGACTGGGTCGTCGTCACGAGCCCGAACGGCGCCCGTGAGCTCGTCCGGCGTGCGCAGGGCGCGCTCCCAATGGTGGCGGCGGTCGGGCCGGGCACGGCGGAAGCGCTCCGCGAGCTCGGGGTCGAGCCTGCCTTCGTCCCGCGCGTGTCGTCCCAGGACGGCCTGCTCGCCGAGTTTCCGCGGCCTGCGGGACGCGTTCTCTTCGCGGCTGCCGAGGGAGCGCGTCGGCGCCCGATCGACGAGCTCGGCGCCGACTTCGTCCCGCTCTACCGGACCCGCCTCGTCCGTCCGGAGCGGCCTCCTGCCGGCGACGTCGTCGTGCTCGCCTCCGGGTCGGCGGCTCGATCGTTCGCGGCGCTGGGAATCGACGTGCCGGCGGTCTCGATCGGCCCGCAGACGACTCGCGCCGCCGAGGCCGCCGGGCTACGCGTCGCCGTCGAGGCTGAGACTCACGACCTCGACGGTCTCGTGGAGGCCGTGCGTCTTATAGCGTCGCGCTGACGCCGGTGTTCATCACCTTCCTGACCGACTTCGGGCTCGAAGACGACTTCGTCGGCACGTGCCACGGCGTCATCAAACGCATCGCGCCCGACGTCGAGATCATCGACGTCACGCACGGCATCTCGCCGCAGAGCATCCTGCAGGGCGCGCTCGTGCTCGCGAACACGCTGCCCTTCCTGCCCGAGGGCGTCCACCTCGCGGTCGTCGACCCCGGGGTCGGCAGCGGCCGGCGCGCCCTCGCGCTCGGCGGACAGAACGGCCGTGTCTTTGTCGGGCCCGACAACGGCCTGCTCGTCCCGGCCGCTGAGGCGCTCGGCGGGATCGACGTCGCTCACGAGATCGCGAACCGCGAGTACGCCCTCGACCACGTCTCCTCGACCTTCCACGGGCGTGACATCTTCGCTCCGGCGGCAGCGCACCTGGCGCGCGGCGTCGAGATTGCCGAGCTCGGGCCCGAGGTCGAGCCCGACTCGCTCGTGCGCCTCGAGCTTCCGACGCCGGACCTCACCGAGCGGAGAATCCGCGCGACCTGCCTCTATGTTGACCGCTTCGGGAACATCCAGCTCAACCTCAACCGCGGCCACCTCGAGCAGTACGGCATCGAGCCCGGACGCCTCGTCGAGCTCGAGCACATGGGAGACCGGTACTACGCCAGCGCCGCCAAGACCTTCGCGGACGCGCGGCCGGGCGAGGTGATCCTCTACGAGGACGCCTACGAGAACGTGGCGCTCGCGATCAGCCGGGGCAACGCGGCCGAGACGTTCAACGTCAGCGCCGGCGCCGAGATCCGCATCAGGCGAGCCGAATGAGCCTCGGCGCGGAGCTCGGGCGAAAGTTCGCGCGGTTCACGACGAACCGGGTCGTCCGCCGGCCGGGTCTCTGGCGCCTCTTCCGGCCGCTGATGCGCGCGCAGTTCGACCGGCTCGCGCCCGTGTGGGACGAGATGCGCGACCCGGCGGCGTTCAGGCCGCTCGAGAAGGCACTCGCGTCCGTCGAGCCGCCTCGCCGCGCTCTCGACCTCGGCACCGGTACGGGGGCGGCCGCGTTCGCGGTCGCGCGGCGCTTCCCCAATGCGGAGGTCGTTGGCGTCGACATCGCGCCCGAGATGCTCGCCGAGGCGAGGCGCAAGACGCCGCTCGAGCTCACCGACCGTGTTCGCTTCGAGCAGGCCGACGCGGAGCGGCTGCCGTTCGAGGATCGCTCGTTCGACCTCGTCTCGCTCGCGAACATGATCCCGTTCTTCGACGAGCTCGCACGCCTCGTCGCTTCCGGCGGCTACCTCGTCTTCTCGTTCTCCGGCGGGGCCGAGACGCCGATCTACGTCCCTTCCGATCGGCTGCGCTCGGAGCTGGGCCGGCGCGGTTTCGCGGACTTTGCGGAGTTTGCCGAGGGACGCGGCACCGCTTTCGTTGCCCGCAAGCGGCACGGGGAGTAATTTTTGGCGCACAAGGACGTTCGTGGCGCGGATGCACCGGCCCGGACGTCCTTCTTTCGCGCGCTGGCGCGCGCGATTCGCCGGAAATCTGCGATTTCCGGCGACTTAAAGCACTGTTGGCCAGGGTAGGACGCTTCGTACGCGCCCGCTTTTTAGCGGAGAAGGAATTAGCGGAGGGCTCTGATTGCGGCTAGGGCTCGGTCTACGTCGGTTGGGGTATTGAGGAGGCCTGGGGCTAGGCGGGCGTACGACGGGCTGTACGGAGTGACAGTGCCGATTATCCGGCGGCGGCGCAGCGCGGCGACTACTGCGGATGGGCTCAGGCCTCGGACTTCGAAGCACACCAGGCCGGCGGAGAGGTTGTCTGCCCGCGGGGTCTTCAGGGTTACGTGTGACATCGACGCTAGGCCCGTCTTCAGGCGGCGGTTCAGCAGGTGGATTCGCCGCTCGACGCGCTCCTTGCCGAGCCCGCGATGGAAACGGAACGCCTCGGCGAGCGCCCAGCGGTGCTCGAAGGAGTGGAAGCCTCCGGGCGTCATGTACGCGCCCGGGCCGCCGCCCGAGAACGACGGGATCGTCGCGCCCGCGAACGGCCAGGCACGTGGGTGGCCCCACACGATGCCGGTGCCGCGTGGTCCGAAGAGCCACTTGTGGCAGCCGGCGACCAAGAAGTCACAGCCGAGGCCACTCACCGTCACGTTCTCGACGCCGAGGCCGTGCACGCCGTCGACGCACAGGAAGATGCGGTCACGGTCGCCGCGGCGCGCGTTCACCTCGTCGAGCGCATCGGCGATTCGCCGCACCGGTAGCTTGACGCCGGTGCTCGAGTGCACCCACGTGATTGCCACGACGCGCGTACGCGAACCGACGCCGCGCATGAGATTCTCCACGATCGCATCTGCGGACGCAGCCTCGGCGCGGTCGTAGAGGCGCACTCTGCGCACGCTTGCGCCGCTGCGCTCCGCCTTCAGCCGCAGCGACTCGTGCGTCGCGAAGAAGTCGTGCTCCGTGGTCAGGACCTCCTGACCGGCGCGGAGCTCGAGGCCGTTATAGAGCAGGCCGAGCCCCATCGTCGTCGAGTCGGTGAGCGCGATGTCCGTCGGTCGCGCTCCCAGGTACGAGGCAGCCGCGGTGAGGACGCGAGCCTCGAGCGCGGGCCCGCGTTCGTGCAGGTAGTGGACGGGGTTCCGATCGAGGCCGCGGCGGTGCGTCTCGATCGCGCGGCGCACAGCCGTGGGGTGCGAGGCGAGTAGGAGGCCGCCGAGATGGCCGTAGAGCGGCGTCAGGCGGAACTGTGCGCGCACGGCGCGCCACGAGAGCGGCGTTGCCTCCGGAGCTGCGACCGCCTCGTCGTTTTCGGCCTCGAGTAGACCGGCGGCGGCGAGCGCCAACCCGCTGCGGACGAGAAAGGCTCGGCGGTCGAGCGACACCACGAGAGTATTGCTGCGGCCGCGCCGGCCTTGACAGGTGCGTGCGGCCGGGCGTAAAAGGTCTTTAGGGGCCGTCGCCGAACGGACTCAGGACTCCTTCGCTCTGCGGCGTCGGAAGGAAGCGATGACGCAGACGAATACTCCCCCGACCACCACGACGAACCTCGACGCACGCGCGCGCCGGGCGGCACGGGCGTTCGGGCGGCGGGGCCACCCGAGTGCGCGTGTCCCCTCAGGAAGCAGCCGCCGGCTGCTGCCGATCCTGGTGCCGGTCACCGTCGCCGGAGCCGCCGTCACGGTCGCCGCCGCTTGGTCGTTCATCGCGTCCGATCCGAACAGCGACACGATTGCGGGTCTGCTCGCGCTGCTGCTCGCCGCCTCCGCGGCGGAGGCGTTCCCACTGCCGATCGAGCGTGTGCCCGTCGGCCGCACGTCGCTGGCCACGGTCTTCATCGTCGGCGCCGCGACGATCTACGGGTGGGCAGGCGCGACCTTGATCGCGGTGCTGACGATGGGCTTCGTCGAGCTTGTCGTGCGGAGGCCGCCGACGCGAGCCGTCGCCTACAACGTCGCGCTCTACGCGCTCTCCGCCGCCGCGGCCGGAGCGACCGCCAGCATCCTGGTCGGCTCGAGCCTCACCTCGACGGCGCTGGGGACGCTCGCTGCCGCCTGCGCCTTCTACGTCGTCGACATCGGTCTGCTCGCGGCCGTCGTCTCGCGCGCGAGGCGGGCGCCGATCGCAGACTTCCTGCGGCGCGTCGTCGCGTGGACCGCCGTGCCGCTCGCCGTCATGGCCTCGCTGACGATCATCCTCGTCGTCCTCTGGGACCGGTCTCCGTTCCTCGCCGTCGCCCTAGTCGGCCCGCTCGTCGCCGTCGACCTCTACGAACGCTGGATGCACGGCTCGCTGAGCCGGCTCCGCGAGCTCGACCGGCTGAAGGACGAGTTCATGGCCGTCGTCTCGCACGAGCTGCGTACCCCGCTCGCCTCCGTCTACGGCGCGGCGATGACGCTGCAGCGGCGCGAGCTCGACGCCGAGGGGCGGGACGCGATGCTCGGCATCATCTACCGCGAATCCGCTCGGCTCGCACAGCTCGTCGACCAGGTGCTCTGGGCGAGTCGGCTCGAATCGGGCCGCGACGAGACGACGATCGAGAGCCTCGATGCGGAGGAGCTCGCCCGCGAGGTCGTCGACTCCGTGGGCACGCACCTCCCGCCGGGCCTCTCGTTGCACCTGCGCGCCGATGCGCCCAGGCGACCGATCGCGGCCGACAGCGAGAAGCTCCAGCACGTGCTCGTCAACCTCGTCGAGAACGCCGTCAAGTACTCGCCTGACGGCGGGCGCATCGAGGTCCGGCTCGAGCCGGCAGACGGGCATCTGCGCGTAACGGTCGCCGACGAAGGGCTCGGCATCCCGCGCGAGGACCAGGAGCGGATCTTCGACAAGTTCAAGCGGCTCGACCCGCACCTGACGCGCGGCGTGGGCGGTACCGGGCTCGGCCTCTACATCTGCCGCGAGCTGGTGCAGCAGATGGGCGGCCGCATCTGGGTCGTCTCGGAGCCCTCGAGGGGCTCGGCCTTCTCGTTCGAGCTGCCCTGGGCGGACGCGGCTTAGGCGGAGATGGGCGGAACCAGACATTGCGCAGACCAGATCCTCGTGGCTCTGCCGCTGGCTCTGGTCTAGCACGACTCTGACGAGAGGCCACCCACTTTGAGCGGCCACGCGAAGCCTGGGTTGCTCGTTAGACTCGCGGTCGTGGCGTTCCTGGCCTAGTTGATCCGGTCTTCACGTCCTCGGCCGCATAGGCGTGTCGAGGTATCTCGCTGCCCGAGGCGATCTGCGTCGGCAGCTGATGGATCGACTAGGAGGAACGATGGTCACAGAAGTGCTCTACGAGCCCGCGCAGTTCGAGCCACTGATCGATGAGCCGTGGGTTCCGGCCCGTGTCGAGGATGCGATCGCCGCGATCGTCTCCGACGCCGACGCGGCGTTCGATCCCGACGCGCTCTGGCCGGCGCACGAATGGGACGGGTGGCAGGAGCCGCTGCCGCTGAAGAGCCTCTACGCCGGTGCGGCCGGCGTGATCTGGGCGCTCGACGAGCTGCGGCGACGCGGCCACGCCGAGAGCTCGCTCGATCTCGCCGCCGCCGCGTTGCGCACGCTCGAGCTCAAGCGGGCGGCGCCGGACTTCGCGGCGGATGAGCATTACCACCCGGCGTCTTTGCTCTGCGGCGAGACCGGGCCACTGCTCGTCGCCTTCCGGCTCACCTGCGACACGGCGCTCGCGGACGATCTCTACGCGCTCGTTCGCGGCAACGTCGCCAATCCGACGGACGACATCAGCTGGGGCGCACCCGGGACGCTACTCGCCGTTCTGGCGATGGGCGAATGGACCCGAGAGCCGCGTTGGGAGGAAGCGGCACGTGAGACAGCCGCAGCCCTGCGTGCCCGCCGCGGCGACGACGGGCTCTGGCGGCAGGACGACGACTACCGCGGCCTCACCACACTGCACGGCGCCGCCGGAAACACACTTGCGCTGCTCCGATTCGAGCCGGACGATGCGCTCGCGAGCGAGACCGCAGCCGTCCTCTCCCGGCATGCCTTCCGCGAGGGCGGCTTCGCCAACTGGCCCGGCACCCCGCTCTGGCTGCAGCTCGCGCGCCCGCGAGACGGTCGGATCTGTCTCCAGTGGTGCACGGGTGCTCCGGGTGTCCTCGCTGGCGCCTGGGACCATCTCGACGAGGACCTCCTCCTCGCCGGCGCAGAGCTCATCTGGCACGCCGGCGCCCACAACGACGAGAAGGGCCACGGCCTCTGCCACGGCACCTCCGGCAACGGCTTCGCACTCCTGAAGGCGTTCGCGCGCACCGGCGACGAGCTCTGGCTCGAACGCGCCCGCCGCTTCGCCGTCCACGCGCTCGTCCAAGCGGAGCGGATCGCCTCTGCGAACGGGAGGCGCCGCTACTCGCTCTTCACGGGAGACGTCGGCACCGCACTCTTCGCCACCGCCTGCCTGGAGTCCGACACGCGCTCCCCGATCATCGACGCCATGTAGAGCCGGCCACGAAATCGCGGCCGAGCCGAGATCCTGCCGACCTACCGCGTCGTTACGCCGGAGGTTTGCGCGATGTCTGAAGAGTGGCGAGGGCCGGAATCGAACCGGCGACACCACGGTTTTCAGCCGTGTGCTCTACCGACTGAGCTACCTCGCCGCGCGCACCAGTGTAGCGGCGGCCGGAACGATCTCTCGTGGGCGACGGGCGTCTGCTGTGGCCGGAACAGGGCTCTGCCCGGCGGGAGGCCGAGAGGTGTCGATCACGGGTTTTTGAGAAGGAGGGGGCGCACGGAGGAACCATGGGTTTCCCCGTGGTAGACACCACGGTTTTCAGCCGTGTGCTCTACCAACTGAGCTACCTCGCCGCGCACGAGCAAAGTAGCCTACGGATGTGAGTCTTCTCGAGAGATTTCGGGCTTGGTGGAGCAGGGACGCGCTCGAGCGCGCCGAGGAGGAGACGCGCTTGACGGAGAACGAGCGCGACGCCGCCGACCAGGACTACGAGGCGCACAAGGACGACGTCGCCGTGCGCGGCGACTTGCTTGCCGGAGGCGCCGCCGACTACGAGCGCGACTCCGAGCCGCCGCGCCAGTAGGCGAAGCGGTCGGGACTCTCGGCGAACTCGCCCGCGCGCGCGAAGCAGCAGAAGAAGTACGCCTTGCCTTCGTGCATGAGCCTGTCGATTTCGGCGCGCCCCGTTCGTCGTCCTGACGAGAGCGACGGAAAGGAGGGTGACATGAAGCCGAGGTTGTTCCTCATCCACAGCCGGGAGCCCGACGCCGAGCGGATCGCCGAGCGCGAGGCCGCACGCAAGGCTCACCTGCGGATCATCCGCGAGCGGAGTGAGCTCCACAGCTTCGCCGACCCGCGCATCCGGCTTGCCGACGACCTCCTGGCGCGCCGCTTCGAGGCGGCCTAATCAAGCCGGCTCGATCGCGTCATGCTGCAACCCACACAGGAGGCCAGATGCACTACATGCTTTTGATCCACGGCGACGAGCGGGAGTGGGCCACGCTCTCGGAGGACGAGCAGAACGCCATCCGTGAGGAGTACGGCCGGTTCGCGCAACGCGCCCGCGAGAGCGGCAAACTCGTCGACGCCGGCGAGCTGCAGCCGACCGACCGCGCCACGACCGTCCGGCTCCGAAACGACGAGATCGTCCTCACCGACGGGCCCTACGAGGAGACGAACTCAGCGCTGGGCGGTTACTTCGTCGTCGACGCCGGGTCGATCGACGAGGCCGTCGAGCTCGCGAAGCAGCTGCCGCCGTCCGGCACACGCGCCGGCGTCGAGGTCCGCCCCGTCTACGTGCAAAGCGAGGAGTCATGAAGTACGCACTCTTGATCTATTCCGACCCCTCCGTTGTCGACGGGCTCACGAACGAAGAGATCCTGGCCAGGCGCGAAGAGGTCATGCCCAAGTGGCTGGAGTGGTTCGAGTACCTCCAGCAGCATGCGAAGTCCGTCGAAGGCCGTGAGCTCGACGAGGGCACGACCGCGAAGACGCTCCGCTACGAGAACGGCGAGCCCGTCGTCACGGACGGGCCCTTCGCAGAGACGAAGGAGCAGATCGGCGGCTACCTCCTGATCGAGTGCGACAACCTCGACGAGGCGATCGACATGGCCGCACACTCGCCGATCACCGCGCGGGGCTCGGTGGAGGTCCGTCCCGTCGTCGAGTGAGCTGTCGATTTTCGGGCCGCCCGTTCGTTGTCATGCTGAAACCAACCCGAGGAGGGCTTCCATGCAGCAGTACATGCTTCTGATCCACGACCCCGAGGGCGTCTGGGAGACGCTCTCGGACGACGAGCAGAAGGCGGCCTACGAGGAGTACTTCGCGCTCAGCCGCGAGCTCCAGGAGCAGGGTCGCTACGTCTCCGCGCACGAGCTGCAGCCGACGACGACGGCCGCGACGATCCGCGTCCGCGACGGCGAGACGCTCGTCACCGACGGGCCGTATGCGGAGACGAAGGAAGCGCTCGGCGGCTATTACCTGATCGAGGCCGACTCGCTCGACGAGGCGACCGCCTGGGCCGCGAAGATCCCGTCGGCGCGCCACGGCGCCGTCGAGGTGCGCCCGGTGGTGATGCGAGAGGCGGAGGTCGGCGCATAGAGGCGGTCGAGCGCGTCTTCCGGGAGGAGTGGGGACGCTCGCTCGCGTACCTGGCCCGCGTCCTCGGCGATCTCGACCGTGCCGAGGAGGCGGTTCAGGACGCCTTCGCGACGGCACTCGAGCGCTGGCCTCGCGACGGCGTCCCCGCCAATCCCGGTGCCTGGGTCGTGACCACGGCCCGCAACCGCGCGATCGACCGCATCCGCCGCGAGCGCAATCTCGAGCGGAAGACCGAGCTGCTCGGCCGGCTCGAGGAGCTTGCGGGGAGCGCGGGAGAGGAGATGGACGCGAGCACGATCCCCGACGAGCGGCTGAGCCTCGTCTTCACGTGCTGCCACCCGGCGCTCTCGTCTGAGGCGCAGGTCGCGCTCACGCTCCGGCTCGTCGGCGGCCTGCAGACGCCCGAGATCGCGCGTGCGTTCCTGCTCCCCGAGCCAACGCTCGCGCAGCGGCTCGTCCGCGCCAAGCGCAAGATCCGCGAGGCCGCGATCCCGATCCGCGTGCCGCCGGATCATCTACTGCCCGAGCGGCTCGGCGCCGTGCTGGCCGTGCTCTACCTGATCTTCAACGAGGGCTACTCGGCGACGGGCGGCGACCGCCTCGTCCGCACCGACCTCTCTGACGAGGCGATCCGTCTCGGCCGCCTGCTCGCCGTCCTGATGCCCGACGAGGCGGAGGCCCTCGGCCTGCTCGCGCTGATGCTCTTCCAGGACTCGCGGCGCCGGGCGCGCATCGGCCCGGACGGGGAGCTCGTGCTGCTCGAGGCCCAGGACCGCTCGACGTGGAACCGCTCCGAGATCGAGGAGGCCGCCCGTGCGCTCGAGCGTGCGCTCGGGCTCCGTCGCCCGGGCCCGTACCAGCTGCAGGCGGCGATCGCAGCCCTGCACGCCGAGGCCGAGCGGCCCGAGGAGACGGACTGGCCGCAGATCGCGCTCCTGTACGGCGAGCTCAGTCGCCGTCAGCCATCCCCGGTCGTCGAGCTGAACAGGGCGGTCGCGATCGCGATGGCGGAGGGGCCCGAGCGGGGACTGGAGCTGATCGACCGCATCCCCGGCCTCGACCAGTACCACCTGCTGCACGCCACGCGGGCGGACCTGCTCCGGCGCGGCGGCCGACGCGACGAGGCTGCATCCGCTTACCGCCGCGCGCTCGAGTTGGCGACGAACCCGGTCGAGCGCTCGTTCCTCGCGCGCCGTCTCGCGGAAGTGTCCTAGCTCAGAGACCGGCGGCGACCGCTCGGTGCAGCGGCTCGAGCGTCTGACGCCAGTCGCCTTCGACGATGACGTCCGCGGCCTCGCGGATCGGCGCGGCATCGTCGGGGCCGACCGTGACCACGACGCGGGCCTTGACGAAGCCGCCGACTTCCTCGAGGTCGCCGTGTACGCCGACGGCGACGAGCAGGCGCGGCGCCACAGGTCGTCCGAGCAGCCCGACCTGCGCCGGGCGGTCGACCCACCCCGCGTCACACGCTTCTCGTGTGCCGGCCACGGCCGCGCCCACCGCGGCCGCCTCGGCCTCGATGCGCGGGATCGCTTCCGCGCCGCCGAGGCCCGGCCCAAGTAGCGAGACGACGTCCACTTCGTCGATCTGATACGAGGTGCGGCTCTCGCGTCGTTCGACGAGCCGCACGCGCGGCTCCGGCAGCGGACCGAGGTCGAGTCGACGCACGTCGAACTCGGCGTCGTCCCGTTGCTCGAGCGGGTCGTACATCCGCGGGCGCACCGTCGCCAGCTGAGGCGTCGTCGCGCCCATGATCACTGAGACGATGTTGCCGCCGTAGGCAGGTTTCTGCTGAAGCAGGCGGCCGGCCCGGGCGATGTCGACGCCGACGCAGTCGCCTGTCATGCCCAGCTCGAGCTCACCGGCCGCGCGCGGCCCGTAGTCCCGGCCGCGGCCGGTCGCGGGAACCAGCAGGACGTGCGGGCGCTGGCGCTCGAGCACGATGCGAATCGCGTGCGCCCAGAGCTCCGGGTGGTACTCGCCGAGCTCCTCCGCCGTGTAGACGAGCTCGCCGCCATGGCGGCCCACCTCCTCGGCGGCGGCCTCCGCGCCGGTGCCGAGAACGAGCGACACCTGCTTGCCGCCGAGCTTGCCGGCGAGGTTCCGCGAGCGCGAGACGAGCTCGAGTGAGATCCGGCGCGGCTGTCCTGCAGCGAGCTCGACGACGCACCAGCAGTCGTATGTCGCGCCCGGGTTCTCGGCGATGTGGCGCGGCTTCTCCCACGGATCTGCCTCGGGCCTTCTCTCGGCCAGCAGGTCGAGGGTCGCCTGTGCAGCCGCCTCGACGTCTTCGAACTGCAGGCCCTTCCGCGCCGGGCGCGAGTCGCGCACGGCGAGGACCCGCGTCGGCGAGCCGGGCTGCCCGAAGCGCTTGTCGTCGTCGCGGAAATCGTCGACGAGGTCGCGAGCGGTCCAGACCGTGATCGGGCCGTCTCGCGCGCCCTCCGCGGCGTCGCCGGCCGGTGCGCGACCTACCGACGCGACGAGCGGAGTCGCGACCTCGAAGACGTCGTCGCCGAAGTCCGTCTCGCGCGTAAGCGACAGGACGCGGCCGTCGGTGCACTCGAGCTCGGCCGCGTTCGTCACGTGCGGCCAGCCGAGGAACGCGGCCACCTCCGGCGGCACCTGCCACGTCTCCGAGTCGAGCGTCTTGCGCCCGCAGAGCACGAGGTCGGCGCCCTCCTTCGCGATCGCGAGTGCGAGCGTGCGCGACGTGCCAAGCGTGTCCGCGACGGCGAACGCCTTGTCGGAAAGGTGGACGGCCCGGTCCGCACCGAGCGCGAGGCACTCCCGGAGCGCCTCCTCGGCCTGCGGAGGGCCCATCGTCAGCGCGACGACCTCGCCGCCGTGCTGCTCGCGGAGCGCGGCTGCGTGCTGGACGGCGTAGCGGTCGAAGACGTTCAGCTCCAGGGGGACGCCCTCACGCTTGAGTGTCTTCGTCTCCTCGTCGAACTCGACTGCCCCGAGGCTCGGGACCTGCTTGACGAGCACGACGATCTTCATCCGTGCGACCCTACCGCCCGTGCTGGGGGTGCTCTACGACATCCACGGCAACCTGCCCGCCCTCGAGCGCGTCCTCGCCGACGCCGAGGGCCTCGACATCGACCGTTGGCTGCTGGGCGGCGACTACGGAACGCCGAGCCCGTGGCCGGAGGAAACGCTTGCGCGCCTCCGCGAGCTGCCGAGTGCCACGTGGATCCGCGGCAACGGCGAGCGTTGGCTCTTCGAGCCGCCGACCGATCGCCAGGAAGTGATGGAGGTCTACGACCTCTTCCGCGGCCAGCTGCCCGAGGCGGAGATGCGGACGCTCTACGAGCTGCCCACGGAAGCCGAGCTCGACGGGATTCTCTACACGCATGGCTCGCCGCTGTCTGACGTCGAGAGCTTCCCGCCCGACCCAAGCGACGACGACGAGCACATGCTCGCGGGGGTCCGCGACCGGACGGTCGTCTTCGGACACAGCCACCAGCAGTTCCGCCGGGCCGGGCCGAACAACACGGTCCTGGTCAACCCCGGCAGCGTCGGCATGCCGCTCGACGGCGACGTTCGCGCAGCCTGGGCGACCTGGGACGGAGACTTCGAGTTCAGGCGCACGGAGTACGACGTCGCCCGCGCAGCAGCGGGCTATCGGTCCCTGGGCGGCGATTTCGGCGAGTTCGCGGCCCAGCGGATCGAGCGCGGATCCGACTAGTGGACATCGGCGAGGCCGTGCTCGCGCTGCTCGGCGGGCATCCCCTCGTCGGCAGCGTGTGCCTCACCGGCTCACGCGCGGACGGCACCGCGCACGAGATCTCCGACTGGGACTTCCTCGTCACCACGTACGACTTCGCTCGCCTGACCGCGGATCTCCCGCGAGCCGTCCACCCGCTGCAGCCGCTTGCTCAGCAGTGGGACCGCTACTCCGACCACGCCTGCTACATGCTCATGCTTCCGGGGCCGGCGAAGGTCGACCTCATCTTCCCCGACCGGAAACAGGCGTGGGCGCCGCCGTGGGAGCCCTCGGCCGAGACGCTCGTGGCGATCGACATGCATTTCTGGGACTGGATCCACTGGCTGGAGCAGAAGCGGCGCGGCGGGAAAGCAGACGCGCTGGCGAAGAGCCTCGGTGACATGTACGAGCTCATGCTCGGGCCGATGGGTGCCAAGACGCCGCCCGTTTCCGTCGGCGAAGCCGTGGAGTCGTACGTGGCTCTTCGCGAGCGGCTCGAGGAGCACTACGGCGTCAGCGTGCCTCGCAAGCTCGAAAACGCGGTGCGCCCCGTGCTCAGCTGAGTGAAGCGTCGAGCGTGAGCTCGACGTTGCCCTTCAGGGCCTGCGAGACCGGGCAGTTCTCTTTCGCCTGCTCGGCTGCCGCGCGGAAGGCGTCGTCGTCGAGCCCTTCGACCTCGCCCCTGATCTTCAGGCGAATCGTCGTCAGCTTGAAGCCCTCGCCGACCTTGTCGAATGCGGTAGTCGCCTCGCTCTCCAGTCGCTTCGGCGGAGTTCCTTCCCCGGCGAGATCGGCTGAGAGCGCCATCAAGACGCACGTGGCATGTGCCGCTGCGATCAGCTCTTCGGGGCTCGCGCCCTCGACGTCCTGCGCACGCGCCGACCACGTCATGTCCTGGTCGACGGATCCGCTGTCCGTTCGCACATGTCCCGTCCCGTCGAGGAGGTCGCCCTCCCAGGTCGCGCGCGCGGTCTTCTCAGTCGCCATCGTCCCCTCTCTCTTCGCCTGAACCGGACGGCCGATAGTACTTCTTGCCCTTGAGCGGGTCGGGGAGGTTGTCGACCTCGAAGCCCTTCGGGTCGGAGTGGGGGTAGATGTAGCCCTGGCCGCGGCCGAGCTTCCTCGCCCCGTAGTAGTGGGTGTCGCGCAGGGCATCGGGCGGGCGGACGTGACCGAACTCGCGGACGTCCTGCGCGGCGTCCTTGAGCGCGACGATGACCGCGTTCGACTTTGGTGCGTTGGCGAGGTAGATCGCGGCCTGCGCGAGGTTGAGCTGCGCCTCCGGCAGGCCGACGTGCTCGACCGCGTGCGCCGCCGCGACGGCGACGAGGAGCGCGCGCGGGTCGGCGTTGCCGATGTCCTCGGAGGCGAGCACGATCATGCGGCGCGCGATGTAGCGCGGGTCCTCGCCCCCTTCGAGCATCGCTGCGAGGTAGTAGACGGACGCGTCCGGGTCGGAGCCGCGCATCGACTTGATGAACGCGGAGATGAAGTCGTAGTGCGCGTCGCCGCCCTTGTCGTAGACGAGCGGGCGCTTACGGGCGGCGTCCTCGACGTGCTCCGCGCTCAGCGGCGCGCTCTCGGCCTGGGCGGTCTGCCAGGCGAGCTCGAGGATGTTGAGCGCGTTTCGCGCGTCACCTCCGGCGCGGCGGGCGATCAGCGCGACCAGCTCCGGCGGCACCTCGGCTCCGAGCTCCTGTGCGCCGCGGCCCGCGACGACCTCGAGCTCCTCCTCGGAGAGCGGCTCCAGCTCGTAGATCTGCGCGCGCGAGAGGAGCGCCGAGTTGACCTCGAAGTAGGGGTTCTCCGTCGTCGCTCCGATCAGCGTCACGGTCCCCTCCTCGACGGCCGGCAGCAGCGCGTCCTGCTGGGCCTTGTTGAAGCGGTGGATCTCGTCGAGGAAGAGGATCGTCCGCTGCCCGTGCGCCCCGAGCCGCTCGCGCGCGGCCGCGATCACCTCGCGCACGTCCTTGACCGTCGCCGAGACGGCCGACAGCTCCTCGAAGACGGCGCCGGTCGTGTTCGCGATCACACGGGCGAGCGTCGTCTTCCCGCTACCCGGCGGCCCGTAGAGGATCGACGAGCCCACGCGGTCCTCGGCGATCGCCAGCCGCAGCGCGGATCCCTCGCCCAGCACCTGTTGCTGCCCGACGAATTCGTCGAGCGTCTTCGGCCGCATGCGCAGCGCGAGTGGGGCGGTCTCCGGCAGCCGCTCCTGCGCCGCGTCCGAGAACAGGTCTCCCACCGCCCGGAAGTATGCTTGCCTGCACTGTGGCGACCCACGACGCGACCGAGGTTCCACCCGGGCACGGCTCCGACGACGCCTCCGAGGAGGACTACTCGCCGATCCTCCCCGGGCAGGGCGCGAGCGATTACGAGCGCTACCTCCGCACCGACGAGCTGCTCGCGCTCCAGAAGCCGCCGGAGGAGCGCGCCCATCCCGACGAGCTGCTCTTCCAGACCGTCCATCAGACGGGTGAGATCTGGCTGAAGCTCGCCTGCTCCGAGGTCGAGCGCGCGACGGAGCACCTGCGGGCGCAAGAGCTCGCGGCCGCGATCCGTCTGCTGCGCCGGTCGACGGAGGCGATGAAGATCGTCGTCGACCTGATGGACATGCTCGAGCACATGTCGCCGTGGGAGTACACGCGGTGGATCCGGCCGGTGCTCGGCCACGGGAGCGGTTTCGACTCTCCGGGCTTCAACGCGGTGCGCCGTGTCTCACCGGAGCTCGGCTCCGCCTTCCACGAGCTGCGCCGCGAGGCCGGGCTCTCGATCATCGAGCTCTATCAGCGCGGCAGGGAGTTCGAAGAGCTCTACCAGCTGGCCGAGCTCCTGACCGAGTGGGACGAGTGGGTCACGCTCTGGCGCATCCGGCACTTCAAGGTCGTCGAGCGCGTGATCGGCGGCCACGTCGTCGGCACGCAGGGGACACCCGTCGAGCTCCTCGAGGGGCTCATCCACCGGCGGCACTACCCCGAGCTCTGGGACGCGCGGAACGAGCTCACGGAGCTCGCGAAGCAGGAGGAGTAGCAGGGGCTGAGCACCCAGGTCTCGCTTCGTGAGGAGGTCACCGACCTTCTCCAGCGGCTGATCCGCCTCGACACCGTCAACCCGCCCGGCAACGAGACCGCGGCGGCGGAGCTGCTCCGCGAGTACCTCGCCGAGAGCGGCGTCGAGTCCGAGCTGTACGCGAAGGTGCCCGAGCGCGCAAACCTCGTCGCGCGCATCCGCGGCACGGGCGGCGGGCCGCGGCTGGCGCTGCTCTCGCACACGGACACCGTGCTCGCCGACCCGGCCGAGTGGCAGGTCGACCCGTGGTCGGGCGAGGTGCGCGACGGAGAGATCTGGGGCCGCGGCTCGCTCGACATGAAGGGCCAGGCCGCGGCGAGCGCGGTCGCACTGGCGTCGCTGGCGCGGGAGGGGTTCCGGCCGAACGGCGACCTGATCTTCGTCGCGGCCGCGGATGAGGAGGTCGGGGTCGACTTCGGCTGCTCCTGGCTCTGCAGCGAGCACTCCGAGGCAGTGCGCGCCGAGTATGTGATCAACGAGGGCGCGGGCGACCGGATCGAGCTGGGTGGCAAGGTGCTCTACCTCTGCTCGACGGCGGAGAAGATGAGCTCTCCGTTCGCTCTGCGTGTCCACGGGCGGAGCGGCCACGCGTCGATTCCGGCGATCGCGGACAACGCGCTCGTGAAGGCGGCGGCGCTGATCGAGCGGCTCGCCGCCTACCGGCCCGAGCCGAGGCTCGAGCCCGAGGTGGCCGAGCTCTTTCGCGTGGTCACGGGCGAGGAGCCGCCGCCCGCCGAGGAGCTGGTCGCCCGGGCGCGCGAGATCCACCCGCTCGCCGTCGAGCTCGTCGAGCCGCTCGTCGGGATGACCGTGGCGCCGACGATGATCGGGGCCTCGCAGAAGCGGAACGTCATCCCCGCGCTGTGCGAGGTGACCGTCGACTGCAGGTTGCTCCCGGGCCAGACACAGGCCGAGGCCGAGGGCGTCCTGCGCGGCATCCTCGGGGAGGGCGACTACGACCTCGAGTGGGTCGAGGGACAGGGCGGGACGCGGTCGCCGCTCGACACGCCGCTCTGGGATGCGATCGCGTCATACGTGTCCGAGCTCGAGCCGGGCGCGGCGCCCGCGCCGATCTGCCTCGCGGGCTTCACCGACAGCCACTGGCCGCGGGCCGCCTTCGGCAGCGTCGCGTACGGCTTCTTCCCGATGCGGCACATGGATCCACAGCTCGCCACGCGCCTCGTGCACTCCGCGGACGAGCGCGCCGCGATCGACGACCTCGAGCTCGGCGTCGAGTTCCTGCGCTATGCGGCGCGCGCGATCGGCGAGCTAACCTCAGAGGCATGAGCGAGAACGAGCTCCGGCTCGGAGGCATGGCTCTCGGCAACGGCGTCCTCGTCCACGGGCCGACCGCGTGGGGCTGCGCGATCCGCCGTGAAGACGGCCGGCTCGAAGTCGTGGCCGACTACAAGCGCTACCGCTCGGCTTCGGTGAGCAACCCGCTCCTGCGCGGTCCCGCGAGGCTCGCCGAGGTCGTGACCCTGCTGCCGCAGGTGCGCAAGCGACTACCCGAGGTACAGCTGCCGTTCCAGCGGCCGCGCGTCCTGACGGCGATGGTCGCCAGTGCGGCCGCCGTGCAGCTGGCGCGCGGTTCGAGGCGCCTGAGCCCGGCGGCACAGGAAGTCGTCGGCGCGATCGCCTCACTCGTCCCGGCCGCCATCGCGCTCCGCAGCTCGGACCTCGCCGCTTACCACGGCGCCGAGCACATCGCGATCGGCAGCTACGAGCACGGAACGACTCGGGAGAAGGAGCACGAGCGGTGCGGCTCACACCTGCTCGGCCCGCTCCTCGCCACGCTCGCGGTCGGCAACGCTCTGGCCGCGCGCGCTCCCGCGCACCTGCGCACGCCGGCACGAGCCCTTGCCTCGCTCGGCGCGCTCGCTGCGTCGACCGAGATCTTCGGCTGGATGGTGCGCAACCCCGAGCACCCGGTCTCGAAGGCGCTCGCGAAACCGGGCCACGAGATCCAGCACCGTCTGGCGACCGCCGAGCCGAGCTCCGAGCAGCTGGACGTCGCCGAGGCCGCGCTCGCCGCCTGCCTGGAGCTCGAACAGCATGGCGACGGCTGAACGCGTCACGACACGGCGCCTGCCGCCCGAGGTCTTCGACCTACCGATCGAGAAGATGCGAGACGGCTACTACACCGACGCTTACTTCAACCACGCCCGCGCGACGCTCCTCGAGGACGGCCGCGACGCGCGTGTCGTGATGCAGGTCTTCCAGAAACGCGACTCGTACCTCGGCGGCATCGACGAGGCGATCGCGATCCTCAAGCTCTGCTCCCACGGCTGGGACGAGCTGACGGTGCACGCGCTCTACGACGGCGACCGCATCGACCCCTTCGAGAGCGTGCTGCACATCGAGGGCGACTACACGCTCTTCGCGCACCTCGAGACCGCCTACCTCGGCGTCCTCGCGCGACGGACGCTGATCACGACGAACGTCGTGCGCGTCCTCGAGGCCGCGAACGGAAAGCCGATCATCTTCATGCCGGCTCGGCACGACCACCATCGCATCCAGACCGGCGACGGCTACGCCGCCTATGTCGCCGGCCGGATCGTCGGTGCCCCGATCGGCGTCACGACCGACGAGCAGGCGTCCTGGTGGGGCGGCAAGGGCGTGGGGACGGTCCCGCACTCGCTGATCGCCGCCTACGGCGGGAACACGGTGCTCGCTGCGACGAAGTTCGCCGAGTGGGCGCCGGAGGACCTGAACGTCACCGTGCTCGTCGACTTCGAGAACGACTCGGTGCGGACCGCGCTCGAGGTGGCCCGCGCGCTCGGCCCAAAGCTGTGGGGCGTGCGGCTCGACACCTCCGAGAACCTCGTCGACCGCTCGCTGGCGGACGAGATGGGCGACTTCAAGCCGACCGGCGTCAACGAGCGGCTCGTGCGCAAGGTGCGCGACGCGCTCGACCGCGACGGGTTCGAGCAGGTCAAGATCGTCGTGTCGGGCGGCTTCACCGTCGAGAAGATCGACGAGTTCGAGCGGCACGGCGTGCCCGTCGACGCCTACGGCGTCGGCTCGTCGCTCATCCGCGGCCAGAACGACTTCACGGCGGACGTCGTCATGACGGACGGGCGCCCCTCCGCGAAGTTCGGGCGCCGCTACAGGCCGAACGAGAGGCTCGAGCTCGTCGAGTGAGCGAGCTCAGGGTCCACGCGGTGACGCGGAACCGCTGGCCCGACCTCGTCGATCTCTTCGAGCGCCGCGGGCCGCGCGGCGGCCATCGAAACGTGCCGGGCTACGGCTGCTGGTGCATGTTCTGGCGCGACCGCAGCCTCGCGCACGGCACGCCGAAGAAGCGCGCGCTCGGCGCGCGCGTCCGCGCCGGCCGCGTGCCCGGGCTGCTTGCCTACGACGGGCGCGAGGCCGTC
>DASQWH010000025.1:0-13784 GCA_035640335.1 Gaiellaceae bacterium | reverse complement strand
CGTCGGATAGAGGTAGAGCGTTCGCTGCTTCGGGTTCTCCGCAAGCGCCGAGAGCACGGGCAGGTTGAACGCGAGCGTCTTGCCGCTTGCCGTGCCCGTCGTGACGATCACGTGCTCGCCGCGCGCTGCCGCTTCCCACGTTTGAGCCTGGTGCCCGTAGAGCGAGGTGATCCCTTTCACCGCAAGCGCGTCGCGCAAGGCGGCGGGCAGCGCCTCCGGCAGCGGCACGCTCCTGGCTGAACGCTCGGGCTCGGAGCCCAGATAGGCGAGCTCCTCACCTTGTAGGAGGTCATCCCAGAGCGTCGTGCCGACAGCCATCGGCCCGATGCTAGCCTTGCACCACCGGGGTGCCTCGTCGCCGAGGCTGAGAACACACCCGCTGAACCTGATCCGGTTAGTACCGGCGAAGGGAGGAGAGATTTCAGAGTTCGAGTCGGAGAGGCCGTTGTGGGCGGAGCCGGGCTTTGCCCGGCGGGAGCCCGCGTCACCGCCGGCATACACGAGGGGCGAAGGAGGGGGCCCACGGGGGAACCATGGGTTCCCCCGTGCTGACACCCGCTGAACCTGATCCGGTTAGTACCGGCGAAGGGAGGACTGACACTGATACCGCGTTGCCTCACGATCGCTGGCTCCGACTCCGGCGGCGGAGCCGGGATCCAGGCGGACCTGAAGGCGTTCGCCGCCGCCGGGTGCCACGGCTCGAGCGCGATCGTCGCGCTCACGGCCCAGAACACGCGCGGCGTGACCGCCGTGCACGAGGTGCCGCCCGAGTTCGTCCGCGCCCAGCTCGAGGCCGTCTTCAATGACATCGGCGTCGACGCCGCGAAGACAGGGATGCTGTTCTCCAGGCAGGTCATCGAGACGGTGGCCGACTTCCTCACCGAGCATCCCGTTCCGCTCGTCGTCGACCCGGTAATGGTCGCGAGCTCCGGCGCGAAGCTGCTGCAGGATGACGCCGTCGCGGCGCTGGTCTCGCGCCTCTTTCCGCTCGCGACGGTCGTCACGCCGAACCTGCCGGAGGCCGAGGCGCTCGGGGGCACGTCGCGCCCGCGCCGCGAGCTCGCCGAGGGGTTGCACGCGCTGGGCGCTCCGGCGGTCGTCGTCACCGGCGGCCACGGCGCCGACGCCGTCGACCACCTCTACGACGGACGAGAGCACGTCGAGATCCGGGTCGAGCGGCATGACGTGCCCGCCACACACGGCGCCGGCTGCACGCACTCGGCCACCCTCGCCGCACATCTCGCGCGCGGCGACAGCCTGGAGGACGCGGCGCGGGCGGCCGCTCGAGTCGCCTCCGCCGCCGTCGCCCACGGTCTGACGGAGATCGGCGCGGGCGAGGGGCCGGTCGACGTCTTCGACCTGCGGGGTGCGGCATGAGCCTCTCGACGGGCGCCGACCTGCGCGAGCTGCGGCAACGCAAGCCGCTCATCCACCAGATCACGAACTACGTCGTCATGAACGAGACGGCGAACGCAACTCTCGCGCTCGGCGCGCTGCCCGTCATGGCGCACGCGCCGGAGGAGGTCGAGGAGATGGCGAGCGTCGCCGGCGCCCTCGTGCTCAACATCGGCACGCTCTCGCAGCCGTGGATCGAGGCGATGCTGCTTGCGGCGAAGGCCGCGAACGACGCCGGCGCTCCCGTCGTGCTCGATCCCGTCGGCGCCGGTGCGACGACGTTCAGGACCGAGACGGCGAAGCGGATCCTCGCCGAGGCGGCGATCGCCGTTGTGCGCGGCAACGCGGCCGAGGTCGCGACCCTCGCGGGCCGGGAGGCGCAGATCAGAGGCGTCGAGTCGATCGGCGCGGCGGAATCCGGCGCAGAGCTGGCGCGGGCGGCCGCGCGCGAGCTGGGTCTGGTCGCCGCCGTCACCGGGCGCGTCGACCACGTCTCCGACGGCGAGCGGTCAGTCGCGGTCGCGAACGGGCACGAGCTGCTGGGGACGGTCAGCGGCACCGGTTGCATGGCGACCGCCGTCACGGGCTCGTTCCTCGCGGTCGCCCCCGACCGGCCGCTCGAGGCCGCCGCCGAGGCGCTGGTCGCGTTCGGCGTCGCGGGCGAGGATGCCGCCGGGGAGGCGCGAGGGCCGGGCAGCTTCCACGCCGCGCTCTACGACGCGCTCTACAACCTGGACCCGAAGTCGTTAGACGAGCGCGCCCGCGTCGAATGAGGCTGCACGCGATCGTCAGCGATCTCGAGACCGCCAAGACGGCGATCGAGGGCGGAGCAACGGTTATCCAGCTGCGCCTGAAGGATCTGCCGACCGAGGAGCTCGTCGACGAAGGCCGGCCGTACCGGCACCTATGCTCGCTGCACGGTGTCGACTTCGTCGTCAACGACGACGTCGAGGCCGCACTCGAGCTCGGGGCCGACGCAGTGCACCTGGGTCAGAGCGATCCCGGAGCGGAGCGCGCAACAGCCGCCGGCCTGCCGCTCGGCGTGTCGGCGTCGACCGAGCCCCAGGCGCGCGAGGCTGCCGAAAGAGGGGCTCTCTACGTCGGCGCCGGCCCCGTCTGGGCGACGCCGTCGAAGGAGGACGCCGAGCCGCCGATCGGGCTCGAAGGCCTCGAGCGGATGCGCGCCGTACCGGTTTCCCTGATCGCGATCGGCGGCGTCGACGCGTCGAATGCGGCCGACTGCATCCGCGCCGGTGCCGACGGCGTGGCCGTCATTCGCGCGGCTCGGGACGCGCGCAGGCTGCGGGCTGCGATCGATGAGGCTCTCGGAGCTCGGTGAGCTCGGCCTTCTCGCCGAGCTGCAGCGGCGGGGGCTCGCGGAGCGGATCGACAACGACGCCGCAGAGCTGGGCGACCGGCTTGTCGTCACGCAGGACGTGCTCGTCGAAGGCGTCCACTTCCGGCTCGACTGGCTTTCCTGGCGCGACCTCGGATGGCGAGCGGGCGCGGTCAACATCAGCGATCTCGCCGCCTCGGGCGCGAGGCCGGAAGCGCTCGTCGTCACGCTCGCCGTGCCGCCGGAGACGGCGGTCGACGACGTCGTCGCGCTCTACGAGGGAATCGGGGAGACCGGCGTGCCGGTGCGCGGAGGCGACACGTCGCGCTCGGATCGCGTCGTTCTCTCCGTGACGGCGCTCGGCCGCTCGGACCGCGTGCCCGGCCGAGCCGGTGCGCAGCCGGGCGACAAGCTCGTCGTCACCGGCCCCCTCGGCGCCGGCGGAGCCGCGTTTCGGCGCGGCGCGTATGTCCGGCCGCCCGTCCGTATCGACGAGGGCCTCGAGCTGGCGCGGCACGCCCACGCGATGATCGACGTCTCCGACGGCCTGGCCGTCGATGCCGGGCACCTCGCCATCCGCTCGGGCGTCCGCTGCGTACTCAACCTAGAGCGTGTTCCACTGGCGGATGGAGCGGACCTCGACGACCTCGGCTTCGGCGAGGATTTCGAGCTACTCGCGGCGGTTGAGGACCCCGGTCGTTTCACCGAGATCGGCCGTTGCGAGCCCGGCGAGGGCGTCGCTCTCCTGTTCGAGGGCGAGCCCGTCGAGTTGGGCGGTTGGGACCACTTCAAACGGCCTTGACGCGCGCGGCGCCCTACTGCGACCCTGGGCGGAGGCGTGATTCGGTTCATCTTGGCGAGGATGGCGTGGGCCGTCGTGATGCTCGTGGTGATCACGATGATGTGCTACTCGCTGTTCTTCCTCGTCCCGGCCACCCCGGGCACCACCGGACGCGGCACCGACCGCGAGTCGATCAACCTTCGCGAGTCGGTCGAGATCGACGGGCCGATCTACAAGCAGTACGGCCTCTTCCTCTGGCGCGTCGGCCACGGCTCGTTCGGGGAGTCGTGGGTCAGCGAGCGCGAGGTGAACTCCGTCCTCGTCAACGTTCTGCCGGTCACGCTCTCGGTCGTCGCCGGCGGCGCGATCATGTGGCTGCTGATCGCGATCCCTGTGGGGATCCTCTCGGCCTTACGCCCACGTTCCCTGCTCGACCGCCTGGCGACCGTCTTCGTCCTCATCGGCGTCGCCGCCCATCCGGTGTGGCTCGGGCTCGGCCTCTCCTACCTGCTCGGCTACAAGGCGCGGCTGTTCCCGATCGGGGGAGGCTACTGCGACTTCACGAACACGAACTACTACTGCAGCGGCTTCACCCAGTGGGCCTGGCACCTCGTCCTGCCATGGTTCACGTTCGCCGCGCTCTACGCGGCGCTGTACGCGCGGATGATCCGGGCCAGCGTCATCGAGACGATGAACGAGGACTACGTGCGCACGGCGCGGGCGAAGGGCGCCGGCGGCTTTCAGGTGCTGCGCGGGCATGTCCTCCGCAACGCGATGCTGCCGGTCGTGACCATGCTCGGCATGGACCTCGGCTACTGGATCGGAAACATCCTCTTCATCGAGACGGTCTTCAGCCTGAACGGCGTCGGCCGGCTTCTCACGCAAAGCCTCGCGCGCCGCGACTTACCGGTGCTGATGGCGATCACGGTCATCGTCTCGCTCCTGATCGTGATGCTCAATCTCATCATCGACCTCGTCTACGGGATCCTCGATCCGCGCGTGCGCGCCGGCGGCGACAAGGCCGAGCGCCGCGCGCTCAAGTCGGGACGCGCCCGCACGGCACTCGGCTCCTCGGCCGAGCAGCCGGCCTAGCTCGCTGACATCCAAGCGGCCCAGGCGCGCTCGTACTGCGACCGCGACCGGGCGCCGATCACCGTCTCGCGTGCCTCGCCGCCCTCGAACAGGATCGCGGTCGGAATCGAGAGCACGTCGTAGCGCGTGGCGGTGACGTGGTTGTCGTCGATGTTCAGCTTCGCGAACTCGATGCGTCCCTCGTGCGCCTCGGCGAGCTCCGCCAGCACCGGCTCGACGGTCTTGCACGGCCCGCACCACGGCGCCCAGAAGTCGACGACGACCGGCCGCTCGGCCTCGAGCACGTCACGCTCGAAGCTCTCGTCCGTGACCTCGCGCACGAAGCGAACGCTACATGCGGCCGAGTAGAGCTCGGAGCCGCAGGAGCGGCACCTTCCAGACCGCCTCGAGGAAGATCGCGTTGCTCATCTTCGAGTGGCCGACCTCCCGGTCGACGAACCGGATCGGCACCTCGACGACCCTGAAGCCGGCGCGCAGCGTGCGGTAGGTCGTCTCGATCTGGAACGCGTAGCCGAGCGACGTGATCGCGTCGAGGTCGATGCGCTCGAGGACGGCACGGCGGTAGCACTTGAACCCGCCCGTCAAGTCACGGATGCGCAGCTGGAGCAGGATCTGCGCGTACAGCGAGCCTCCGCGCGAGACGAACCGGCGCAGCGGGCCCCAGTTGCCGACCTCTCCGCCTTCTACGTAGCGCGAGCCGAGCACGAGGTCGGCGTGCTGCGCGGCGGCGGCCAGCCGGGGCACGTCGGCCGGGTCGTGGGAGAAGTCGCAGTCCATCTCGAAGACGAGGTCGGCGCCGAGCTCGAGCGCTCGCCGGAACCCGCCGAGGTACGCCGGCCCGAGGCCCTGCTTCTCCGGCCGGTGCAGGACGTGCACGTCGTCGTGCGCGGAGGCGAGCGCGTTGGCGATCTCGCCCGTGCCGTCGGGGGAGTTGTCGTCGATCACGAGCACCTGGAGGTCGGCCACGCCGAGGCCCTGCAAGGCACCGACCATCGCCTCGAGGTTCTCGCGCTCGTTGTATGTCGGCAGGCAGACGACGAGCAAGCGGGCCATATCATCGCGGTCATGGCCAACGCGAAGACGCTTCCTCGGAACGGCGACGTCGCCGACCAGTTCGAGCTGCTCGCGGACATGCTCGAGCTGGAGGGGAGCGACCAGTTCCGGCCGCTCGCGTATCGCCGTGCCGCGCAGGTCATGCGCGAGACCGGCGGCTCCATCGCACAGCTCGCCGTCGAAGGCCGCGCGAAGGACCTGTCCGGAATCGGCAAGACGATCGAGGAGAAGATCGTCCAGATCGTCGAGCAGGGCCAGATCGAGGCGCTCGCGCAGCGCCAGGAGCGCATCCCGGCCGACGTCGTCGAGTTCATGCGCCTGCCGGGGCTCGGCCCGAAGACCGCCCGCCGGATCTGGCAGGAGCTCGGCGTCTCGACGCTCGGGGGCCTGAAGCAGGCGGCCGAGTCGGAGCAGCTGCGCACGCTGTCCGGCCTCGGCGCGAAGACCGAGGAGAAGGTGCTGCGGGCGCTCGCGCGGCCGGCGGCGAAGATCGAGCGCAAGCCGCTGCTCGGCCTCGCGCTACCCGCGCTGCGGGCCGTCGTCTCCGTCTTGCGCGAGCATCCGGCGGCCGACCAGGTCTCCGAGGCCGGCAGCGCACGGCGTCTCAAGGAGCAGGTGCGCGATCTCGACATCATCGCCACGGCCAGCGACCCCGCGGCGCTGACCGACTACTTCACGAAGCTGACGTGGGTGCAGGAGGTCGTCGCGAAGGGCAAGACGAAGGCCACCGTCGTCTCCAACGACGCCCTGCGCTTCGACCTCCGCGTCGTGCCGCCGGATGCGTACGGCAACCTGCTGCAGCACTTCACCGGCTCGAAGGCGCACAACGTCGCCCTGCGCGAGAACGCGGTGCGGCGAAAGCTCTCTGTCTCGGAGTACGGCGTCCAGGACGTCGAGAGCGGCGAGGTCTTCACCGACCGGACGGAGGAGGCGCTCTACGAGCGGCTCGGCTATGCGTGGATCCCGCCGGAGCTCCGCGAGAACATGGGCGAGCTCGAGGCGGCGCGGGAGGGCCGCCTGCCACAGCTCGTCGACCTCGGGCAGCTGCGCGGCGACTTGCACGCCCACACGACGTGGTCGTCGGACGGGAAGAACACGATCGAGGAGATGGCGCTTCACGCGCGTAAGCTCGGGCACTCCTACCTCGCGATCACCGACCACTCGCACTACCTCCGGGAGAACCGGCTCGAGGCGCAGACGAGGGAGCTCGAGGCACTTCAGGAGAGCCTCGGGCGCTTCCGGCTCCTGAAGGGGATCGAGGTCAACATCCGTGCCGACGGCTCCCTCGACGTGCCCGACGACGTCCTCGCCGAGCGCGACTGGGTGATGGCCTCCGTCCACTCGGGCTTCGACCGCGACGTCACCGAGCGAGTGCTCGCCGCGATGGAGAGCCCCCACGTCGACTGCATCGGCCACCTGACCGGCCGCAAGCTGAACCGCCGCGGCCCTGCGGACATCGACTTCGAGCGCATCGTCGCGAAGGCCGTCGAGACCGGAACGTTCCTCGAGATCAACGCCCAGCCCGACCGCCTCGACCTTCGCGACGCCCACGCGCGCCTGGCCGGGGAGGCCGGCGTCAAGATCACGATCTCGAGCGACGCCCACGAGCTCGCGGCGCTCGAGAACCTCGAGTTCGGGGTCGCACAGGCGCGCCGCGGCTGGCTCGGCCCCGACCAGATCGTCAACACGCGGCCCTGGCGAGACGTGAAGCGGCTCCTGAAGCGCTCGTGAGATTCCGAGCCGTCGTCTTCGACCTCTGGCAGACGCTGGTCCCGTGGCCGGCGGAGTCCGCGCTCGAGCTCTACGCGCAGATGGCGGACGCTGCCGGCGCGCAGCGCGAGGAGTTCGTCGCGGCCTGGCACACCCACCGCGAGCGACGCGAGACAGGCCCGCTCGCCGACAGCGTCCGCGTCCTCTTCGACGCCCTCCGGCTCGAAGCCGACCCGGAGGTCGTGCTGTCGCTGCGGCGGAAGTGGACGCGGGCCGCGCTCGTTCCGCGTCCGGGAGCGCTCGAGACGCTTGCCGAGCTACGACGGCGCGGACACGTGCTCGGCTTGATCACGGTGTGCTCGGAGGACGTGTCGCAGGAGTGGGAGTCCTCCGCTTTCGGCGGCACGTTCGACGCGCGGGTCTTCTCGTGCGACGCGCGCCTGTCGAAGCCCGACCCGCGGATCTACGAGCTCTGCTGCAAGCGGCTCGGCGTTCAACCCGACGAGGTGCTCTACGTGGGCGACGGCGCGAATTACGAGCTGCCAGGCGCCCAGCGCGTCGGCATGACCGCCGTGCAGCTCCGTGTCCCCGGCGAGGAGCTGACCGAGCCGGGCAAGGAGTGGCGCGGGGCGACGATCGCCTCGCTCGAGGAAGTTCTCGAGCTCGCCTAGATCCTGCGCAGGAGCTCGACGAGTTGTGCCGGCGAGCCGACCGTGACGTCCGCCTGCTCGAGCAGCTCGGCCGGGGCTTCGTCGGAGGCGATTGCGACCCGCACGCCGAGCTCGAGCTCCCCGAGGGCGGCGAAGGCGTCGAGGTCGGTCGTGTCGTCGCCCGCGTAGAGCGCCCGACTCAGACCGCCCTCGCCGAGCAGCCTGCGCACGGCCGTGCCCTTGTCGGCCGCGACCGGCGGGCGCACCTCGAGCACCTTGCGTCCGAAGCGCGGGACGAAGCCGGCAGCGCGCGCCTGGTCAGCCACGTCGCTCAGATATGCGCGCGCCGCGTCCTCGTCCTCCGCCCCCCGGTAGTGGAAGGAGACAGTCAGCCCCTTGTCCTCGGCGGGCCACTCCACCCCCTTCGCGAAGTCGCGGAGGGGCTCTCTCCAGGCCTCGGCCTCCGGTTCCAGCTCCAGCCCGTGGACGCCCACGTAGACGGCGCCCCCGACCGCGACGAGCTCCCGTGCGTCCGCGCCTGTGCGGCCGCTGATGCACGCGACGAGCGCGTAGCGGCCGGTGAGGCGCCGGACCTCTGCGCGCGTCTCCGCCGGGACGCGGGCGTCCTCGGGCCGCTGGACGATCGGAGCGAGCGTTCCGTCGACGTCCAGGAGGACGGCGGCGCGCCGCGGCTCCTCGGCGAGGTCGGCAAGGAGCGTCTCGCTCACGCGCTCATAGGATAGGCCGGTGGCGTTCGTCGTCATCGGCCTGGTGGCCGGCTTCTTCAGCGCTCTCTTCGGGGTGGGCGGCGGGATTCTCGTCGTCCCTCTGCTCGTCCTCGTGGCCGAATACGAGGAGCGGCCCGCGATGGCGACCTCGCTGGCCGCAATCGGCTTGATCGCGCTCGTCGGCTGCGTCTCGTACGCGCTCCACGGCGAGGTCGACTTCGGTCATGCGGCCGCCCTCGGCGTGCCCGCCGCGGTGGGAGCCGTCCTCGGTACGAGGCTGCAGCAGCACATCGCCACGCGCACGCTGACGTTCAGCTTCGCCGTGCTCCTCGTGGCCGTCGGCGTGTACCTCGCGCTGTAGTGGAAGAGGCCCTTCTCGCGGTGGCGCTCGGTTTGGCGGCCGGCGTCTTCGCCGGGCTGTACGGCGTGGGCGGCGGAATCCTGTTCGTGCCGGCGTTCGTGGTCGTCTTCGGGCTCGACCAGGTCGAAGCCGAGGCGACCTCGCTCGCAGCGATCCTGCCGACGGTCGCGGCGGGGGCGTGGCAGCAGCACCGGTACGGGAACGTGCGCTGGCGGACGGCGCTCGTCGTCGGCCTGGCTGCGGTCGCCGGCGTGCAAGGGGGCGTCCTCGTCGCGCGCTCGATCCCGGAAGAGGCGCTGCAGCGGCTCTTCGCTCTGCTCCTCATCGGCGTCGCCGCGCAGCTCGCATGGCGCGCCCGGTCGCAGTAGCCTGGGACCGTGAGTGACGAGCCCTGGCCGGCCACGGACGACTTCTGGCTCCCGCTCGTCGACGAGCCGATCGGCGACATCGTCGCGGGCATCGAGGCCGACCATCCCGAGCTCGGTGGCGTCCTCGACTCGCCGCAGAAGCTGCTCGCATTTCGCACGTTCGCGTACATCCGCGTCGGCCTCGTGCTCGGGCGAGCCCTCATGGAGCGCGAAGACGGCGAAGGCCAGGGCACGGAGACCTGGGTCGAGGCGCTCGCCCGGGAGCCCGGAGTTCGCGGGGAGCTCGAGCGCGAGGTGCTGCAGGTCGCCGACGAGGTCGCCGCCGAGTTCGAGGGCGACGAGCCCCTCGGCCCGGACGAGGACGCGCGCTCGCGCTTCCGCGCGTTCGCGAAGCGCACCCTTGAAGACGGCTAGCCGATGCCGGTGTCGTAGAAGAGCCGCACGGTCGCGAAGCCCGAGTCCGGCACGACGACGTCGGCCGGCTCTAGCCGCCCCACGAACCCCTGGTTCGGCACCGCTTCGATCACGTACGCGCCGGGGTCGAGGTCGACCTCGAACGAGCCGTCCTCGCCCGACTGGAATTCCTTGACGAGCTGTGAGTCGGCTGTGCGGACGACCCGCTGCCTGGCCGAGAGCGGCCGCTCGGGGCAGGCAGGGAGCGGCGGCGGCGGCCGCCGGCAGCCGCTGACGACGCTTCCCTTGACGCCCGTGTCGCTCTCGCCGCCGGTGGCGAGCTGGACGACGACGACGCCGACGACGAGCGCGGCAACGATGCCAGCGAGAACGAGGATTCGCGAGCGGCTCGACATGACTCGTAGTGAATCATCCAGGCGTCGGCACCATGCCGCATAATCCCGGCGTGGTTCGGCTCACCGGCTTCGCCCTCGGTGCGGCCTCGCTTGCCTTCATGGTCGGCGCGGCAGGCGCCTCCCAGTGGCAGACCGCAGCGGCTCCGTCGGCGCGCGCGTTCGCGATCCAGGTCGCCGTCCCCGGCCAGGGGGGCGGGTCAGCTGCGTCCGTCTCGGCCCCTCCGGACGCGGTGGGAGTGGGCGGAAGCTTTGCGTACCCCGCCGACGGCTCGGTCGTCCGCGCGGGCTCCGTGACCTCGGGCGCGTTCGCGACGCCGGGCACGTCGGCGACCTCGAGTGCGTCGGCGGAGGTCTCCTCGCTCTCGCTCTTCAACGGCGAGGTGACCGTCGGCAGCGTCGTCGCGAAGGCGCGCGCGTCCGCGAACGGGCGCTCGTCGGCGGCGGACGCCGACGGCTCGTCGGTGAGCGGCCTGGCCGTGCTCGGCCAGGGAGTCGGCGCCGGCCCGGGGACGAGAGTGTCGCTCGGCGACTGGGGCTACGTCGTCGCGCTGCAACAGGGAACCTCGTCGCTCGACAACAGCGAGGCCAAGGGCGCCCGCGCGTTCGTGACCGCGCTGCAAGTGCGTCTGACAGCCGAGCACAACGGCCTGCCGGCCGGGACAGAGGTCATGGTCGGCTACGCCGAAGCGTCCGCCCAGGCCGCCATCGCCAAGCGGCCGGTGCTCAGGCGCAAGACGACGCCGAAGAAGGCGCCGCGCCAGGCCGCCCCTGCGAAGAAGCCGGCCGTCAAGGGCCGCGGCATCGGCCCCGAGATCCCACCGCTCCTGCGCCGTCCGCCCCCGGACATCACGCCGAAGCTGTCACCGGGGGGCTACGTCTTCCCGGTCTACGGCCCCTCGTCGTACTCCGACACCTTCGGCGCGCCGCGGGGAGACATCGTCTCGGGGTGGCACCACGGCGAGGACATCTTCGCCCCGCTCGGGGCGCCGATCCTCGCCGTCGCCGACGGAACGGTCTTCTCCGTCGGCTGGAACAAGGTCGGCGGTTACCGCTTCTGGCTCCGCGACCGCGCCGGGAACGAGTTCTACTACGCCCACCTCTCGGCCTACTCGCCCGCCGCCGTGAACGGCACCGAGGTAAAGGCCGGGACGGTGATCGGCTTCGTCGGCAACACCGGCGACGCGGAAGGCACGCCGTACCACCTGCACTTCGAGATCCATCCCGTCGGGCTGCTGTACCAGGGCTACGACGGAGCGGTCAGGCCCTACCCGTATCTCCTGGCGTGGAAGCGCCTGAAGGACGTCGAGTTCGCCGCGGTGGCGGGGTGGGCGCCACCGGTCGCGGCGTCGAGCCGCGCGCCGAAGCCGGGCGCGATCCTGCTCTCGTCCACCGACATCTCGAGCGCCGACGGGCTCGACCCCGGCTCGCTACAGCGCGTCCTGCGGAGGAGCCGCAAGACGCTCGCCCAGATCCCCTAGCGGGCTACCTCGAGTTCGACTCCTGGCGGTACTCGAACTCCTCGCCGGAGCCGAAGAGCGTCTCCTGCAGCCACCGGCGCGTGCCCGGCCCGGTGACAGGGTTGAAGAGGACGCCGAGGGCGATCCCCGTCAGGAGGAGCGTCGTGTTCCGCGCCTTGTGCGAGTCCTTGCCCTGGATGCGGTCGGCGGCGTCGCGCAGGTCGTCGATCGCGTCGCGCAGACTCTCTTGGATTTCCTTGTCGCTGGCGACGCGCGCGGCCGCCGAGGTCAGCGCCCGTCCGCCGATCAGCTGGTCGTAGATCTCGCGGGCCGTCGCGATCGCGCTCTTGACGTCTTCGCGCACGCGCTCGTCTTTGAGGGCACGCTCGAAGTACGGCCTGACGTCGGAGGCCCGGTCCATCGCTCGGTCCTTCAGCTTCGCCATGAGCTGTCTCGTCCTTTCAGTCGCGTTTCCACGGCGACTCTACCCCGCCGCCGTGGCCCGCAAACGGAGAGCCCGTTCGTTCAGGCTGAGGCCGCGGCTTTTCGCTCGCGCGTGAGGCTGCGCGGCTTCGCGGCCTCCGGCAGCTGGCCGTCGAACGCGGTTTGCAGCACCTGGTCGAGCGAGTCGGCGAGCACGAACTCGAGCTCCTTGCGGCTCTCCTCGGGCAGCTCCTCGAGGTCCGGCTCGTTCTCGCTCGGCAGGACGACCTTGTGCACGCCGGCGCGCTGAGCGGCGAGCACCTTCTCGCGGACGCCGCCGATTCCGAGCACCTGGCCGGTGAGCGTGATCTCGCCGGTCATCGCCACGTCGTCTGAGACCGGCCGGCCGCTGGCGATGGACACGATCGCGACGGCCATCGTGATGCCGGCCGACGGTCCGTCCTTCGGGACGGCACCGGCCGGGACGTGGACGTGGATGTCGTTCTCCTCGAACCATTGCGGGGCGAGACCGAGCTGGCGGGCGTGTGAGCGCACCCACGAATGGGCCGCCTGCGCGGATTCCTGCATCACCTCGCCGAGCTGGCCGGTGACCTTGAGGCCGCCGGAGCCCGGGAAGGCCGTCGCCTCGATGAAGAGCACGTCGCCCCCGACGGCCGTCACTGCGAGGCCGGTCGCGACGCCTGGATCAGAAGTGCGCTTGCGCACCTCGCCGACGAAGCGGCGCGGCCCGAGCCACTCTCGCACCCGCGGCTCGTCGACGCGGACCTTCTCCTCGCTGCCCTCCGCGAAGCCGCGCGCGGCCTTGCGGCAGAGCGCCGCCAGCTGCCGCTCGAGGTTGCGGACGCCCGCCTCGCGCGTGTATTCGCGGATCACGAGCCGGAGCGCCTTGTCGGTGATCGCCACCTTCGACGCCTTCAGCCCGTGTGCCTCGAGCTGCTTCGGGACGAGGTACTTGCGCGCGATCCCGAGCTTCTCGTCCTCGGTGTAGCCCGAGAGGTGGATGACGTCCATCCGGTCGAGCAGCGGCGGGGGGATCGTCTCGAGCTGGTTGGCGGTGCAGATGAACAGCACCTTCGAGAGGTCGAACGGCAGGTCGAGGTAGTGGTCGCGGAAGGTCGAGTGCTGCTCGGGGTCCAGCACCTCGAGCATCGCGCTCGCCGGGTCGCCCCGGAAGTCGGCGCCCATCTTGTCGATCTCGTCGATGAGAAAGACCGGATTTTTCGACTCCGCGTCGCGGAGCGCGCGGATGATCGTGCCCGGCATCGCACCGATGTAGGTGCGGCGGTGGCCGCGGATCTCCGCCTCGTCGCGCACGCCGCCGACCGAGATGCGGATGAACTTTCGGCCGAGGGTGCGCGCGATCGACTGGCCGAGCGAGGTCTTGCCCACGCCCGGCGGCCCGACGAAGCAGAGGATCGGCCCCGAGAGGTCGTTCTTGAGCTTCGAGACGGCGAGGTACTCGAGGATCCGCTCCTTGACCTTGTCGAGGTCGTAGTGGTCCTCGTCGAGCACCTTGCGCGCGCGGTCGAGGTCGAGATCGTCCTCCGTCGTCAAAGACCAGGGCAGGCTCAGGATCCACTCGAGGTACGTGCGGATGACG
>DASQWH010000024.1:0-6393 GCA_035640335.1 Gaiellaceae bacterium | reverse complement strand
CTACGGCGCGGCGGCGGCGGTCTCGTGACCGCGCTGCGGAGCTTCGTCGCGCACCACGACGTGACGTGGATCGCGAGCGCGATGAGCGACGAGGACCGCGCCGTGGCCGCCGAGGCGGGCGGCCAGGCGATCGAGGAAGTCGCGCGCGACGGGTCGCCGTACCGCCTGCGGCTCGTCGCCCACGACGAGGCGGTCTACGACTGGTTCTACAACGTCGTCTCGAACCCGACGCTCTGGTTTCTCCAGCACCATCTGTGGGCGCTCGCCTACGCGCCGGACATCGACCGGGGGCTGCACCACGCGTGGGACGACGGCTACGTGGCGGTCAACGCCGCCTTCGCGGACGCGGTCGTCGCGGAGCTCGACGCCGAGCCGGACTCCGCGGTCTTCTTCCACGACTACCACCTCTACCTGGCGCCGAGGCGCGTGCGCGCCAAGCGTCCGGACGCGATGCTGGCCCACTTCGTGCACGTTCCGTGGCCGGAGCCGGACCTCTGGCGTGTGCTGCCAGAGACGATCCGCCTCGCGATCCACACCGGCCTGCTCGCGAACGACGTGGTCGGCTTCCACACGAACCGCTGGCGCCAGAACTTCCTGCGCTCGTGCCGCGACCTCGTCGCCGCCGATTGCGACTTCGACGAGAGCGTCGTCGAGTACGCCGAGCAGCGCACATTCGTCGAAGCGCGGCCGATCTCGGTCGATCCCGGCGAGTTCGAAGAGACGGCCGAGAGCGAGCAGGTGCGCCGGCTCGAGGCCGAGCTCGTAGCGCGCCGGCCCGAGTACCTCGTCCTGCGCGTCGACCGCACGGACCCGTCGAAGAACGTCGTCCGCGGCTTCCGCGCGTTCGAGTTCTACCTCGACAAGCATCCGGAGATGCACCGGCGGGTCTCGATGCTCGCCCTCCTCGACCCATCTCGACAAGACATCCCCGAGTACGCCGAGTACCTCGGCGCGATCCAGCGGGGCGCCAGGGCGGTCAACGATCGCTTCCAGCAGGAGGGCTGGACCCCGATCGACCTGCGCATCGAGGACAACTTCGCGCTCTCCGTCGCCGCGTACAAGCAGTACGACGCGTTGCTCGTGAACGCCATCTACGACGGGCTCAACCTCGTCGCGAAGGAGGCGCCGCTCGTCAACGGCCGCGACGGCGTGCTGATCCTCTCCGAGAACGCGGGCGCGCACGAGGAGCTCGGTGACTGGGCGCTGACCGTCAACCCGTTCGACGTCGAGGCGCAGGCCGACGCCATCCACGCCGCGCTCGTCATGCCGCGCGACGAACGGCGTGCGCGCCTGGACGCGATCCGAGAGCACGTGCACGAGCACGACGTCGCCGCCTGGCTCGAGACTCAGCTCGAGGACCTCGACCACGCGACCGCGCGCGCGCCGTCGTGAGCGGTCTCTCGCACGTCGACGACGAGGGCCGGCTGCGCATGGTCGACGTCGGGGGTAAGGAGGTGTCGCGGCGGCGGGCCGTCGCGCGGGCGACCTTGCGCATGGCGCCCGAGACCGCGCGCAGCCTGCGCGAGCTGCCGAAGGGCGACGCGCTCGCGGCGGCGCAGCTGGCCGGGATCATGGCGGCGAAGAAGACGAGCGAGCTGATCCCGCTCTGCCATCCGCTGCCGCTGACGCACGTCGACGTCTTGCTCGAGGTGGGCGAGGCGGACGTCGAGGTCGAGTGCTCCGCCGAGACGACCGCTCAGACCGGCGTCGAGATGGAGGCACTGACGGGCGCGGCCGTCGCTGCTCTGACCGTCTACGACATGGCGAAGGCGATCGACGACGGGATGGTGCTGGCCGACCTGCGGCTGCTCGAGAAGACGAAGACGCGCGTATGAAGGCCGCCGTCCTGACCGTCTCGGACGGGGTCGACATGGGGACGCGCGAGGATGCAAGCGGCGACCTGCTGGAGGAGCTCCTGCGCGCCGACGGGTACGACGTCGTGCGCCGTGTCGTGCCGGACGAACGCGCCGCGATCGCCGAGGCGATCGAGGAGCTGGCCGAGGAGGCCCGCCTCGTCCTGACGACGGGCGGCACCGGTGTCGGCCCACGTGACGTGACTCCGGAGGCGACATCGTCCGTGCTCGAGCGCGGCGCGCCGGGGATCGCCGAGGCGATCCGCGCCGACTCGATCGCGAAGACTCCGCACGGCCTGCTCTCCCGCGGTGTCGCGGGCGTGCGCGGGCAGACGCTGGTCGTCAACCTGCCCGGCTCGAGCGGCGGCGTCCGTGACGGGTTCGCGGTCTTGCGGCCGGCGCTCGAGCACGCGCTGCGACTGCTCGCCGGGGAGGAGACGGCCCACCGCCAGACGTGAGCGTCGCCGCCTACCCGAGGCGCTTCGCCTCGCTCGTGAAGCTCGAGCACACCGTCTTCGCGCTGCCGTTTGCGTACGTGGGAGCCTTTCTCGCCGTCGACGGCGTGCCGAGCGCGCACGACCTGCTCTGGGTGACGGTCGCGATGGTCGGCGCGCGTTCGCTGGCGATGGGCCTTAATCGGCTGATCGATGCCGGGATCGACGCGCGCAACCCGCGCACCGCAAGACGGGAGCTCCCGGCCGGCCTGTTGAGCGCCGCGCAGGTGCTCGCCTTCTGCGTCGCGTCGCTCGCGCTCTTCCTCGTCGCCGTGCTCCAACTGGACCCACTCGTCCGCTGGCTCTGGCCGATCCCGGTGGCCGGCTTCGTCGTCTACCCGTACCTGAAGCGCTTCACCTGGCTGTCGCACCTCTGGCTGGGCGCCGTCGACGGGCTCGCGCCGGTCGGCGCCTGGGTCGCGATCACCGGGGAGCTGCCGCTCGAGGCCTGGCTCCTCGGCGGGGCTGTTGCGGCCTGGGTGGCCGGATTCGACTTCTTCTACGCGCTTCTGGACGTCGAGGTCGACCGGCGCGAGGGCCTGCACTCGTGGGCGACGCAGTTCGGCGAGCACGGCGTCTTTCGGGGCGCCCGTGTGCTGCACGCGCTGACGGTGACCCTCCTCGCCGCCGCCGGGCTGGGGCTCGACGTTGGCGTCGCCTACTGGCTTGGTGTTTCCGTCGTCGCCGGCCTGCTCCTGTACGAGCACTCGCTGATCCGGCCCGGCGACCTGCGGCGGCTGGATACCGCGTTCTTCACGATGAACGGGGTCATCAGCGTCGCCTTCTTCGCCTTCGTGCTGTTCGACTCGCTCTAGGAGCCGAAACTAGACTCGAAGCGTGATCCGGGCGCGCCAGCTCTCGAAGCGCTTCGGCGAGAAGCGCGTGCTCGCCGGGCTCGACCTCGACGTCGCGCGGGGCGAGTTCTTGCTTGTAACCGGGCCGAACGGAGCAGGCAAGACGACGCTGCTGCGCCTCATCGCCGGCCTCGCTGCTCCGACCGGCGGCGAGCTCGACGTCGACATCGACCGAGCCGAGGTCGGGTTCCTCGCGCACGAGCCGCTCGTCTACCGCGAGCTGACCGCGCTCGAGAACCTCGAGCTGTACGGGCGCCTCTACCGGCTCCCCGACCGAGGTGAGCGCACCGGGATGCTGCTCGAGCGCTTCGGGCTCTGGCGCTCACGCAACGAACGGACGGCGACGTTCTCGCGGGGCATGCTCCAGCGGCTCGCGCTCTGCAGGACGTTCCTCCACGACCCGGCCCTCTACCTGCTCGACGAGCCGTTCGCCGCGCTCGACACAGAAGGCGCCGACCTGCTCGCGCGCGAGCTGGAGGAGCGTCGGGCGGGCCGTACCGCCGTCGTCGCGACCCACGACCCCGAGCCGCTACAGAGCCTCGCGACCGGCCGCCTCGTTCTCGCATGACCTACGCCTCCGACGTCGCCGCGCTCGCGCGCAAGGACCTGCTGCTCGAGCTCCGTTCGCGCGACACGCTTCCCGCGATGCTGCTCTTCGTCGTCTCGGCGCTCGTCGTCTTCCACTTCGCGCTGCCCGCCGAGGAGTCGGAGCGCGCCGAGACCGGGCTGCTGTGGATCGCGATCGTGTTCACCGCGCTCCTCGGCCTCACGCGCGCTTTCGCCGCCGAGCGCGACCAGGGCCTACTCGACGGGCTCGTGCTCGCGCCCTGCGATCGCAGCGCGATCTGGCTTGCCAAGTGCATCAGCGTCGTGGCGTTCCTCGTCGTCGCGGAGGCGGTCGCGTTGCCCTCGTTCGCGCTCTTCTTCGGCCCCGTCGGCTGGGAGCTCGTAGTGGCCGTCGCCCTGGCGGACATCGGCATCGCCGCCGTCGGCACGCTGCTCAGCGCCGTCGCGGCCGCGAGCCGCGCCCGCGAGCTCGTTCTGCCCCTGCTCTTCCTGCCGCTCGCGATCCCGATCGTGATCGGCGGCGTCGGCGCCTCGTTGGCCGGGAATCCCGCTTCGTTCCTCGGTTTCCTGGCGCTCTACGACACCATTTTTGCGATTCTCTCCTGGGCAAGCTTTGAGTACGTCGTCACTGAGTGAAGACGGCCGGACCGGCAAAGCCGGCCCGGCCTTCGATTTCGGCGTCGCAAGCGGCCGCCGAGGTGCGTCGACGCTCGCGCTGGCCGCTGCGGGACTGCTCGTCGGCGGCATCGCTCTGGCGTTGTACTGGGCACCCGAGGACGCCGACCAGGGCTTCAGCCAGAAGATCTTCTACCTCCACGTCCCGGTCGCCCTGACCGCGTACGCGTCTTTCGCGTGGGCCGCGTGGAAAGCCTTCCGGCTGCTCTCGACGCGGGACTCGCGCTACGACCTCGAGAGCTACACCGCGGTGCACATGGGCGTCATCTTCGGTCTGCTCACGCTCGTCACGGGCTCGATCTGGGCCAAGATCTCGTGGGGCCACTGGTGGAGCTGGGGCGAGCGGCAGCTCGTGCTGTTCCTGATCGTCTTCCTGTTCTACTCGGCCTACTTCATGCTCCGCTACTCGACCGAGCCGGGGCCGCGGCGCGAGCGCAACTCGGCCGTCTACGCCCTGTTCGGCGTCGCGCTGATCCCGGTCAGCTTCCTCGCCGTGCGGATCGCCGGGACGATCCTCCACCCGACGGTCTTCACGCACGAGGGCGCGAACCTGCCCTGGGAGATGTTCCTGGCGTTCTGCGTCTGCCTCGCCGGGATGCTCTCGCTCGCCGGCTCGCTCTACCTCGCCGAGCTCGCGGGCAAGCGGGCCGATGTGGCGCTCCGAGACCTTCGGGAGCTGCTCGCGTGACGACCGCCGAGAAGTACGTCACCGCCGCTTACCTCGTCTTCCTCGCGGCGCTGCTCCTCTACGTGGTGATCATCGCGCTGAAGGTCGGCCGGCTCGAGCACGAGCTGACCGACCTCGCGCGGCTCGCCCGGGAGAAGCTCGGTGGCTGAGCTCTTGGTCTGGCCGGTGCTGCTCGCGTACGGCGAGGCGGCGGTCGCGTACGCGGGCGACGTGCGCAGCCCCGGGCGGCTCGGCCGCCTCGCGACGTGGGGTGTGCGGATCGGCTGGCTCGCGCAGACGGCGCTCTTGGCCGCGCAGGCCATCCGCGCGGAAGGCTTTCCGTGGGACAGCTGGGCGGGCTCGCTCAACCTCTTCGTCTGGCTCGTCGTCGGCGCCTACCTGATCTGGGGCTGCCGGCCGCGCTACCGGCTCCTCGGGCTCGTCGTCATGCCCCTCGCCGCCCTGCTCCTCGCCGTCTCCTACGCCGCGGGCGGAGTCGGCTCGTCGGGCGAGACGCGCTACTCGACGTTCTTCCTCGTCGCGCATGTCGGGCTCGTCCTCGCCGCGTTCGCCGGACTGACGCTCGCGGCCGCGCTCGCCGCGCTCTACCTCTGGGAGGAGCGAGAGCTCAAGCGGCGCAGCCGCTCGATTCTCAGCCGCCGCGCTCCGTCGCTCGCGACGCTCGATGCGCTCGTCGCGCGCACGATCACGGTCGCGCTCGTGCTGCTCACTCTCGGCATGGCGGCCGGGTTCGCGCGCGTCCGTGAGCGGTCGGACCTCGACCCGCTGATCGCCGTCACGCTGCTCACCTGGGCCGTCTACGGCGCTTTCCTCGGGCTGCGTTACGGCGCCGGGTGGCGCGGGCGCAGAGCGGCCCTCGTCGCGCTTGCCGGCTTCGCGCTCGTCGTGGCCCTCCGATTCGGCCTCCCGGCCACCCATTTCGCATGAGGCTCGTCCTCGTCGGCACTTCGCATCGCGTCGCGCCCGTCGAGGTGCGGGAGCGCGTCGCTCTGGACCGGGACGCGGCGGCCGAGCTCGCGCAGCGACTCGCGGGCGAAGACGCCGAGGTCGTGTGCCTCTCGACCTGCAACCGCACCGAGCTCTACGTGGCGCATCTCGATGCGGACGAGGCGGAGACGCGGGCAGCCGACGCGCTCGCGGCGACACCTGAGCTCTACCGGCTCCACGACGAGGCTGCGGCGCTGCACCTCTTCCGCGTCGCGGCCGGGCTCGATTCGCTCGTGCCGGGCGAGGGCGAGATCCTCGGCCAGGTGCGGACGGCG
>DASQWH010000023.1:0-4634 GCA_035640335.1 Gaiellaceae bacterium | reverse complement strand
GATGTGCGAGTAGAGGATCGTCCAGCGGCGCACGCCGACCGCGCGGGCCGCGAGTACGAAGTCGTTCTCGCGCTGCGCAAGGATTGAGCCGCGCAAAAGCCGCGCGAAGATCGGCACCTGCGCGACGCCGACGGCGACGATCACCTGCTTCAGGCCCGGGCCGAGCATCGCCGCGATCCCGATCGCGAGCAGCAGCCCCGGGATCGCGAGCATGACGTCCATGCAGCGCATGAGGATCGAATCGACGAAGCCGCCGAAGAAGCCGGCGACAGCGCCGATCAGCATCCCGATGGACAGCCCGATCCCGACCGCGACGACGCCGATCAGGAGCGTGTACCGCGCTCCGAAGATGACGCGGCTGAATTGGTCGCGCCCGAGGCGGTCGAGACCGAACCAGTAATCGCTCGACGGGCCCTCCGGCTTGAGCAGGTTGCCTCGAAGGCCCTGCTCGAGCGGGTCGTGTGGGGCGATCAGCGGAGCGAAGATGGCCGCGATGAGCAGCGCGGCGATGAAGACGAAGCCGACGATCGCGCCCGGATTCCGGATCAGCCGACGCCAAGCCTCGCTCCAGAGCCCGCTCGGCGCCTCGAGTTGAATCTCGTGGACTTCGGCTTCGGCAACGCTCACGAGTACCGGATCCTGGGGTTGATCAACGCGTAGACGAGGTCCACCGCGAGGTTGACGAAGACGAAGACGAAGGCGACGAACAGGATCCCGCCCTGCAGCACCGAGTAGTCGCGGTTGAAGATCGCCTCGGCGAGCCAGCGGCCCATGCCCGGGTACGAGAAGACCGTCTCGGTGAGCACGGCGCCGGAGAGCAGGAGCCCGACCTGCAGTCCGATGATGGTCGAGATCGGCAGCGCCGCGTTGCGGAGGACGTGCCGCCGGTCGACGATGAACGGCGGCAGCCCCTTCGCCCGCGCGGTCCGCACGTAGTCCTCGTTCTGCACGTCGAGCACGGCGGCGCGCGTGATACGGGCGACGATCGCGAGTGGGATCGAGCCGAGCGCGATTGCCGGCAGCACGAGGTGCTTGAGGACGTCCTTCAGCGTCGCCCAGTCGCCCGTGATGATCGCGTCGACGACGTAGAAGCCGGTCGGGTGCTCGGCCGTGATGGTGACGTCGATCCGCCCGGTGCCCGGGAGCCAGCCGAGTCGCACCGAGAAGAGGTACTTGAGAATGATCCCGAGCACGAAGACGGGGACGGAGATGCCGATCAGCGAGACGAACAGGCTCGCGTGGTCGACGGGTCCTCCGTAGCGTTTCGCGGCGATGAAGCCGATCGGGATCCCGAGCCCGACGGCGAAGATCAGTGCGGCGGTGGCGAGCTCGATCGTCGCCGGAAAGCGGTCCTTGATCTCCTCCCACACCGGGCGGTGCGTGGCGACCGACGTGCCCAGGTCACCCTTCGACCAGCTCTTGACCTGGCTCCAGTACTGCTTGTAGATCGGGTCGTTGAGCCCGTAGCGCTCCTTGTAGGCCTGGACGAGCTCGGGAGTCGCACGCTCTCCGAGCAGCGACTCGGCGGGGCTCCCCGGCAGGGCCCGCACCCAGAAGAAGACGAGGACGGAGAGCCCGAAGAGGATCGGGACGAGAAGGAGCAGCCGGCGGACGACGTAACGCAGCATCTAGGTCGTCCGCCGGCTAACTCGGTTCGCTAGCTCCTACTGCCCTCCGAGCGAGACCGGGAAGAACCTGTCGCTCCCGGTCGGGCTCGCGATGTAGTTCTGCACCCGCTTCTGCATGCCGAGAGCGGGTCGCGTGTGGGCGTACGGGACGCCCGGGACGAAGTTCATGATCTCGCGGTTGACGGCCCGGTAGATGGCCGCCCGCTTCTTCAGGTTGAACTCAGCCTCGCCCTGGTTCAGCAGCCGCGTGATCCTCGCGTTGCGGAAGCCGAACTGCGGGTTGTAGTCCTGGAAGAAGGTGCCCACGAAGTTGTCCGGGTCGCCGTAGTCGCCCGACCAGCCGATCAGGTTCAGGTGGCCCGCCGAGCCCTCGTTGACCTTGGCGACGTAGTCGGGTCGCCACGGGGCGCTGTGCGCGTTCACCTTGAAGCCCGACTGCTCGAGGCTGGCTGCAAAGGCCTCGAAGTTGAGCTTCGGGTTCGGCATGTACGGCCGAGAGATGTTCGTTGGGTACCAGAAGTCGATCTCGACCGGCAGCGTGAGACCGGCTGCGCGAAGAAGCGACTTTGCCCGCTCAGGGTTGAACGGGTACTTCGTCACTCTCGGGTTGTAGCCGAGCAGGCCGGGCGGCATGAACTCGTGTGCGACCACGGCACGTCCGGCGTAGAACGACTGGACGACGCGGTTGCGGTCGAGCCCGTACGCGACCGCCTTGCGGACGTTCAGCTTGTCCATCGGCGGCTTCGCCGCGTTGATTGTCACGTAGGCGACGTTGAACGACGGCCGGTTGATGACCTTCAGGCTCGAGTTCGAGCGGATCGTGCTGAGGTGCGCCGGATCGGCCAGGTCGTACGCGTTGACCTCGCCGGCCTGGAGCGCCTGCAGGCGGCCGGTCGCCGTCGAGATCGGGCGGATGATCACGCGGGCGAGCTTCGCCTTGTTGTCGCCCTTGTAGCCCTTGTACTCGGCCAGCTCGACCTTCTCACCGACCTTCCACGAGACGAACCGGAACGGCCCGGTGCCGGTCGGATGCTCGAAGGCATACGAGCCGGTCGGCCGGAACACGCCGCTGCGCAGCTCGCCCTGGTTCGCGCCGTAGCGCCGCATTGCCGTCGGGCTCTGCATTGCGAACGCCGACAGCGAGAGCGACGGCAGGAACGGGCCGTTCGTGCGCGTCAGGCGGATGATCGCGGTGGCTGCCCCTCTTGCACGGCAGCTCCGGTAGAGCGGCTTCCCGAGATCCTTGCTCTCGTTGCGACGGAACCCGGTGAAGATGCTCTGGTAGTAGAACGTCGCGGAGGCGTCCTGGAACGGGCCTTTGAAGTTGAACCAGCGGTTGAAGTTCGCGCAGACGGCCGCCGCGTTGAACGGGGTTCCGTCGTGGAACTTCACGCCTCGGCGCAGGAAGAACGTGTACGTCTTCCCGTCCTTGGAGATCTTCCAGCTCCGCGCAAGCTCAGGCTTGATCGTCGTCTTGCCGGGCACGAGCTGGACAAGACCCTCGTAGATCTGCTCGGTTACGCGGAATGACTCACCGTCGGAGACCAGCGCGGGATCCAGGTACGTCGGATCCGCAGAGCCTCCGAAGACAAGCGTCCCTCTCCCACTGCCTGATCCCGCGACACCGAGCGTGACGAGGCAGGCGGCGAGGAGGAGGGCAATTTTGACTGCAATACCCCTCACCTCTGCTCCTTTCCCATGCAGCCGCCCACTGCGGACGGCCACGGCAGTCTATTAAGACTGCGAGCAGGCGAAAGGGTTAGTTACGCCGAGCCGCGACTAGCTCCACGGGAGCTCGGCCCACGGCGCCGGCCGCTCGACCTTCCAGGTTTCGGCCGGAGGGGGCTCGTCGTCACCGCTCGCGCCGTGGCGTCGCGCGGCTTCCGACGGCCGGTACTCGCGCCAGAAGGTCTCGTCGTCGAAGTCGCGGTTTCCCGCGCAGACGATCACGCACGGCCCGTCCCCGGCTCCCACGAACGTGTGCGCAGTTCCGGGCGGACAGTGCACGAAGTCCCAGGTGCGCAGGTGTCGTTCCTCGTCCTCGACGATCAGGATGCACTCGCCGGCGACGACGAGGAAGTCCTCCTGCACCGATTCGGCGTGGAAGCGGCCCGTCGGCTGGCCCGGCGAGACGACGCGGATCGCGAAGCCCGCCTGCGGCTTCACGTACTCCTCGAGGTCCGGGCGGTCGCGAAGGACGAAGTCGTCCGACTCGAAGATGCAGACACCGCCGGTGCGGTCGTTGTTCACCCACGCGGCGTCGCGAGCGTTGACGACGAACCAGCCGGCGCTCACCGGGGCGAGCCCGGAGGCCACCGATTCGAGACGTGCTTCTCGAACCACTCGCCAGGGGAGCTGGACTAGCCGGCCGCGACCGAGCTCAGCTCGCGGAGCGCGGCCAGCCGCGCCAGCGCCTGCGCCTCGAGCTGACGCACCCGCTCGCGCGTCAGGTCGAGCTCGTGGCCGATCGCCTCGAGGGTCCACGGCTCGCCCTCGAAGCCGAAGCGCAGCTCGAGGATGCGCCGCTCCCGTTCGGGCAGCGCATCGAGCGCCTTGCGGACGCCCTGGCGGCGTAGCGACTCCTCGGCCTCGTCGAACGGGTCGGCGGCCTCGCGGTCCGCGAAGAGGTCTCCGAGCTCGCCCTCGTCGTCCGCGCCGACCGTCTGGTTGAGCGAGACGGACGCGTGCGCGGCGCCGAGCGCCTCGTCGACGTGCTGCATCGGCAGCCCGGTCGCCTCGGCCAGCTCATCCTTCGTCGCCTCGCGACCCAGCTCGACCTCGAGCCGGCGCGCCGCGCGCGAGAGCTTCTGCTGCCGCTCGACGACGTGCACCGGCACGCGGATCGTGCGCGCGTGGTTGGCCACTGCGCGCTGCACCGACTGGCGGATCCACCAGGTGGCGTAGGTCGAGAACTTGAACCCGCGGCGCCAGTCGAACTTCTCGACGGCGCGGTTCAGGCCAAGGGTGCCCTCCTGGATCAGGTCGAGGAACGGCACGCCCAGGCCG
>DASQWH010000022.1:0-17730 GCA_035640335.1 Gaiellaceae bacterium | reverse complement strand
CGCGCTGCCGGCGCTGATACCAGATTGCGAACATCGTCCAGCCCAGTACGGCAACGACTAGGAGGATGACGAACGCGATCCAGGCGAGCGCGTCGCTGTCGCTTGCGACGTAGATGATCCAGAGCACGAGCCCGGTCGCGGCGAGCGCGAAGTGGCCGAGGATGAGGAACGGCCTGATCTCCCCCGGCGACCGCTGGCGCATGCCGCCGTTTCGAAGCCAGATAGCCAGGAGCACGAAACCTCCCCCTGCAGTCACGAGCCAGCTGATCAGTGCCGCCCACTCCATTGCAGCCTCCTTTCGCTACGCGCTCCGCGCGCGTCTGGACGGCTGAGAATAAGGGCTGACGGCCCGATTAGGGAAGGCCCCGCCCGGGTCTCGGGCGGGGCCTCCGGTTCCGCGCGCTTAGTTGTGGCGGATGTTGTTGTCCTCGAGCGTCTCGATCTCGGCGTTCGTCGTCGAGCCGTCGACCAGCGTCTGGCCGTTGACGACCACGGTGCCGGTGGCGACGGCGTCGCGCCGCATCCCCGTGAAATGGCCGGTGAAGCCGTCGAAGGTCGTCGTGTTGCTCGTCGCCTCAAGGGGGCCCGTGCCGTCCCAGGCCACGTCGACCGTGACGGTCCGTCCACCGTTCGTCGTGAGCGTCCCGCTCACGTGGGCAGTCTGGAGCGACGGTGAGTGGGTGAACTCGGCGTTGTTCGTCGTGCCGCGGTCGTTCAGGAAGCTGCCGTCGCAGTTAAAGCCGAAAAGCCGAACCGTGAGGAAGTCGTGGTCGAGCGTCGTGACGCCGTCTTCCTGCTCCTCCTCGTGGCCGCCGATCACCTGCACGCGCTTGGTGACCGTAGACCCGTTCGGGCACGTCTCAGTGATCGTGTAGTTCGCCGTCGCGACAGCCTCGAAGCGGTGGAACGTCTCGACCGCCGCCGTGGCGGCGGTAGCGATTCCCAGCGCCCCGAAGAGCACGACGACGGCGATCACGAGCGCGCGCGATCGCCATGAGGACTTGCTTTGCATGTGAAGACCCCTCCCCTGGATGGACTAAGTGGTCGCCCGGCTACTACGCGCGGCGGCCCGCTTCGGTTTTCCGCCGGGTCAGGAAGGCGTCAGCTCGAGCGAGCGCACGCCGCTGAGGTCGATCCAGACCCGCGTGCCGGCCTCGACAATCCGCATCAGAACCGCGTCGCAGTGGGGACAGCGGAGCACGATCCCCGCCGCCATGTAGACGTGCACCGCGCCGACCTCATCCGTCGCGCCACAGCTCCCGCACGTGCCGACGGCCGTCGTCACCTCGGCCGCGAACACCTCGCGCAGGGCTCCTGCTGCTGCATTGCCGTCCAGTCGCAACTCGTCCATCTCAGCCTCCAGTCGGGCCGAAGCGCTCGGTCTTGATCCGGGCCGGTTCGTGGCCGAGGTCGACGAGCGCCTCGGCGACGCTCTCCACGAACGGCGTCGGGCCGCAGACGAACGCGAGCGCGAGGCCTTCGGGTGCGACCTCGCCGAGCAGGTCGCGATCGACGCGCCGCGCATACCCCTGCCACCCCTCGGGCTGCTCGCGCGTCAGCGTGTAGACGACGTCGAGCCCGTCGCCCGCCAGTCGCCCGAGCTCGTCGCGGTAGATGACGTCGTCCCACGTCCGCGCGGAGTAGAGCAGCGTCGTCGGGACGTCGTCCCCGTTCGCCGCCCGCTGGCGGGCCATCGCCATCAGCGGCACGACTCCTGAGCCGCCGCCGACGAGCAGCACGGGGCCCCCGGCGGCCGGGTCCCAGACGAAGTAACCGCCGACGGGCCCGCGGATCTCGACCTGGTCGCCCGACATTGCATCCTCCGTGAGGTACGGGGAGACCTCGCCGTCGTCGATGCGCTCGACGGTGAGCTCGACGCGCGACTCGTCCTGCGCGGACGCGATCGAGTAGCTGCGCTGCGCCTGGTAGCCGTCCTCGGCCGTCAAGCGGACGTCGACGTGCTGCCCGGCGCGGTGACCTTCCCAGCCGGGGACGTCGAAGACGACGGTCTTGACGCGTGGCGTCTCGGGGCGGACGTCTGCGACCGTGGCCACGCGCCAGGTCAGTCGCCCCAGTAGCGCTGTTCCTTCCATGGGTCGCCGTAGAGGTGGTAACCGTTCGTCTCCCAGAAGCCGGGCGCGTCCGCGTTCATCAGTCGTAGCCCCCGCACCCATTTCGCGCTCTTCCAGAAGTACAAGTGCGGGACGAGCAGCCGCGCGGGGCCACCGTGCTCGGGATCGAGGGGCTCGCCGTCGTACGCGAACGCGATCCAGGCCTTGCCGGCCGTGAGGTCCTCGAGCGGCACGTTCGTCGTGTAGCCGCCGTCGCAGAAGGCGAGCGTGTACTCCGCGGCGGTCTCGACGTCCGCGAGCAACGTGTCGACGGCCACGCCTTCCCAGGTCGTGTCGAGCTTCGACCACTTGGTCACGCAGTGGATGTCCTTCGTGAGCGTCTCGCTCGGCAGCGCGCGGAACTCGTCCCACGTCCAGCGCCGGGGCTCGTCGACCTCCCCGACGATCGTGAAGTCCCATTGCTCCAGGGGCGTCCGCGGCGTCGGTCCCGCGGACAGCACCGGGAAGTCGTCCGTCACGTACTGGCCGGGCGGAACTCGGTCTGGCGGCACGTCGTCGCGGCGTCGCCCCCTGAAGCCTCGCGAGATGATGCCCACGACGCACAGCCTCTCAGAAAGGGCCACGAGTCGACCAGGAGGAGCAGCCATGCACGAGAAGCTCGGATCGGGGGACGGCGCCGTCTTCGTCCAGACGAACGAGGCCGAGGGCAATCGCGTGCTCGCCTTGTCCCGCAACTCGAATGGGCAGCTGTCGCAAGCGGAGAGCTATTCCACGGGTGGCAGCGGGGACGGGTCGCCGCACCTCACGTCCCAGGGCTCGGTCGTTCTCAGCGAGGACGGCGCCCACCTGCTCGTGACGAACGCAGGGAGCGACGAGCTCACGGCTTTCACCGTCGGCGGCGAGGGCCTCTCGCTGCTCGACACGCTCTCCAGCGGCGGCGGGGCTCCGAAGAGCGTCGCGGAGCACGACGGCCTCGTCTACGCCTTGAATACCGGACCGCCAGCGCTTGCCGGCTTCCGGCTCGAGGACGGCGGTCTCGTCGCGCTGACCGAGTCGCAGCGTGAGCTCTCCGCCGGTGCCGACCCCGCCCAGGTGGGGTTCTCGCCCGACGGCTCGGCGCTCGTCGTCACCGACCGAGCCTCGAACTCGATCGTGCTCGTCCCCGTCGACGGTGAAGCCCGCCTCGGTGAGCCGACGGTTTCGCCCTCGGCCGGCCCGACGCCGTACGGTTTCGCGTTCGCTCGCGGCGGCGCGCTCGTCGTCACCGAAGCGTTCGGCGCGGAGACCGGCAGGGCTGCAGCCTCGTCCTACCTCCTCAGAGGGACCTCGCTGGAGCCGGTCTCGCGGTCGGTCGGCAATGGCCGGAGCGAGATCTGCTGGGCTGTGGCGACCAGTGACGGCTACGTCTTCACGACGAACTTCGCCGACGGAGCCGTATCTCGCTACGCCGTCGACGCAGACGGCACGCTCGTGCTCGCCGCTGCCGTCGCCGGAGCGGCCGTCGAGGGGCAGCCCGGACTGCGGGACGAGGACCTGAGCGCGGACGAGCGCTTCCTGTACGCGATCGATGCAGACGCGGGTCGCGTCTACGGCTGGGCTGTCGAGGGAGGCGAGCTCACCGCGCTTGGCTCCTGGAACGGCCTACCTGCGACGGTCGCCGGCCTGGCGGCGAGCTAGGCCCTCGGCAGCTGGACGATGAACGTCGCGCCGGCGCCAGCGCCTGCGTCGGGGTCGAGCTCGAGCCGGCCGCCCATGCGCTCGGTCAGCTCCCGCGAGATGTAGAGTCCGAGGCCCGTGCCACTCGGTGCCCGCGCCAGCTGCGGGTCGGCGCGGTAGAACTTCTCGAAGATCCGCGCCCGGTCGGCGGGGCTGATGCCGCGCCCGGTGTCGGCGACGAGGATCCGGACGTTGCCGTTCGCCCTGTCGGCGCGGACCTGGACGCGGTCGCCGCCGTACTTGATCGCATTGTCGAGGAGGTTGACGAGCACCTGCTGCAGGCGGTCGCTGTCACCAGAGGCGGCTCCGATCTCGTCGGATACGTCGACGTCGATCGTCTTCGATGCGGGGAGCTGCGCACGCATCGTCTCCACGGTCTGCTCGATGAGCTCGGCGATCGGCACGGGCTCGCGCTCCAGGCGAAGCTCGCCGCGATCGAGCTGACTCGCCAGTAAGACCTCTTCGGTGATGTGGCTCAGCCGGGCCGACTGAGTCTCGATCATGTCGATCAGCATCCGCCGCTCGTCGCGTCCGAGCTCCTGCTCGCGGCGGCTGAGCGTGACCGCGGCGCCGTAGACGGCCGTCATCGGCGTACGCAGCTCGTGCGAGATCGTCGCGATGAAGTCGCTCTTCTCGTCCTCCAGCCTGCGCTCGCTGGTCACGTCGCGGAACGCGTAGACGATCCCGTCGGCGATGCCGACCGCGACGAAGGACAGCCAGAGGTCGCGGCCTTCGACCTCGAGTGGAAGCGTCACGGCGGGGGCCGCGGCACCCTCCTCGACGACGGGGATCCGCGCTGCGAGCGCAGGCCACTCGGGGATCACGTCCTCGAGCGGCCGGCCGAGTACCTTCTCGTCGCTCATGCCCGTCACGAGCGCCGCGGCACGATTCCAGAGGCGGACGATCCGCTCCCGGTCGACGAAGAACGTCCCGTCGCCGAGGGCGTGCAGCACCTGTGCCGCCTGCTCGCGTTCGGCGGCGACGGCGCGTGCGGCCGCCTCGGCCGACTCCAGACGGCGGCGCTCTTGCTGGAGCCGCGCGTTGCGGACGGCTGCGCCCATCTGCGCGACGAGGCCGTCGAAGATCTCGAGCTGGTCGTGCGTGTACTGCCCGCGATCCGACATCAGCTGGACGACCCCGACGACGCGGCCCTCGTCCTTGACCGGAACCATCATCGCCGCGCTCGTCCCGGCCGGTCCGGACTCGGGGATCTTGGCCACTTTGCCTTCGCTGTCGACGTTGTAGTACTCACCCGCGCCCTCGACCCGCTCGGGGACGTCGTTGAACAGCTCCGGCTCGCCGCTGACGATCACGCGGCTCTGCATGCCGCCGCCCGCTCGATTCAGCGGCAGCGGCGGCAGCTTCGTCGGGTCGACGACGTTGCCGTCGCTCCAGGCGTACTCGCAACGGATGAGGTCGTCGCGGTCGTCGTAGGAGGAGATGACGATGCCGTCGTGCGGAACGACGTCGGCGAGGAGCTCGTGGAAACGTTCGTACACGCGGCGCGGCTCGAGGCTCTCGCCGAGCTGCCGCGCGGCGTGGAGCAGGAGCTCTGCCAGCTCAGCCTTGCGGACGAGGTCGCTGTCGTTCACGGGTGCACGCTACTTTGGCCGAGAGGGACGGGACGCGCCCACCGGTGTCTATTTCGGCTCGTTCGTCTCGAGGCTTGACTCAGAGGTGCGCCGCGACCGTCTCCAGGTCGCTGACGAAGGCCGCGAACTCGGTCTCGCGGTCGTCGGCCCGGAGAATCGACGACGGGTGCACCGTGGCGATGACGACTGGGGCCAGGTCGGAGGGAACCGGGTCGCCGCGGTGCTTCGTGACGCGAAAGTCGCGGCCGAGCAGCGCCTGCGCGGCGGTCGCGCCGAGGGCGACGAGAACACGCGGCTTCACGACCGCGAGCTCGGCGTCCAGCCACGGGCGACACGCGGTGATCTCGGCCCAGTTCGGCTTCTGGTGGATGCGCCGCTTCCCGCGCGCCTGCCACTTGAAGTGCTTGACGACGTTCGTGACGTACGCGAGCGAGCGGTCGATGCCGGCCTCCTCGAGCGCCCGGTCGAACAGCTTCCCGGCCGGGCCGACGAACGGTTTGCCGGCCTTGTCCTCCTGATCGCCGGGCTGCTCGCCGACGAACATCGCCTCCGCTTTCGTCAGTCCTTCGCCGAAGACGGTCTGCGTCCCGGTCTTCCAGAGGTCGCACGCCTTGCATCCGGAAGCAGCGTCGCGGAGCGCCTTCAGCGAGAGCCGGTCGGGGACGAGCGGCGCTGCGGTGTCGTCGAGCAGGCTCTGTTGCGCCATCTCCGCTTCGAGGCTACCCGTCGAGCGGGGATACCATGCGTCCACCCGGCGCGGTGGCCGAGAGGTTAGGCAGGGGCCTGCAAAGCCCCGTACACCGGTTCGAATCCGGTCCGCGCCTCTTCGGGCTGTCCCTCGATGGGTAGACAGAGTTCGTGAGTCACGTGCAGCCACCCGTCGCGCCGATGCTCGCGCGGCTACAACGCGAGCTCCCGCGCGACGGCTACCTCTACGAGCCGAAGTGGGACGGGTTCCGCGGCCTCGCCTTCCGCTCGGGTGAGGACGTCGATCTCCGCAGCCGCAATCAGCGGCCGCTGGCGCGCTACTTCCCGGAGCTCGTCGAGGCGCTGCTCGGGCTGCCGACCGAACGCTTCGTCCTCGACGGCGAGATCCTCGCGCTCTCGGGCTCACAGCCCGACTTCACGGCGCTGCTCGGGCGACTGCATCCAGCGGCCTCGCGCGTCGCACGCCTGCGGCGCGAGACTCCCGCCCTCTTCGTCGCGTTCGACCTCATCGCGCTGCGCGACGACGACCTGCGGGGGCAACCGTTCCGCGACCGGCGGCGCCTGCTCGAGCGCCTCCTCGCGGACGCGCGCTCGCCGCTGCTGCTCACGCCGCTGACGGCGGACGTCGAGCAAGCCGAGCGCTGGCTTGACGCGGGCAGCGGGGTCGACGGCGTCGTCGCGAAGGACGCGGACCTCCGCTACGAGGAGGGCAAGCGGCGGATGGTCAAGGTCAAGCGCGAGCGCACCGCGGACTGCGTCGTCGCGGGCTTTCGCTGGCTCGTCGCCCAGCCGCTGCCGAGCTCGCTGCTGCTCGGCCTCTACGACGACGAGGGCGAGCTGCACCACGTCGGCGTCGCATCGTCGTTCAGCGAGGCGGCGCGGCGGAGCCTGCTCGAGGAGCTCGAGCCTCGCGTCGTGCCGCTCGAGGGCCACCCGTGGGAGCGCGGCTTCCTCCTCGGCGGCAGCGCGATCGGGCGCCTGAGGGGCGCCGCGGGCCGCTGGGTGCCCGGCGAGATGGAACAGGACTGGACGCCGGTCGCTCCGGAGCTCGTCTGCGAGGTGCTGTACGACCAGCTGGACGACCATCGCTTCCGTCACCCCGCTCGGTTTCGCCGGTGGCGGCCGGACCGCGATCCGCACTCGTGCGCGCTCGAGCAGCTGGAGTCACCAGCGGTCGAAGTCACGCAGCTGCTGCCGCCGGCGTGAGCGCGCTCGAGATCGAAGGCCGTCGTGTGCCGGTCACGAACCTCGACAAGGTGCTCTGGCCCGAGGCCGGGCTCGCGAAGCGGGACCTGCTCGACTACTACATCCGCATCGCACCGACGCTGCTGCCGCACCTGCGCGGCCGCCCGGTGACTCTCCGGCGGTTCCCGGACGGGGTGGACGGCGTCAGCTGGCACCAGAACGAGTGCCGAGGCGAGCCCGAGTGGCTGACGGTCTTCGAGACAAGCGGGCGGGGCGGTCGGCAGCTTCGCTTCTGCGTCGTCGACGACCTGCCGTCGCTCGTCTGGGCGGCGAACCAGGGCGCCATCGAGCTGCACCCGTTTCTGTGGGACGTGACCGCGCCCCGCCGACCGACGCAGGTCGTCTTCGACCTCGACCCCGGGCCACCCGCAGATCTCGTCGACTGCGCCCGGGTCGGGATCGAGCTGCGTGACGTGCTCGCGGGCCTCGGCCTCGAGTCTTTCGCGAAGACGTCGGGGTCACTGGGCCTGCACGTGCACGTTCCGCTCGGCTCGCCACATGACCCGGAGCACACGAAGCGCTTCGCGCGGCTCGTCTCACGAGCGCTCGGCGAGAGCCGGCCGGACGAGGTCGTCGCGGAGATGGCCAAGCGGCACCGGTCGGGCAAGGTCTACGTCGACTGGCTGCAGAACGACGCCACGCGCCAGACCGTCGCGCCCTACTCGTTGCGAGGCCTGCCGTGGCCGACCGTGGCCACGCCGGTCGAGTGGGCGGAGGTGGAGCAGGCGGCGGACAGCGGTGAGAGCGGGCGGTTGACGTTCCTCCACTCGGACGTCCTCGCGCGCATCGAGCGCGACGGCGACCTCTTCGCCCCCGTGCTCGAGCTGGAGCAGGAGCTTCCCGGCGTGCCGGACGCGTAGGCCGCACGGACCGGCGCGCCTAACTCTCATGGGTCAGGCGCGTCTCAAGTCGACCGGCTCCCTGCCCGATGTCCCTTCCCTGTGACGCTCCTCGACCACATCGCCGCGACCCTCGCGGCCGGCATGAATCACGTCGAGGACCTCGACGCGCGCTTCCTGCTTCCGGCGCTCGCCCTCCAGCTCGGGAGCCTCGTCCTGCGCTCGCTCGTCTGGCGCAACGTGCTCGCGGCTGCGTACGCGGACCGGCAGGTGCCGGTCGTCTCAGTCGCGGCCTCGTACGCCGCCGGCTCGGCGCTGAACGCGTTCACGCCGGCGCGCGGCGGGGACGCGGCCAAGATCCTGCTCGTCCGGACGTGCATCGCCGGCTCCACGCTCGCGACGATCGCGGCCTCGTTCTCGGTTCTCCTGATGCTCGACGGCGTCATCTCGGGCACTCTCGTCTCGGGGCTCTGGGCGTTCGGCGTCTTGCCCGCGCTGCCCACGGTGCCTTCCGTGGACGCGCTCTGGCTCGTGCTTGCCGGCCTCGTCCCGGTCGGCTTACTGGTGGCGTTCGTGGTGCGACCGGGTCTCGTGCGCTCGGCGCTCGACCATGTCGTCCAGGGCCTGGCGATCGTGCGCGCGCCGCGGCGCTACCTGACCACGGTCGTCCCGCTCCAGCTCGGGGCGTGGCTCTGCCGCCTCGGCGTCGTGTTCCTCGTGCTCGCGGCCTTCCATATTCACGTCGGCATCGAGACGGCGATGCTGCTCGTAGTGCTGAACGGGCTCGCGACCGCAGTTCCGATACCCGGTGGTGGGGGCACCCAGCAGGTCCTGGCCGCCTATGTTCTCCACGGTGTAGCGAGCGTCGCGCAGGCGATCTCGTTCTCCGTCGGCCTGCAGCTCGCCGTCACGATCGTCAACACGGCCGGCGGCCTGGTCGCGATGGCGCTCCTCGTGCGTGCGCGTCACCCACTCGCCGCCGTACGGTCGAGCGTGGCGCTCGCGCGCTCTCGCCGCCCGGCCTGACTACTGCCGCGCCGCGTTCGGCGCGAGCTCGGTCTCGCAGCGCCAGAACTCGACCGTGCCGGAACGACCCGCCCGGCTGCACGACTGCTTCGAGAGCTCGGGCGTTCCCGTCAGCTTCCCGGGCCGGCACGCGTGCCAGTGGCCGGTCTGGCCCCGCGGCGTCGCGATCGTCGTGCAGTAGCCGGTCAGGCCGGCGTTCTTCAGGACTTCGCGCTGCTGCACGAAGGCGAGGGTCGCCGCGACGGCGGCCGCGAGGAGGGCAAACCGCAGAACCATTCGTCTTTGTATCGACCGTCACACGCCTGGACCTGAGAGTTCCAGGGCTTTTGCGGCGCTCAGCTCTCGGCTGCGAGGCGCTTGCGCCAGGCCTCGCCCGCGGCACGGCCTTCGGGCGTCGTCAGGAAGTGCTCGAGCGGCACGTGCACGAACGCCATGCGCGCTTCGGCGAGCACCTCGTCTCCCTCGGCGAGGTCGCCGCGGACGTGCACGCGGCGCCCCTTCGCATCCTCGACACGCGCCCGCACGACGAGCGGCCGGTTGATGGGCACCGGTCGGCGGTAGTCGACGAATAGGCGGCCCGTGACCGACGGGAAGCGGTACCAGGTCGCGACGAGGCCGCACGCCTCATCGAGGAGCGCGGCCACCATGCCGCCGTGAGCGAGCCCGGGGCCTCCCTGGTGGCGCTCGTCGAACGAGAACATCGTCTCGTAGCGGTCGGCGCCTTCCTCCTCGGGCTGCGGCAGGCGCAGACCGATCGGGCTCTCGCCGCAGCCGAAGCACGCGGGGTCGTGGTGCGGCGGGATCTTCAGCGCAAGCCGCCGCGCTCGAAGTGCGCCTTGAAGAAGTTCTCCGAGCCGGACGTGGCCATGGACGCCGACGCGGAGATCTCGAGCGCGAGCGTGGCCGCAGCGACGATCTGGGCGAAGCGGTAGACCTTGCCGCCGCCGGCGCAGCCCATCAGCGCGAGCCACGAGCGGGCGTAGGGGAGCGTCGTCCCGCCGCCGACGGTCGCGACCTCGAGCCCGGGCAGTCGAATCGAGCAGTTGAGGCCGCCCTCGACCCGCCGCCCGGCGCCGTGCGCCATCGAGCTCGTCCCGACCATGCCGATGTCCTGACCCGTGGCCGTGAAGATGGCGGCGATCGCCGTCGCCGGCGTGAACGCGACCGACTGCATGCCCGACGCGACCGCTCCGTGCGTCCCGGCCCAGGAGAGCTCGAGCAGATCGTCGATCGTCGTCCGCAGCACCCGCCGCACCGCCTCTTCGCTCAACGTCGCCTCGGCGAGCACCGTCTTCCCGTGCCCGCCGCGCTCGAAGTACCGGTGCGACGGCTTCTTGTCGCCGCCCATGTTCGCCTCGAGGATCGCCCGCTCGGGCTTCGTCGGCGCGTGCTCCATGACGTAGCCCATGTTCAGCGCGTAGGCGTTGCGGGTCATCATGTTCGCGCCGACCGCGTCGCCGGTCGTGAACGCCCACATGACGTGGCACATCGGCCCGACGACATGCGTCTCGGCCTCGCGCAGCTTCGCCCACTTCGAGATCCAGGGCTCGTCGCGCCCGGCGAGCCACTCGCGCATGCGCGGCAGCTCGCCTCCGATCCAGCGCGCGAGCGCGGCTGCCTCCTCGACCGAACGGCAGACGAAGCAGGACGCGCGCGTGATCCGGTCACGGAGCACCTCCGTCCGGAAGCCGCCCGACTCGGCGGCAGCCCGCGCTCCGCGGTAGAGCGAGTCCGACATCGACCCTTCGGTGTGCGCGAGCGGCACGAAGACCTCGTCGGTCGACCGCCCGCGCTCGACGAGCTCACCGTCGGGCTCCGTCAACTCGTACTCGCCGAGCGAGATCGTCAGCGGCCCGATCACCGCGGTCGGGATCACGGAGACGCCCGTCAGAGCCTCCTGCGCACTGGCCCACGGCGTCAGGTCGTGCTCGAAGACCTCCCCGTCGACTCGACCGTCGAGCGCCTCCTGGCGGGCGCGGATCGACTCGGCGTCGTTCTTGCGCGGCCAGCGCCTCAGTTCCACGTCGCGGAGCTTAGTCGGCGCGATCAGCCGATAATCTCCGCGCATGGCCGCGACCCAGGTCGTTAAGAACCCGCCCGGCGAGCGCGACAGCTTCGCCGGCGTCCTGCGCTTCTACGAGCTCGCGAAGAAGCAGGAGTGGCAGGTCCGCGACCTGCCGTGGGGTGAGATGCCGCCGATTCCGGAGGGCAGGGGCAGCGCGCAGCGGCAGGCGCGCCGCAAGGACATGTGGCGCTCCGTCCTCACGCAGCAGCTGCAGGCGGACATGCTCGCGTGCGAGATGGCGTCGCAGCTGCTCAACATCGCGCCCGACCACGAGGCGAAGCTCTACTACTCGACGCTGGTGCAGGACGAGTCCCGCCATACGGAGGCGTGGCTGAAGCTGATCGAGGAGGCCGGCGGCACGGCCGAGCGCGACCCGTACCTCGACGAGCTCGCGCACATGACGCTCGAGGCCGACACGCTCGAGGAGAAGGTCTTCCAGATGCAGGTCTTCTACGAGCGCCTGATCATCTCGCGTTTTCGCCTTATCGCCCGCTCGGCGCGCGGCACCGTGCTCGAGGACCTCTGCAACCGGCTCGCGACCGACGACGGCATCCACCACGGCGCCGGCATGGCCTACGAGAAGGTGCTGCTCGAGAACGCCGACAAGAAGACGAAGCGAAAGCTCGTGGATGCCGCCAACCGGCTCCTCCCGATCTTCGTCGAGCACGCCCTCTGGCGGCCGAAGGAGCGCGCGTTCATCGGCAGCGCGATGCGCTCGCGCGACCTCGAGCGGCTGAAGGAGGACCTGGAGATCGGCGTGCGCCTCGCGGAGTCGCTCGGGCTCGACGTCAGCGACGTCGAGCTGCCCATCCACTAGGAGGGTTTGGCGGAATGTTGCTCGCCGCAGGGGTGCGATGCTCGTTCCGAGGCAAGGACGCAGGGAGCCTCGATAGTGAATAACTATCGGGGCGACCGAGGACGCCGCATCGGGGCGAGCAGCGCGGCCCGGCGGCTCAGACCATATTTCGCCAAACCCTCCTGAGTTGGCCGCAACGCTCATCGACGGGACTGCGCTCGCGGAGCGTGTTCGCGCCGAGGTGGCCGAGGAGGTGCGCGAGCTCGGCGGGCTCGGGCTGGCGACGGTGCTCGTCGGCGACGACCCGGCCTCCGACATCTACATCCGGCTCAAGCACAAGGCGGCGAGCGAGGTCGGGATCACCTCGCGGGATCTCCGGCTGCCGGCGGACACGCCTGAGGACGAGGTACTCGGGCTCGTCGCCGACCTGAACGCGGACGACGCGATCGACGGCCTGCTCGTCCAGCTTCCGCTGCCGGGCCACGTCGACGAAGGGCGTGTGATCGGCTCGATCGCGCCGGTCAAGGACGTCGACGGGCTGCACCCGTTCAACGCAGGGCATCTGTTGCTCGGCGAGCCGACACTCGTGGGCGCGACGCCGGTCGGGATCATGGCCCTGCTCGAGGAGTACGACGTTCCGCTTCAGGGGGCTCACGCAGTGGTCGTCGGGCGGAGCAACATCGTCGGCCGGCCTGTGTCGCTGCTACTCCTCCACGCGCACGCGACGGTCACGATCTGCCACTCGCGGACGGTCGACCTGGCGGTTCGAACGCGCGAAGCGGACGTGCTCGTCGTGGCGGTCGGGCAGGCGGCCCTGGTCGGCGTCGACCACGTGCGTGAGGGGGCCGTCGTCATCGACGTGGGCATGAACCGCATGGAGGAGAAGCTCGTCGGCGACGTCGACCCGGCCGTCGCGGAGCGTGCTGCGCTGATCACGCCGGTGCCGGGCGGCGTGGGCCCGATGACGATCGCGATGCTGCTGAAAAACGCGGTGCGAGCGGCACGTTTCCGCCGCGGGCTCTTGCAGTTCCCGGGAGCTTGATATGGTTCCGCCGCTGTATAGGAAGTTCGACGGCTCGGTGCCCGGGCCGTCGTTTCTTTGTAAGTAAGGAGGATCTGTTGGCTCAGGGCACCGTCAAGTGGTTTTCGAACGAGAAGGGCTACGGCTTCATCGAGCGCGAGGAGGGCGACGACGTTTTCGTCCATCACACCGCGATTCAGATGGAGGGCTACAAGTCGCTGACCGAAGGTCAGCGCGTCGAGTTCGAGGTCGTGCAGGGCGACAAGGGCCTGCAGGCGTCGAACGTCCAGCCTGTTTAGCTTCCCTTTCGGAACCGATCGCGCGGGCCCCGAAAGGGGCCCGCTTTATGGTCCCCGCCCTTCCGGGCGGGGACCTCGCCGAAAGTCTCACGACTTTCGGCGACTAAATTCACCCTCGCAGGAGCCGGCGCCTCGACGCGCCCTCCTGGAGGCCGACACCTGATGCGGCTCTAGGATCTTGGCGATGGCCATCAGTCGTGACGAGGTGCTGCACGTCGCGCGGCTCGCGCGGCTCGCGCTGACGGACGAGGAGGTCGAGCGCCTCGGCGGGCAGCTGAGCGCGATCCTCGAAGCCGTCGGCAAGGTCGCAGAGCTGGACCTCGCGGACGTCGAGCCTACGTCGCATCCGCTCGACCTCGCGAACGTCTGGGCCGACGACGACGGGCGCCCCTCGCTGCCGGTCGACGAAGCGCTCGCGAACGCGCCCGACCGCGAGAGCGGCTTCTTCCGGGTGCCGCCGGCATGATCGACACGCTGCGTCTGACCGCGAAGCAGGCGAACGACCTGCTGACCTCCGGCGAAGCGTCCTCGGACCAGATCTTCGCCGCGTACCGCGCCGCGATCGACGAGCGCGATCCCGAGCTGAACTGCTTTCTCGAGGTCTGCGACGACGCGCCCGGGGAGGGCATCCCGGTCGCGTTCAAGGACGTGATCGGAACGCAGGGCATCCGAACGACGGCCGGCTCGAAGATCCTCGAGAACTACGTACCGGTCTTCGACTCGACGGTGGCGACGCGCTGCAAGGAGCGCGGGCTGCGTGTGATCGGCAAGACGAATATGGACGAGTTCGCCATGGGCTCGTCCACGGAGAACTCCGCGTATGGGCCGACGCGCAATCCCTGGGATCCGGAGCGCGTCCCCGGCGGCTCGTCGGGTGGTTCGGCGGCGGCGGTCGCGGCGGGCCTCGCTCCGTGGGCGCTCGGCTCCGACACGGGCGGCTCGGTCAAGCAGCCGGCCGCGCTGTGCGGCGTCGTCGGGTTGCGGCCGACCTACGGCACGGTCTCCCGCTACGGGATCGTCGCCTTCGCCTCGAGCCTCGACCAGATCGGCCCGATCGCCAAGACCGTCGGCGACTGCGCGTTCCTGTACTCGGTCGTCGCCGGCCGCGACCCGTGCGACACGACGACGGTCGAGCTCCCGCAGCCGGTCGAGATCCCGGAAGCCGAGGACCTGCGCGGCCTGCGCGTCGGCGTGCCGAAGGAGCTGAACGAGGCCGAGGGCATCGAGCCGGGCGTCAGCGAGGCGGTCGCGAACGCGATCGAGCTTTGCCGCGAGCTCGGGGCCGAGGTAGGCGAGACGACGCTCCCGCGCTCCGTCGAGTACGGCCTGCCCTGCTATTACCTGGTCGCGCCCTCGGAGGCCTCGTCGAACCTCGCACGCTACGACGGCGTCCGCTACGGGCTCCGAGTGGCCGACGGCGACGTGCGCGAGCTGTACATGCGCACGCGCGACGCCGGTTTCGGCGACGAGCCGAAGCGCCGCATCATGCTCGGCACGTACGCGCTCAGCGCGGGCTACTACGAGGCCTACTACGGCCAGGCGCAGAAGGTGCGGACGATCATCCGGCAGGAATTCGCCGCGGCGCTCGAGCAGTTCGACGTCCTCGTCAGCCCGACCTCGCCGACGGTCGCCTTCCCGCTCGGTGCGAAGACGGACAACCCGCTCGCCATGTACCTCTCCGACGTGCTCGCGATCCCGCCAAACATGGCTGGCCTGCCCGGCCTCTCGATTCCGTGCGGCCTATCCGAGGGCCTCCCGGTCGGACTCCAGCTGATCGGTCCGCAGTTCTCCGAGAACGTCCTCTTCCGCGCCGGCCACGCCCTCGAGCGCGCACTCGAGTTCGACTACGTGCCACCGAGGCTCGCGTGAGACGCCGCTTGCGGGGTCTCCGTCAGGCCGTGCGGGCTCTGCCCGTGCGGCCGTCTGAAATGACCGGTCGATGCGCTCTCCGGCAGAAGGTCGGCTGATGGGGTGGGAACCGGTCATCGGCCTCGAGATCCACGTCCACCTGAAGACGCGGACGAAGATGTTCTGCCGCTGCGAGCTCGAGTACTTCGCGCCGGAGAACACGCGCACGTGCCCGGTCTGCCTCGCGCACCCGGGCACCCTGCCGGTGCCCAACGCGCGCGCGATCGAGATGACGATCCTGCTCGGCCACGCGCTGGGCTGCGAGATCGTCGAGCGTGCGGTCTTCCACCGCAAGCACTACTTCTATCCCGACCTGCCGAAGGGCTACCAGATCTCCCAGTACGACGAGCCGCTCTGCGTCGACGGCCGCTTCGCGCTGCCGGGCGCCGACGGCGACGTCGAGGTCGGCATCGTCCGCGCCCACCTCGAGGAGGATGCCGCGAAGAACGTGCACATGGGCGGCGCCGCAGGCCGGATCGCCGGCGCCGACCGCACGCTCGTCGACTTCAACCGCGCCGGCACGCCGCTCGTCGAGATCGTCACGCAACCGGATCTCCATTCCGCCGACCAGGCGAAGCGCTTCCTGCAGCTGCTGCGCCAGACCGTCGTCGAGCTCGGCATCTCGGACGCCGAGATGGAGAAAGGCTCGCTCCGCTTCGACGTCAATGTCTCCGTGCGGCCCGAGGGCACGGACGAGCTGCGCACCCGGACCGAGCTGAAGAACATGAATTCGTTCAACTTCGCCGCCAAGGGGATCGAGCGCGAGATCCAGCGCCAGATCGGGATCTACGAGTCCGGCGGGACCGTCGAGCAGGAGACGCTGCACTTCGACCCGGGCAACGAGTCGGCGCCGCCCCTGCGCTCGAAGGAGGAGGCGCAGGACTACCGCTACCTCCCCGAGCCCGACCTCGTGCCGCTGGAGCCGCCGCGCGACCTCGTCGAGCGGCTGCGCGCCGAGCTGCCCGAGCTGCCGGGCGCGCGCATGCACCGGCTGGCGGAGGAGCTCGACTTCGACCTGGCCGAAGGGCTCGTCGCGAGCGGCCGCGACCGGCTCTACGAAGCGGTAGAGGGCGACCGCCGCGTCGTGGCGAACGTGCTCATGAACCAGTTCGCAGCGACGGGCGTCGACCCGGCGGCCGTGGACGCAGCCGAGCTGGCCAAGCTGATCGAGGCGCGCGAACGCATCCCGCGGCAGGCGTTCACCGAGGCGCTCGCTGCGAGCGGCGACCCCGGGTTCTCGGCCGAGCAGTACCTCGGCGACGGGCAGATCACCGACACCTCGGAGCTGGAAGCGCTCGTCGACCAGGTCATCGCGGCGAACCCGAAACAGGTCGAGTCGTACCGCGGCGGCAAGGAGGGCCTGCTCGGCTTCTTCGTCGGCCAGGTGATGAAGCAGACGCAGGGGCGCGCGAACCCCAAGCTGGTCAACGAGCTCCTGCGCGAGAAGCTCAAGGCGTGAAACACGCGACCGACTACCTCTGGTTCGAGACGCCGAACCGGCGCGACTACGTGAACATCACGCCCGACGTCGAGGACTTCGTTCGCCGCTCCGGGATCCAGCACGGGCTCTGCCTCGTGAACCCGATGCACATCACCGCCGCCGTCTATGTGAACGACGCGGAGTCTGGGCTGATCCAGGACTTCGACGACTGGCTCGAGAAGCTGGCACCGCACGAGCCGACGGAGCAGTACCGGCACAACAACGGCGAGGACAACGCCGACGCGCACTTGAAGCGGCATCTGATGTCGCATCAGGTCGTCCTGCCGATCACGGACGGCAAGCTCGACCTCGGCCCGTGGGAGCAAGTCTTCTACGCCGAGTTCGACGGCCGCCGCCGCAAGCGCGTCGTCCTGAAGGCGATCGGCGACTAGCGCCGGTTGACATCCCGCGGCGCGAGGCGGAGGATCGGCCTCATCAGACCGAAGAAGGAGGCGAGAGATGTACGCAGCGATCCGACGCTATGAGCGCGTCGAGCCCGACGCAATCCCGAAAATCCGGCAGCTTGTCGAGGACGAGTTCCTGCCGAAGCTCGGCGGAGAGGGTTTCCGCGGCTACTACCTCATCGACGAGGGCGACGGCAACGCGATCACGATCAGCATCTTCGACAGCCGCGAGAGAGCTGAAGAGTCCACCCGGCTTGCAGCCGAGCTCGTGCGCGACAAGATGTCCGAGCTCATTTCCAGCCCGCCGACGGTGATGACCGGCGAGGTGACGTTCTCGAAAGTGATGGAGGGAGCCGGAGTCTCTTAGAGCCGCGCCCTACGAGCCGCTGCGCCGCCCGCGTGCGGACGGTGGGGCGGCCGCCTCGACCCTGCGCTTCTCGCGCGCCTTCTTCTTGCGCTGCCGGTCGGCGCGCCAGCGCCGAATCGCTCTCGATCCGCGGCCCACGAGGCGACTCTAGATCAAGCCGCAGTACCGCGCCGTGTTCGGCCACGGGTAGAA
>DASQWH010000021.1:0-2763 GCA_035640335.1 Gaiellaceae bacterium | reverse complement strand
CCCTTCGCCCGTGTGACGACCGCGCGCATCACGCGACCCCGTGCGACATCAGGAGCTGACCGCCGTCGACCGGCACGACGGCACCAGTCATGAAGCTCGACGCGGGCGACGCCAGCAGCAGAGCCACGCCCTTCAGCTCCTCCGGCTCGGCCATGCGCCCGAGCGCGACGATCTCCGCCCAGGCCTCCGGCGGGATGGGAGGTGCGCCCGCGCCGATGTTCGTCTTGAACGGCCCCGGCGCGATTGCGTTCACGTGCACCCCGTGCTGCGCGAGCTCGAGCGCCGCCTGGCGCACGAGGATGATCACTGCCGCCTTCGTCGCCGAGTACGAGTAGCCGACCATCGGGTCCGTCCCGAAGCCGGCCGTCGAGGCGGTCACGACAATGCGCCCGCTGCCCTGCGCCTTCATGTGCCGGGCGGCGGCGCGCATCGTGAACAGCACGCCGTTCAGATTCACGCCGAGCACGCGTTCCCAGGCCTCGCGGTCCAGGTTGTCGAGCCCGCCCGCCGGGTCGAGAACGCCGGGCTCGAGCGAGATCCCGGCGTTCGCGAACGCCACGTCCACGCCGCCCTGCTTCTCCACGAGCTCGTCGAACATGCGCTCCACGGCGGCGGCGTCCGATACGTCGAGCTGGACGGTGCGGACCTCGCCGTCGAGGCGCCCGGCGACGCGCTCGAGGCCGTCGGCGGCCACGTCCGCAAGCGTCACACGCGCCCCCGCCCCGGTCATCACCTCGGCCATCGCGAGGCCGAGCCCGCTCGCCGCACCGGTCACCACGACGCGCGCGCCGCGCACGTCGAAGAGCTCGGCAGGGCCGCTCACCCCCAGACCTCCCGGGCCACCTCGACGATGCGCCGCAGCTTCGCCCCCTGCTGCTCGCGCGTGAGGAGGTTGCCCTCCGCGGTGGAGGAGAACCCGCATTGGGGGGAGAGGCAGAGCTGATCGATGTCCACGAACCGGCTGGCTTCCTCGATCCGCCGCTTCAAGTCGTCCTTGTCCTCGAGCTCGCCGCGCTTGGTCGTGACCAGGCCGAGCACCACCATTTTCCCCTTCGGCACGAACCGCAGCGGCTCGAACCCGCCCGAGCGCTCGTCGTCGTACTCGAGGAAGAAGCCGTCCACCTCGAGTCCGCCGAAGAGCGCTTCTGCGACGAAGTCGTAGCCACCTTCGGCCACCCACGACGACCGGAAGTTCCCCCGGCACATGTGCGTGGTGATCGTGATCCCCTCCGGCCGGTCGGCCAGGGCCTCGTTGATGTGGCGGATGTACGCCTGGTGCAGGTGCTCGGCGTCCTCCCCGCGCTCGGACATCATCTTGCGCTGGTCCGGGTCGTTCAGATAGGCCAGGCTCGTGTCGTCGAGCTGCAGGTAGGTGCAGCCGAGCTCGTGGACCATGCGCACCTGACCCGCGTACGCGGCGGTCAGGTCGCGCCAGAAGTCGTCCCTGTCGGGATAGACCTCGGCGTCGATTGCGGCCGCGCCGCCGCGGTAGTGAACCATGCTCGGTGAGGGGATCGTGAGCTTCGGCGTGGCGCGCGTGACCGTGTCCCTCAAGAACTCGAAGTGCCGGCCGAAGATCGGCTCGTGGAGAGCGATGTTGCCCTCGACCCTGAGCGCGGCGGGAGTGAATTCGATGTCGCCATCCGGGTTGTGGAAGCGCACGACGAGGTCGTCCTCGGCCTTGCTTATCCCCTCGAGCTGGTAGATGAAGTCCATGTGCCACGACGCCCGCCGGAACTCGCCGTCGGTGGCCGACTGAAGCCCGACGTCCTCCTGCATCCGCACCACCTCGCGGATCGCGTCGTCCTCGATCGCCGTCAGCTCCTCGGCGGAGATCCGGCCCGCGGAGAAGTCGTCGCGCGCCTGGAGCAGCTCCGGGGGACGGAGGAGGCTTCCGACGTGATCGGCGCGGAACGGCGGTGCGGAACGCGGCATGGCTGGCCCTTGTTTGTGCAGGTTTCCCGTCCAGTATCTCTCCTCAGGCGTAATCATCAAACAATTTGACCCGTCGCGCATAGCGGGATAAGCTGGCCGCGCGTCGTCCTAGGGAGGAGCTTTCGTGAGGACCCAGCTCGGTCGGGTAGTGGTGCTGTTGGTGCTGGCGCTCAGCCTGTCACTCGTGGCCGCCGCGTGCGGGGACGACGATGACGGCGGCGGTGGCGGAGGAAGCGCCGCGGTCAAGGAGACCGTCAAGGCGTCCGACTGCGGCCCCAAACAGGGTCAGAAGGCCTCGGGCGAGCCGATCAAGCTCGGCGCGCTCGCGACGAAGCAGCCGGGCACGGACTTCTCCGAGATCCCGCGTATGGCGGAGGCGTACTTCAAGTGCGTGAACGCCAACGGCGGCATCAACGGCCGTCCGGTCCAGTACGTCATCGAGTACGAGCAGACGGACCCGGGTCAGGCGGCCTCGCAGGCCAAGAAGCTGGTCGAGACGGAGAAGGTGCTCGGGATCGTCGGCAACACGAGCATCATCGAGTGCGACGTCAACCACAAGTACTACGAGCAGCAGGGCTACTACGTGATCGGCTCCGGCATCGCGCCCACCTGCTACTCGACGCCCAACTTCGCGGCAGTCAACATGGGCCCGCGCTACAGCTCCGACGGCGCGACCCAGGCCCTCATTCGCCAGGACGTGAAGAAGATCGTGCTGGACCAGTCGAACGTCCCCGGAACGGACTACATCGAGGAGGGCCCCAGACTGATCACCGAGGACGCCGGCTTGGAATTCGAGGGCCTGACGGAGAACGTGCCGATCCAGGACGC
>DASQWH010000020.1:0-12459 GCA_035640335.1 Gaiellaceae bacterium | reverse complement strand
GAGTCGATCCGGCTGCTCAAGCCGCTCGGCGACCGCGCCGCCCTCTGTGAGAGCCAGCGCGGCCTCGCAGAGCTACTGATCGAGCGGGGGCGGATCGAGGAGGCGGAGCGGTTCGCGCTCGAGGCACGGGAGACGGTGGGGCCTCAGGACGTGACGTCCAAGGCCACCACCGCGGGCTCGCTCGCGATGGTGCGAGCCGCGCAGGGGCGTGACGAGGAAGCCGACGAGCTCTTCAAGGAGGCCCTCGCCACGGTCGCGGACACCGACTTCCTGGCAATCCAGGTCGAGATCCTGAAGCCGTTCGCCGAGTACCTGCGTGCACGCGGCCGCGACGAGGAAGCCGCGCGGCTCGAGAAGCGTCGCGCCGAGCTCTGGCCCGCGCCCGAGAAAAGTCCCGAGCCGATCGCCTGATCAACGCCCGGCGGTCGCGAGGATCTTGCGGATCGCCTGGTGGCTGTCCTCGCCCGGGGACTCGCTGATCACCGTCGCCCGCCGCGCGAACCGAGCCAGCGCCTTCGCGAGCGGCTCCGCTCGTAGCGTGCCCTCGCCGTACGGCAGGTGCTTCGTCTCGTTGCGGTTCGCGTACGCGATGTCCGAGAAGTGGACGTGGAACGGCGCGCCGCGCGGGAGGAGCTTGTTCGCCTCGGAGAGCACATCGCGGAAGGCCTTCGTCGTCGTGAAGGCGCCGTCCGTGACGGCGTGCAGGTGCGCGAAGTCGATCACGGGACGCACCCAGCCGAGGCGCCGGGAGATCTCGAACACGTCATCCGCCGTGCCGAGTTCCCGGACGCGGCCCATAATCTCGACGCCGAAGTCCACGTCGCGGCCCTTCCCCACGAGCCGCTCGCGCAGCTCGGCCAGCTGCTCGACGACGGACGCAATCGCGGCCTTCCGGTCGCGGCCGAGGAGGAAGCCCGGATGGAAGACGACGACCTCGGCGCCGGCCGCCTTTGCGATACCGGCCGAGTGGTCGAGCATCCCGACTGCCATGCGCTGCTTCTTGTCGCGCTCGACGTGGCCCATGAAGCCGGCGATCGGCGCGTGCACCGACAGCGCGATCCGGTGCTTGCGCGCGAGCTTGCCGAACTGCTCGGCCCAGGGATAGTCCATCCAGAACCCGCTCTCGAAGTCGATCTCGCAGGCCGAGTAGCCGCGCTCCCGGAGCAGCGCGATCGCCTCCTCCGGCGACTTGCGCGAGGGCACACGGGCGGGGCCGAAGCGGAGCTGTCCCACGGGCCAAAGCTAACGGAGGGACTGCCGTCCGACGGGGGTCCTACCCTTTTCGGCATGGCAAAGCGACCTTCTCGAATCGACCTCCTCGAGCTCGATATCGACCTCCGGCTGACCGACCTCTGGCGGGAGGCCGCCGACGTCCAGGACTGGAGCCTTGACGTCGTCGCCGCCTTCATGCGGGCCGCCTACGGGAAGGGCTACTGCGACGCACTGACCGAGGACGCTCCCGGAAGCTTGTGCGAGGACCACGGCTACCGGATCCCGTCACGCCGCCGCCCGACGCCGGTCCGCGAAGCGTAAGAAGCCCAACGTCTGCACGCGGGGCGGCGCATTCCATCGCGCGAGCGTTGGCGCGGCGCCGACGCTTGCATCCGTTCTGAACTGACCGATCGACACGTCTGGGCTGACACCAGGCGGCTCTGGGCCCCGGCGTAGCCGGGGCTAGACTGCGGGCGTGGCCCGCAAAGCCAGCCCGGTCCGGCTTGTCTTCGCGCTCTCGATCGCGGCGGCGCTCGCCGTCTTCCTGCTCTACGTCTCGGTTGCCGGCGGCACGCCTTCCGTCCAGCCGAGCCAGCTGAAGGGCCACAAGGGCAAGGTCGCGCTCGTCGGCAAGGTCGTCGGGCCGCGGACGGGAGACCCGCACGGGGCCGGGATGCGCTTCCGCCTGCGGGACGTCGAGGGAGGCGCTGCGGCGGTGACCGTCCTCTACCGCGGCTCGGTTCCCGACCAGTTCAAGATCGGGCGCGAGATCCGCCTCGAGGGTCAGGTGCGAAACGGCGTCTTCGTCGGGCAGCCGGGTACTCTCGTCACGAAGTGCCCGTCGAAGTACACCGCCGACAAGCGAGCGTAGGTGCCTGAGCTCGGGCGCGCGGCGCTCGTCGTCTGCCTCGGGCTCGCGCTGTACGCGCTCGTAGCCGGGGCCTACGCGGCGCGGAACCGCCGCCGGCGGCTCGCGCAGTCGGCCCAGAACGCGCTGATCGCCGCCTTCGGCGCGACGATCGTCGCGAGTGGCGTCCTGCTCGCAGCGCTCCTCCGCCACGACTTCAGCTTCGAGTACGTCGCCTCGTTCACGAGCCGCGAGCTACCGACGGGCTACACGATCTCGGCCTTCTGGGGCGGCCAGGAGGGCTCGCTGCTGCTCTGGCTGCTCGTCCTCACGGGCTTCTCGACGGCGGCGGTGCTCCTCAACCGCCGCACCGCGCGCGACCTCATCACCTGGGTCGTGCCCGTGCTCGCGCTCGTCGTCGTGTTCTTCTCGTTCATGCTCGTCGCCGTCTCGAGCCCGTTCGACACGCGCGTCGCGCCGCTCGACGGCGCCGGGCTCAACCCGAGCCTCCAGAACCCGTACATGATGGCCCACCCGCCCTTCCTCTACCTCGGGTTCGTGGGGCTGACCGTCCCGTTCGCGTTCGCAATGGGCGCGCTGCTCGCCCGCCGCACCGACGAGGCGTGGATCGTCGCCACGAGGCGCTGGACGCTCGCCGCGTGGACGTTTCTCGGCGTCGGGCAGCTGCTCGGCGCGCATTGGGCGTACGTCGAGGTGGGGTGGGGCGGCTACTACGCCTGGGATCCCGTCGAGAACGCGGCGCTGATGCCCTGGCTCGCCGCCACGGCGTTCCTGCACTCGGTGATGATCCAGGAGAAGCGCGGGATGCTGAAGGTCTGGAACGTGCTGCTCGTGCTGCTCGCGTTCTCGCTCGCGCTCTTCGGCACCTTTCTCACGCGGTCGGGCGTCGTCAGCTCGATCCACTCCTTCACGCAGAGCTCGATCGGCGCCTGGTTCCTCGCGTTGATCTGCCTGATCACGGGTGGCTCGCTCGCGCTCATCTTCGCGCGGCTGCCGCTGCTGAAGGCGAAGACGCGCCTCGAGTCGCTCGCCTCGCGAGAGGCCACGTTTCTCTACAACAACCTGCTCCTCGTCGCGCTCTGCCTGACGATTCTGTGGGGCGTCGCCTTCCCGATCCTGTCCGAGGCCGTGCGCGGCGAGCAGATCACAGTCGGAGCGCCGTACTACAACTTCTTCCTGCTCGTCTTCGGGCTGCCGCTGCTCCTGCTGATGGGCATCGGCCCGCTCGTCGCTTGGCGACGTGCTTCGCTGCGCTCACTCGGACGGTCGCTCGTGTGGCCGCTCGCCGCCGCGCTCGCGGCTGGGCTCGTGCTGCTCGCGCTCGGCGCCGGCTCGTCGAGAGCAGGGCTGATCGCCTACACGTTCTCGGCCTTCGTGCTCGGCTCGATCGTCTACGAGTTCGTCCGCGGCACGCGCGCGCGGCGCGCTCTGACCGGCGGCTCGTGGCTAGGCGCGTTCAACGGCCTCGTCGCGCGCAACCGCCGCCGCTACGGGGGCTACGTCGTCCACGCCTCGATCGTCCTGCTCGCGATCGGCGTCGCCGGCTCCAGTGCGTATGACACCGTCCGCGAGCAGAAGCTCCGGCCGGGGAACTCGGTCGCCGTCGGGGACTACGACGTGCGCTACCGCTCGCTCGCGTCCCGCGAGGGCCCGAACGCGACCGAGGTGCGCGCCCAGCTCGACGTCTCCCGCGGCGGGAAGTCGCTCGGCACGCTCGAGGCCGGCAAGAACGACTACCGCGCCGAGGACCAGGTCTCGAACGAGGTCGGCATCCGCAGCGACCCGCTGCGGCTCGAGGACCTCTTCGTCATCACCGACCAGATCAACCGCGACGGCTCGGTGCAGTTCCGGATCCTGGTCAAGCCGCTGGTGAACCTGATCTGGATCGCAGGCCTCGTCTTCCTGGCCGGCTCGCTCGTCGCGATGTGGCCGAGCGCCGCCGAGCAGCGACGCCTGGCCGACCGCTATCGCGAGCTGCGCGCGCTCGCCCGGGCATGACCACGGTCGCGCTCGTGCTGGGCGCCGTGCTCGCGGTCGTCTGCGTCGTCCTCGTCGCCCTGCCGTTCCTCCGCGAGCCGGAGCCGCGCGACGACGCGCTCGACGAGCCGGGCGCACTCGATCGCCGGCGCCTCGAGCTGGCCGAAGAGCGCGACCGGGCCCTCGCCGATCTCAAGGAGCTCGAGTTCGACCACCGGACGGGCAAGATCTCGGACGCGGACTATCGCGAACTCGTCGGCCCGCTCCGCCGGCGCGCGGCGGCCGCGCTGAAGGCGCTCGAGTTCCACACCGAGCGGACGAGCGAAGGTCGGGTGCGTGTCGGCAGCTGAGTGCGCGAACTGCGGCTCGCCGCTGCCCGCACGGAGCCGCTTCTGCCCCGAGTGCGGAACGCGTGTCGGCGCGACGGACGGCGACACACAGGTCGAGGACGTCCCGCCGCACGAGCCGCGGCCGGCACCGATGGATGTCATGTGGTCGGAGCGCCGCTTCTTCGGCGTGGCGCCTTCGACGGGGCTGTTCGGGCTCGGCGTCGGCGCGATCGTGCTCGGCTTCGTCCTGCTCGTCGTCGGGCATCCGCTCTGGGCGCTCGTCCTGTTCGTGGTCGCCGTGCTCGCGCTCGCGGCCTTCGTCTCGCAGACCAGGCGGCTCCCGGAGCAGGCCTCGGGCGTCGCGCGCGCCTCGGTCGACGCTCTCGAGGCGGTGAAGGCGCGCGCCGGGGCGACGATCGAGACCGTCGCTGCGCACGGAAACGCGCAGATCGAGCAGATGCGCCTGCGCCGCGAGATCGGGCAGCTCAACCAGGAACGAGAGCAGGCGCTCGTCGAGCTCGGGGCCGCGGCCTACGCCGACGACGACAACGCGGTAGCAGCCCTCAAGCGGCGGCTCGGCGAGCTCAACGCCGAGCTCGAGGGCAGAAAGCAGCAAATTGCAGACATCTCCGACGAGACCGCCGAACGCGTCAAGGAGGCTCAGCTCCAGGCGCAGGCGACTCAGGTCGTAACGCCTGCGGAGGGTGCCGACAGGCCCAAAAACCCGCAACGTCCGGAGAATTAGCTAGAGTTTCGCAACTTTTCGGTCGGGGAGGCACCCCCAGCCCGCGGCCGAACTCGCCCCCTATGAGACGGCTGCTTCTAGGCCCGCTTCTCCTCCTCGCCCTCTTTTCGCCGGCGGCGTCGAGTCAGCATGCTTCGGCGGCGTCGAACGAGGAGCGCATCCAGGCGCTGCGAGAGAAGATCGCCGCCGCGCAGGCGAAGGAGTCTGCGCTCGCGTCCGAGATCGGCCTGGTCGAGGGCCAGATCCGGGATCTCCAGGCACGCGTCGGCAACGTCTCCAGCCGTCTCGAGACCCTCGAGCGTGAGCTCGCGTTGCACCAAAGCCGCCTCGAGAAGATCAGGCGCCTCTTCCAGATCCAGACCGAGCGACTGAACTTCCTGCGCGAGCAGTACTCGCTCGCGCTCGACCGCCTCAACCGGCGGCTCGTCGAGATCTACGAGACCCAGGACGTGACGACGCTCGACGTCCTCCTCTCGTCCGGCAGCTTCAGCGACGTCATCGAGCAGCTCGACTACCTACGTGACCTGGGCGCGCAGGATCTCCACATCTCGACCGAGGTCAACCGGGCCAAGATCCGCATGCGCGAGGAGCGCGCGAAGACCGCGGTCACGAAGCGGCGCGTCGAGACGATCACGCGCACGATCGCCGTGCGGACGGCGCAGACGCGGACGGTTCGCGACCGGCTGATCTCGAGCCGGCAGGGTCTCTCGGTGTCGAAGACGCAGAAGGCGGCGGCTCTGCTCTCCGTGCGCGAGGAGAAGGAGGAGTTCCTGCGCGAGGTCGCCGGCCTCGAGGCGGCGAGCAACGCGCTCGCGGCGCGCCTCCAGACGTCCGCCTCGTCGAGCTACGACTCGAGCCCGTCGGCGAGCGGGCTCATCTGGCCGGTCTCGGGGCCGGTCGTGAGCGGCTTCGGCATGCGGTGGGGGCGGTTGCATGCGGGGATCGACATCGCCGTCGGCTACGGCACTCCGATTCACGCGGCCGCGTCCGGAACCGTCATCTCCGCCGGCTGGATGGGCGGGTACGGAAACCTCGTCGTCATCGACCACGGCGGGGGGCTCGCCACCGCGTACGCCCACCAGTCGAGCATGGCCGTCGGAGGCGGCAGCGTCTCGCAGGGCCAGGTGATCGGCTACGTCGGCTGCACGGGCCACTGCTTCGGCCCGCACCTCCACTTCGAAGTGCGGGTCAATGGCTCCCCCGTGGACCCGCTCGGGTACCTCTAGTCGCACGGGGGAACCCCTGGTTCCCCCGTGAGCCCCCTCCTTCCGAGCGGGATCGTGATTCGAACGTGTCCGGAGCCGCCGCTTGTTGGCTGGGTTCCCGTGCTTCCCTCTCCGTTGTGAGCCTCCCGCCGGGCGGAGCCCGGCTCCGGCGACCATTCGCGGTCGCTCTCGCGGCGTTTCGGCTCTAGCCCGTGGGAAATTCTCTCCCTCCGACCCCTCGGAGAGACAAAGGAGAGAGATGGCAGCTCTACTGCTCGGTCTGCTTCTGATCTGACCCTAGGCGCCGAAGGCTTCGCGCTGAAGGTGCTCTGGATCCTGGCGTCCTAGGGCCCCTGGTCTTGGAGCAATGGCGGGCTAGAGTGAGTAGGTGAAAGGAACCTTGCGTGAGCGCGGCCTCACCGCTGCAATCTACGCCGCGATCATCGGCGGGTCGATCATGCTCATCGCACAGTTCGTGCCGCTTCCGACGCCACTCTGGGTTAGCGGCTGGATCCTGTTCCTGGCATCAGTCGTAGGCGCAGTCGCGCTTGCCGTCGTCACCTCGCGGCGCCAAGGTGTCGGCATCGCTCGAGCCGTTGCTCGCGGAATGGGGCTCGGTGTCAAGTGGATCGTCTGGTTCCTTCCTTAGGCGGTTCGCGTCCGCGAGCTGAACCGACTGAGGGAAGGCGCGCTCGCCGTTCGGAGACGTGCCTCGTCGGCTTGTTTCCATCACGGGGGAACCCCTGGTTCCCCCGGAGCCCCGGCCTATCTGCCTGAAAGAAATCGACAGCAGGAATCCGATCCACGCCGCGTGAAGATAGTCGCACGACATGAGCAGGCCTCGTGGGAATGGGATGCGCATGAGTCGTGCATCAGAGCCGCACTTCATCCTGATGTTCAGGCGGAGGCTGGTGGGGACCAGAACCCCAGAAGCACGAAGCGCCCTCGGCGGCTCCTGAAACGCAAGGACCACCCGGGACGCTCGAAAGGAGGGGGCCCACGGGGGAACCAGGGGTTCCCCCGTGCTAGCGAGCGTTAGCGATGCGAAGGTCGGGTAGGTGGCGGTAGCGGTCGTCGCCCAGATCGAAGCCGTAGCCGACGAAGAACTCGTCCGGAACCGTGAAGCCGACGTACTTGACCGGCAGGCTCTCGACGAGCCGCCGATAGGGCCGGTCGAGGAGGGTCACCGCCGTCAGCGAGGCCGGGCTGCGCAGCGCAAGGGTCTTGCAGACGTAGTTCAGGGTCAGGCCGGTGTCGACGACGTCCTCGACGAGCAGGACGTCGCGGCCCTGGATCGAAAGATCGAGGTCCTTCAGCAGGCGGACGCTGCTCGGGCCCGCGTCGCCGCCCGCGTAGCCGGCCAGCGCGATGAAGTCGAGCTCCTGGATGATCGGCAGCGCGCGGCAGAGGTCGGCGACGAAGATGACGCTCGTCTTCAGCTGCGCGACGAGGATCGGCTCGCGGCCTTCATAGTCCTCGGCGATCTCGGCGCCGAGCTCCTCCACGCGAAGCCGCAACTCCTCCGCCGAGAGGTAAACCTCTCCGATCCGGTCGGGGACTAAGGCGCCGCTTGCGGTGCCGCTTTCAGGGCGCCGGGCTCTGCCCGGTGCCCGTCTGAACTGACCGGTCGATTCAATTGAAGTCACCGAGCGGCCACTAGGAAGCGAGGTCGAGTCTGTATCGCTCGGCGAGGCGCGCGATGTCGCGCTTGTAGAAGAGCTTCACGTTGACGTTCGGGTAGAGCTCACGCAGCTTCCGCAGCTTGCGGTTCTTGCGCGTCACGAGCGACTGTTTCATGACCGTGATCTCGAGGTAGAGATCCTGCTCGGGCAGATAGAAGTCGGGCGTGAACGCCTCGGCGACCGTGCCGTCCTCGGTGCGGGCGAGCACGAAGGTCGTCGGCTCGTACTGCCAGGGCACACGGTAGTAGTCCAGGAGCTTCGCGCACTCGACCTCCACGTCGTTCGCGAAGCGTGGTGTCCCCCTACCACAATATGCCTGGAAATGACGCATTTCCGAGGCCATCTACAGCCAGGATAGCAGTGGCCTCGGATACCTACTTTCTTCTTTTGGGGGAACCTCCCGGTTCCGCCAAACCACCTCCACTCGTCCGCGGCTTTCGCCGCGGACAGGTCGCTTCGCGACCTCTCTACACTTCGTCCATGGAGGACGGTCGCGTCTTTCAGATCGCCCACATCTCCGACATCCACTGCGGGGGGCCGCACTTCATGCCGTCGTTGATGGAGCGCGCTATCGGCGAGATCAACGACCTCGGCCCTGACCTCGTCATCTGCACGGGCGATCTGACGACGTTCGGCTTCAAGCAGGAGTTCGCACAGGCCAAGGCCTACCTCGACCAGCTCCAGTGCGATTCGCTCGTCGTCGTGCCCGGGAACCACGACTCGCGCAATGTCGGCTACATCCACTTCGAGGAGCTCTTCGGCGACCGCAACTCCGTCCTGAGCAAGGACGGCGTCACGGTCGTGGCGGTCGACTCGACCGAGCCCGACCTCGACCACGGCCAGATCGGCCGCAGCCAGTACCGCTGGATCGAGGAGCAGTTCGCCGCGAACGGCGACGACAGCGACCTGCGCATCTTCGTGCTCCACCACCACCTGTTGCCCGTGCCGGGGACGGGCCGCGAGCGCAACGTCGTCTACGACGCGGGTGACGTCATCGAGTGCCTGCAGGGCGCGGGGGTCGACCTCGTGCTATCGGGCCACAAGCACGTGCCGTACGCGTGGCGGCTCGAGGACCTGTTCGTCGTCAACACCGGCACCGTGTCCTCGCTGCGGCTCCGGGGCAACACGCGGCCCTGTTACAACGTCGTCGAGATCGTCGGCTCGCATGTGGACGTGTGGCGCAAGTACCCGTTCCACGGGCAGGAGCGGATCATCCAGTTCTCCACCGAGACGCTCGCCTTCGAGAAGTACACGGCGCGGATCGAGACAGAGGTGACGACGCGGTCATGAGGGCGATCGCGCTGATCGACGGCGAGCACCACGTGGACGTCGTCCGCGACGCGCTCGCCGAATTGCCGTACGAGTTCGTCGGCACGATCCTCGTCGGCGGCACGGAGAAGCTGCGCGGCGGCGAGGAGTACGGCCTTCCCATGCTCGAGGCGCTCGAGGACGTCGCTGCCGAGGTCGTCGTCGACCTCTCCGACGAGCCCGTGCTCGGCCCGCGTGAGCGGATGCTGTGGGCGAGCCGAGCGCTCGCGCACGGGCTCGTCTACGTCGGCCCCGACTTCCGCTTCGAGCCGCCGGTCTACCTGCCGTCGACCTCGGTCCCGTCGCTCGCCGTGATCGGGACGGGCAAGCGGATCGGCAAGACGGCGGTCACCGGTCACGTGGCCCGGCTGCTCGCCGAGCGCTTCAAGGTCGTCGTCGTCTCGATGGGGCGGGGCGGGCCGCCCGAGCCCGAGATCGTCGAGGTCGCGCCGACGCTCGAGCAGCTGCTCGAGATCTCACGCGCAGGCGGCCACGCTGCTTCGGACTACCTGGAGACGGCTGCCCTCGCGCGCGTGCCGACGATCGGCTGCCGGCGCGCCGGTGGTGGCCTCGCCGGCCAGGTGTTCACGTCGAACCTCCAGCGCGGCGCCGAGCTGGTCGAGTCGCTCGCGCCCGAGATCGCGATCTTCGACGGCAGCGGCGCGGCGATCCCGCCCGCGTCGGTGAACGCGCGGATCCTCGTCGTCGGGCCCGGACAGGACGCGACGGCCTTCCTCAATCCGTACCGCGTGCTGATCTCGGACGTCGTCCTGCTCGTCGGCGGCGGCGACGCGAAACCGATCCAGGAGCTGAAGGACGTCCCCGTGATCGGCGTCGAGCTTCGGCTACGCCCGGTGGAGCCGCTCGCAGGCCGGCGCGTCGCCGTCTTCACCGCCGGCCCGGCCCCCGTCGACCATCTGGACGGCGACGTCGTCCTCGTGTCGCGGAACCTCGCCAATCGCGCCGCGCTCCGTGACGAGCTGGAGCGCGTCGACGCGGACGTCTACCTGGTCGAGATCAAGGCGGCGGCGATCGACGTGGTCGCCGAAGCGGCCGCGGAACGCGGTGTGGAATGCGTCTTCGCCGACAACGAGGTGCGGCCCCTCCCGGGCGAGCCCGACCTCGACGCGAAGCTGCTCGAGCTGGCCGAGGCCGGCCAGAAGGCGCCGGTCGCGTGACCGAGCGACGGCGCACCGACCCGCTGCCTCTCGGCGGAGACGGCGAGCCCTACTCGAAGGGCCTCATGGCGCGCGCGCTGATCCGCGTAGGCGTCCCGCCCTCGCGAGCGTACGAGCTCGCCCGCCGCATCGAGCAGGATCTCACCGAGCGCGGCGAGGCAGCCGTCGACCTCGACCGCGTCCAGGAACTCGCGGACCAGATGCTGGAGGACGTCGACGTCGGCCTGGCAGTAGGGCGCCTCCGCCGCTTCCAGGAGTTGGACGAGCTGGACATGCCGATCATCGTCCTCATCGGCGGCGCCACCGGCACGGGGAAGTCCACCGTTGCGACGGAGGTCGCCTACCGGCTCGGCATCACGCGCGTGACGTCCACGGATTTCGTCCGCCAGACGATGCGCGCCTTCTTCAGCCCCGACTTCATGCCTTCGATTCACCATTCGAGCTTCGACGCGGGCACGCCCCTGCACAGCGCCGAGCAGGAGGAGGTCGACCCGCTCCTGCACGGCTTCCTCGACCAGACGCGCCATGTGCTCGTCGGTGTCAAGGCGTCGATCGACCGCGCGCTCGAGGAGGGGTGGTCGATGGTGCTCGAGGGTGTGCACCTCGTCCCGGGCATGCTGCCGCCGATCGAGAACGCGCTCGTTGTCCAGTGCGTCGTCGTCATCGAGAGCGAGGACACGCACGCCAGCCACTTTTGGATCCGCGACCTCGCCTCCGACGGCATGCGCCGGCTCGACAAGTACCTCGACCGGCTCTCGGACATCCGCTACCTCCAGGACTACATCGTCGAGCGCGCCGGGCGGGAGGGCGTGCCGGTCATCGACAACCGCCAGCGGGAGCAGGCGATTCGTGCGGTGATGGAGCTGGTCCTGAGCGCGGCTGACAGACTGCAGAGGATCACGTAGTGGCCCAGGTCGCACCAGCCGCCGCGGAGCGGGGCTTCGGCACCGCCCGCCCCTGTCTTTGCGAGAGCTATGCGCGCGTTACCGAGCGTGCGGCGCTGGCGAGCGCGCGCTGGCTCGGCCGCGCCGACGAGGCCGGGGCAGAGGAGGCCGCGTGCTCGGGCATGCACGAGGCGCTCGAACAGCTCCCGATCGACGGCACGATCGTCATCGGCGCCGGCGAGGACGCCGAGAAGCTCGGGGTCGGCCAGCAGATCGGCACCGGCGGCGAGCACGTCGACCTCGCCCTCGATCCGCTCGAGGGCGCCGGCATCGTCGCGAGAGGCGGCAGCGGTGCGATGGCGATGATCGCCGTCGGCGAACCGGGCTCGTTCCAGACGCTTCCCGACATGTACATGCGGAAGATGGCCGTGGGCCCCGTCGCCCGCGGCAAGATCGACCTGCGCCGGCCGGTAGCCGACAACATCCAGGCGATCGCCGATGCCTTCGGGCGCCGCGTCGGCGACGTGACGACCATCGTCCTCGACCGGCCCCGGCACCACGATCTGATCGAGGAGATCCGGGCCGCCGGCGCGCGCATCAAGCTCATCCAGGACGGCGACGTGACGGCGTCGATCTCGGCCGCGATCCGCGGCACGAACGACCACCTCGCGATCGGCATCGGCGGCACGCGCCAGGCGGCTCTGACCGCGGCCGCGCTGCGCTGCCTCGGCGGCGAGATGCAGGCACAGCTCTGGCCGACTACGCGTGGTGAGATCGAACGCGCCCGGGAGCACGGCATCGAGGACATCGAGCGCGTCTTCACGATCGACGACCTGGCGCCGACCGAGCTGATCGTCGCCGCGACCGGCGTCTCGAACGGCGACCTGCTCCGAGGGGTGCGCTACCTCGCCGACAGCGCCCGCACGCACTCGCTCGTCATGTGCACGCGCTGCAACTGGGTGCGCTTCGTGGACGGCATCCACTTCTTCGCCCGCGAACGACGCGAAGAGGTTCGGCTCCTATAACGGGGGAACCCCTGGTTCCCCCGTTTTGCCCCCTCCTTTCGAGCGT
>DASQWH010000019.1:0-16710 GCA_035640335.1 Gaiellaceae bacterium | reverse complement strand
CGTCCTGCTCGAGCGGCCCGGTCGCCCGCAGACAGACGTGAGCCTTCCGGACGCAGTCGTGCGTAGAGCACTGGACGATCTCATCGCGGGCTAGGGCGTGCGAGGTTGCGTCGAGCGTGTCGACCGCGGTGCCCTTAGAGTCGAGCCCGATGCGAGTCGACGTGCTGAACGGCGTCAACCTCGACGTGCTCGAGCGCCGCGACCCCGAGGTGTACGGCGGCCTCAGCCTGCACGAGCTCGAGCAGCGCATCGAGAGCTGGGCCGGCGAGCTGGGCTGCACCGTGCGCTGCCGGCAGACGAACAGCGAAGGCGAGTACGTCGGCTGGTGCCATGAGGCCCTCGACTGGGCACAGGGCATGGTCGTCAATCCCGGCGCGTGGACCCATTACAGCTATGCGATCCGCGACGCGCTCGAGCTCTTCGAGGGCCCGGTCGTCGAGGTGCACCTCTCGAACCTCCACGAGCGCGAGGAGTGGCGCCGCCACTCGGTCACGGCTGAGCTCGCCGCCTCCGTGATCGTCGGCAAGGGCCCGGACGGCTACCGCGAGGCGCTGCAGTTCCTCGTCGAGGCGCCGTGAACGACCGCATCGCCCGCCTGCGGGAGACCCTCGAGGAGCCGCTGCTCGTCTCCGACCCGATCAACGTCCGCTACCTGAGCGGCGTCGTCAGCTCGAACGCGGCTCTGCTGGTCGAGCCGGAGCGGCTCCGCCTGTTCACCGACTTCCGCTACGCCGAGGGAGCACGTTCGCTCGACGGGTTCGAGGTCGTGGAGACGAAGCGCGATCTCTTCCAGAGCCTCGCCGAGGCGCTCAGCGGGCGGATCGGCTTCGAGGCGACCTCGGTCACGTACGAGCGTCACGCGCGCCTGTACGCAGGCGGGGTCGAGGCGATCCCTCGCTACGGCGTCGTCGAGGCGCTCCGTGTGGAGAAGGACGACGGCGAGCTGGACGCGATCCGGCGGGCGGCGGAGATCACGGACGACGCATTCGAGCGACTCGCCGGCGAGCGCTTCATCGGACGCCAGGAGGCCGACCTCGCCTGGCGCATGCAGGAGCTGATGCACGAGAGCGGCGCCGACGCCGTGTCGTTCACGCCGGTGGTCGCCTCTGGGCCCAACGCCGCGCGTCCGCACCACGAGCCCGGTGAGCGAGAGGTCCAGCCCGGGGACACGGTCATCGTCGACGCGGGCTGCATGGTGGAGGGTTACTGCTCGGACTGCACCCGCACGTTCGCCGCCGGCTCGCTGAGCGACGAGCTGAAGCGCGCCTACGAAACCTGCCTCGCCGCGCAAATGTCCGGCGTCGCCGCCGTGCGTCCGGGCGCGTCCGGGCCGGGAGTCGACGCGGCCGCTCGGGACAAGATCGACGCGGCCGGATTCGGTGAGTACTTCGGCCACGGGCTGGGCCACGGCGTGGGCCTCGCCGTGCACGAAGCGCCGCGGCTCGCGACGGAGTCGACCGACACGCTGGAGGAGCGAAACGTCGTCACCGTCGAGCCGGGCATCTACCTGCCGGGCGTCGGCGGCATTCGCATCGAGGACCTCGTCGTCGTCCGCGACGGCGACGCGGACGTGCTCAGCAGGGTTCGAAAAGACCTCGTGACTGTTGATTAGACTCGACCGCCGGTGGCCGCGACCGTCAACACGAACCAGTTCAAAAACGGCATGCACATCGAGGTCGAGGGCGGCGTGTGGCGCATCGTCGAGTTCCAGCACGTGAAACCCGGCAAGGGCGGCGCCTTCGTGCGCACGAAGCTCAAGAACCTCGAGAGCGGCGCCGTCGTCGACCGCACCTTCCGCGCCGGCGAGAAGTTCCAGCGGATCCACACCGAGGTGAAGAGCGTCCAGTACCTCTACGACTCGGGCGACGACGTCGTCTTCATGGAGGACGACACGTACGAGCAGTTCACGCTCCCGCGAGACAGCGTCTCCGACGAGCTCGAGTTCATTCCGCCCTCCACATCGGTGCAGGTGTTGACGGTCGACGGCAAGCCCGCCGGCCTGCAGCTGCCGTCGTCGATCGAGCTTGCCGTCGCGGAGACGGAGCCCGGCGTCAAGGGCGACACCGTCTCGAACGTGACGAAGCCGGCGAAGCTGGAGACCGGCGCCGTCATCCAGGTGCCGCTCTTCGTCGCGAGCGGCGACCGCATCAAGGTTGACCCGCGCGAGCGGCGCTACATCTCGCGCGCGTGAGACCGGCGCTGGTCTGCATCCTCGTCTTCGCGCTGGCAGGGGTCACGGCCGGGTGCGCCGGCTCGGATGACGGCGACCAGGCCGAGGAGCCGCCCTGCCGCGGGCTTCCGAAGCTCCAGCCGAGTGATCCACGGCCCGGCATGCCCAAGCCGGTCTCCCTGGAGGGTGTCGTCTCCGACTACGAGGCGGAGTACTGGACGCCGGGCGAGACGGATACCAGGGGCGGGCTCTGCGTCGTCAGCAAGACGGCCAAGGGCACGTTCGCGCTCACCGGGATCGTGCAGGCGCAGCCGGCGAAGCCGATTCAGCAGGCGCGCGTGACGCTCGAGAGCATCGCGCCCGATCAGCCGCCCGCCCGCGCCGAGGCGGTGACCGACATCGACGGCGCGTTCGCGTTCGTCGACATGCCCGCGCGCCCGAAGCGCTCGTGCTACCGCACTTCGATCGTGGCGAAGGGATACGGCCGCTACGTCCTCGTCAGTGACGACGTCGGGCCGGGGCAGCAGTACCAGCAGACGATCGAGCTGACGCGGGCGGTGCAGCGCTATACGGACGCGCGGAACCCGCGCAACTGCCGCATCAACGCGACGTAGTCGCGGCGCACGGTTTCGCCCCGACGCAGTTACCCTCTCCGCGATGCCTGGCCTCGTTGACACGACGATCCGGCTGCTCAGCCAGGAGCCGCTCGCGGGCCGCATGCCGACCGCGAACATGCTCGAGCTAGCGGAGATGCTCGACGGGGCGGGTTTCGCGTACCTCGAGGTGTCCGGCGGCGGCGGCTTCGACCATGCGGTGCGCCGCGGCGTCGAGAGCCCCTGGGAGCGCATCCGAGCCCTCAAGGCGCGCACGAAGACACCGCTCGGCCTCGCGCTGAGGGGCCGCTTCCTCGTCGGGACCCGTCCCGTTGGCCGTGACTTCATCGCGCGCTTCGTCGCGACCGCCGCCGAGAACGGCATCGACGTCTTCCGGCTCGAGGACCCGCTGAACGACGTCTCAAACCTCCGCGAGGCGGGCCTCGCGATCACGGCGGCCGAGCGGGAGTTCGACGCCGGCCTGATCTACAGCCCCGGCCTGGCGGGCGAGACGGAACGGCTCGTCGAGCAGGCGCGGAAGCTGCCCGAGCTCGGCGCCACACGCGTGCTGCTCCACGACGCGTCTGGCGCGCTCGAGGCGCCTCGCGCGCACGAGCTCGTGACGGCTCTCGCCGAGGCAAGTGGCCTGCCCGTCGGCATGTACGGGCAGGGGGCGGCAGGGAACGCGCTGGCGGCGGCGCTCGAGGCGGCCTGCGCCGGAGCGGACCGCATCGCGTGCGCCGTGTACCCGATCGCCCTCGCGCTGCACCGCGTCTCGGGCGAGGCACTCGCCGAGGCGCTCGCCGGCCTGGACCTCGAGACGGGCGTTGACGTGAAGACGCTCTGGCGGGCCGCCGAGCTCGTCGACGAGCACGTGGGCGACGAGCCGGTGACGCCGCTCGCCCCGCGGATCGCCGTCCGGGCAGCCGAGCACAAGCTCCCGGCCGGCCTCGTCGCGGCGATCGACGCACGGCTCCGCGCGCACGGGTCGCCCGACCGGCTCGACGACGTGCTCGACGAGCTGCAGAAGATCCGCGACGAGGCGGGCTCGCCGCCCCTCGCAGCTCCGATCGGCCAGACGCTCGCGTCGCAGGCGCTGATCCACGTGCTCTCCGCCAGCCGCTACCAGACCGTCGTCGACGAGCTGCGTGCGCTGCTCGGGGGGCGGTTCGGAACGCCGCCCGGGCCGATCGATCCAACGGTCACGCGCGCCCTCGAGCTCATGTCCGGCGACGTCGAGCCCGAGGAGCCGGCCGCCGACATCGACGAGCTGCGCTCCGAGGCGGAGGGCCTCGCGTCGAGCGAGGAGGAGCTGCTCCTGCTCGCGCTCTTCGGGGACGAGGCAGAGCCGCTCCTGCATGCGATCCGCGAGCGCGCGTCGGGCGACGAGACACTGCTCGGCGGAGGAGTCGACCAGACCAGGGCCGAGCGGATCCGCGAGATCGTTCGGATCGTGCAGGAGACCGGCGTCGCCGAGATCGCCGTCGAGGAAGCGGGCATGCGAGTCTCGGTGCGGCGGACGGAAGAAGCGCCTCCAGCTGCCGCTCCGGAGTCGGCGCCGGCCGACGAGGGCATCCCTGACCTCGAGACGGGGCCCATCGAGCCGTCGACGGACGGGCTCCTCCGCGTCGAGGCGCCGATGGTCGGCACGTTCTACCGCGCGCCGCAGCCGGGAGCGCCGCCCTTCGTCGAGGAGGGCGACGCGGTCAGCCCGGGCCAGACGCTGTGCATCCTCGAGGCGATGAAGCTGATGAACGAGGTCAAGGCCGAGGTCGAAGGCGTCATTCGCACGATTCACGTTCAGAACGGCCAGCCGGTCGAGTTCGGGCAAGCGCTCTTCGACCTCGAGCCGATGCTCGGCCGCCCCCTGGACGCCCTCTAGCGTGTTCAACCGCGTCCTGATCGCGAACCGCGGCGAGGTCGCCGTTCGCGTCATCCGCTCGCTGCACGAGCTCGGCATCGAGGCGGTCGCGGTCTACTCGACGGCCGACGAGGGTGCGCTGCACACGCGTCTAGCCGACCGTGCGGTCTGCGTCGGGCCACCCGCCTCGGCCGACAGCTACCTGAAGATCCCGTCGCTGATCGCGGCCGCGACGACGACGCGGTGCGACGCGGTCCATCCCGGCTGGGGCTTCCTCGCCGAGAACCCGGCGTTCGCAGCTGCGTGCGCGGAGAACGAGCTGGTCTTCGTGGGACCCGCGCCCGAGACGATGGCCCGGATGGGCGACAAAGTCGAGGCAAAGAGCGAGCTCGCGGCCGCGGGCGTGCCCGTCGTCCCGGGCACCGAGGAGGCCACCTCGGTCGCGGACGTGCGGGCGGCTGCGGAGGAAGCCGGCTACCCCGTCCTGCTGAAGGCGGTCGCGGGCGGCGGTGGCAAGGGGATGCGGCTCGTGGACAATCCCGACGAGCTCGAAAGCGCGTTCTCGACGGCGGCCGCGGAGGCCGAAGCGGCCTTCGGCGACCCCGGCCTGTATCTCGAGAAGGCGATCGTCCCCGCGCGGCACGTCGAGATCCAGGTGCTGGTCGACGGCGACGGCGGCGTGCTCACGCTCGGGGAGCGCGAGTGCTCGATCCAGCGCAGGCACCAGAAGCTGATCGAGGAGTCGCCCTCGCCGGCGCTGACGCCGGAGGTCCGGGAGGAGATGGAGGCGGCGGCGGAGCGCGCGTGCCAGGCGATCGGATACCGCAACGCCGGCACGTTCGAGTTCCTGCTCGGCCCCGACCGCGCGTTCTACTTCATCGAGCTGAACGCGCGCCTCCAGGTCGAGCACCCGGTGACGGAGATGCGCACGGGGATGGATCTCGTCCGCGAGCAGCTCCGCATCGCCACTGGCGAGCCGCTCGCCCGCACGGGGCGCGCCGAGCGCCGCGGCCACGCGATCGAGGTACGCATCAACGCGGAGGACCCGGCCCGCGGCTTCCTGCCCGTCCCCGGCCGGATCGAGCGCTTCCGGCCGGCGCTCGGCCCGGGAGTCAGGGTCGACACCCACCTCGAGGACGGCGCCGTCGTCCCGCCGCACTACGACTCGCTGCTCGGCAAGCTCGTGGTCTGGGACGAGGACCGCGCTGGCGCGATCGCACGCTGCCTGCGCGCGCTGGCCGAGACGGAGGTCCAGGGCGTGCCGACCACCATCGCCGCGGCCGCGGACGTGCTTCGGAGCGAGGAGTTCGCGAGCGGCCGCTACTCGACGAGCTTCCTGGCCGAGGCGGGGAGCCGGCTGCCCGCGCTGGCCGAACGCTGATGGCCGGCCGCCGTGCAGCGAGGCGCACCGCTCTCTTCCTGCTCTATCAGTGGGACGTGACCGGGCAGCCGCTCGCGTCGCTGTACGAGGGCGAGATCGACCCGTTCGCGCGGGAGCTGGCCGAGGCGGTCGCGGCGCGCGCGGACGAGCTCGACGCGGAGATCACCGAAGCCTCGGAGGGGTGGACGGCCGACCGCCTCGGCGCCCTGGAGCGCAATGCCCTGCGCATCGGCGTGCAGGAGCTCGAGCACGGCGACGTGCCCGTCGAGGTCGCGATCAACGAGGCCGTTGAGCTGACCAAGCGCTACGCGACGGACGAGGCGGCCCGCCTTGTGAACGGCATCCTCGGCCGGATCGCGAAGGAGCGGGCCGCGTGAGCACCCCGGCCGAAGAGTCGCTGAAGCGCGCCGAGGAGCTCCTCGACCGGCTCGAGCAGACGCGAGCTCGACTCGAGCAGACCGACGACTCCGAGGAGGCGATCGACGTGCTCGCCGAGCTGGCCGAGATCGCCAAGCAGGTCGAGACGGAAATCGAGCGCGCCCGCCGCGAGGCGGAGCAATGAGCCCGCGCCCGCTCGACGACCTCCGCCGGCTCGTCGAGGAGTATCTCGCCGGCCTCGAGCTTCCGGACGAGCTCGCGGAGCCGATGCGCTACGCGCTCGAGGGCGGCGGGAAGCGGCTGCGCCCGGTGCTGTGCCTCGCCACCGGGGAGGCCGCCGGTGCCGACGCCACGGAGCTCCTGCCCGCCGCGGCCGCGGTCGAGCTCGTGCACAGCTTCTCGCTCGTCCACGACGACCTGCCCGCGCTCGACGACGACGACGTCAGGCGTGGACGCGCGAGCGCGCACGTGCGCTTCGGCGAGGCGGTGGCGATTCTCGCCGGCGACGCACTCCTGACCCAGGCTCTCGAGCTCGCACTCTCGTATCCGCAGCCGGAGGTCGGACGTGAGCTCGCGAGCGCGACGCTCGGCATGATCCGCGGCCAGTACCTCGACGTGACCGACGGGCAGCAGGAGCTGGCCGGGCTGCACGCGCTGAAGACCGGCCGTCTCTTCGGCGCCGCGGTCGGATGCGCGCTGTGGATTGCCGAAGTCCCCGAGGATGCCCAGGGCCCGTGGCGCAGGTTCGCGGCCGACTTCGGGCTCGTCTTCCAGATCGTCGACGACATCCTCGACGAGGACGGCGTCGCGACCGAGCGCGGGGTGGAGGGCGCGCGCGCGTACGCCGAGGAGATCGAGGCGCAGGCACGAGCCGCGCTGGCCGAGATTCCAGTCGACACGTCACGGCTGGACGAGCTCCTTTCGGGCCTAATCGGCAGCGCAGCGGCTCGCTAGCCTTCTCCGCGTGAAAAAAAGGCTCGACGTGCTCCTGGTCGAGCGCGGGCTCGCCGAGAGCCGCTCGAAAGCGCAGGCGCTCGTCATGGCCGGCCGCGTCCCGGGCTACGAGAAAGCCGGTGAGCAGGTCGACGAAGCCGTCGACCTGACTGTCGAGGAGCCGCCTCGCTTCGTCTCGCGCGGCGGCGACAAGCTCGAGCACGCGCTCGAGGCGTTCGAGATCGACGTCCGCGGCCGCGGCGGCCTCGACGTGGGTGCCTCGACCGGCGGCTTCACGGATGTGCTGCTCCAGCGCGGAGCGGCGCGCGTGATCGCGCTCGACGTCGGCTACGGCCAGCTCCACCAGCGCATTCGCGACGACGAGCGGGTGACCGTGCTCGAGCGGACGAACGCGCGTGAGCTCGAGTCGCTGCCGTTCGCACCGGACCTCGTCGCCTGCGACGTCTCGTTCATCAGCGTCCGGGTCGCGCTGCCGCCGGCGCTCCGGCTCGCCGAGCCCGGATGGGAGGCGGTCGTCCTCGTCAAGCCGCAGTTCGAAGGGGGGCGGGAGGACGTCGGCAAGGGCGGGATCGTGCGCGACCGCGAGGTGCATCGCCGCGTGCTGCGAGAGGTCGCCGAGGCGGCGCTCGACTGGGATGCCGAGACGGTCGGCGTCGTAGACTCGGGCCACCCCGGCCCCAAGGGCAACCGGGAGTTCTTCCTGCACCTCGTGCACCGCGAGAAGGCGACGCTGCCAGATGAGCTCGAAGGCTGGATCGACGACGCAACCGGTTGAGGCCGTCCGCCGCGCGGCCGTGATCACGCACGGCAAGCCGGAAACGATCGGCACGGCCCTCGAGCGCCTGCAGCGCGTCGCCGAGGAGGCGGGCGTCGAGCTCCTCTTCTCCGACGCCGAGGCGGAGAAGCACCCGGTCGAAGGCTCGGACGACGTCGACGCGCCCGACCTCGCCGTCGTCCTCGGCGGCGACGGGACGATGCTGCGCGCCCTGCAGGAGTCGCTCGAGACGGGAAGCCCGGTGATCGGGGTCAACTTCGGGTCCGTCGGGTTCCTGACCTCGATTCGTGCCGACGAGCTCGAGTCGGGCCTGAAGCGAGTCTTCGCCGGCGAGTACGAGGTCGTCGAGCTGCCGACGCTCGAGGCCGAGGCGAACGGGGAGCGGCACGTCGCCGTCAACGACGTCGTCGCCGCCAGCTCGATGATCGGGCGCATGGTCGAGCTCGGCTGGGAGATTGGCGGCGAGGACCTCGGCGTGCTCCCGTGCGACGGCGTCATCTGCGCGACTCCGTCGGGCTCGACCGGCTACAACCTCTCGAACGGCGGCCCCGTCCTCGTCTGGGGGCTGGACGCGATGGCGGTCACGTTCATCGCGCCACACTCGCTGCATGCGCGCCCGCTCGTCGTGCCGCGCAGCCGCGACCTGGTCGTCGAGAACCGTACGCAGGACGTGGCCGTCTCGCTACTCGTCGACGGGCGCCAGATCGGTGAGCTCGGGGCCGGCAGCCGCGTGCTCGTGCGCCTCGGCGAGCAGCGGAGTCTCCTGGCCCGGCTACCGGAGATGACCTTCTTCAGGAGGTATCGCGAGACCTTTGCTTCGTAGGCTCCGCATCGAGAACCTCGTCCTCATCCGCCAGGCCGAGCTGGAGCCCGTGGCCGGCCTGAACGCGATCACCGGTGAGACCGGCGCCGGCAAGACGATCCTCGCGCAGGCGATCGGGCTCCTGCTCGGGGCGAAGGGCGACGCCGCCTACCTCGGCCCCGGCGCCGAGGAGGCGTACGTCGAGGCCGAGTTCGACCTCCCGGCCGGTCTGCTCGAGGAGGAAGGCCTCGAGGCGCTCGCCGAGCTGCGGCCCGAGGGCGAGGACGGGCTCGTGCTCGCGCGCCGGGTGTTCGCCGACGGGCGGACGCGCGCCTACGCGTGGGGCCGCAGCGCCGCTCGCGAAGACCTCGCGACGGCCGGTGAGCGCCTGCTCGCGATGTCCGGACAGTTCGAGCAGCGGCGGCTCGCCAGGCCGTCTTACCAGCTCGACGCGCTGGACGCGTTCTGCGGAGAGGAGCAGCGGCGGTTGCGGATCGAGGCGCGCGCCGCCTGGCGCGAGCTCGGAGCGGCGAGGCGAGCGCACGAGCAGCTGGCCCAGGGCGCGCGTGCGGCGGAGGAACGTGTCGCCGAGCTCCGCGCGCTCGCCGAGGACACGGCCGGCCTCGAGCCCGGCGCCGAGGATGCGCTGCGCGACGAGCGAGAGCGCCTGCGCCACGTAACCGAGCTGGCCGAGGCGGCGGGAACCGCGTCGACCGCTCTCGCCCCCGAGGACGGCGACGGGGCCGCGGGCCTCGCCGCGCGGGCCGAGGACGCGCTGCGGCCGGTCGAGCGCCTGGCACCCGAGCTCGCGCGGACGGCCGAGGAGCTGCGCGAGGTCGGCGTCCGTCTGCGCGAGGCGAGCCTGGAGCTGCGTGGGTTCCTCGACAACCTCGAGGCCGAGCCCGACCGTCTCGAGAACGTCGAGGGCGAGCTCGACCGGATCGCCGAGGCGAAGCGGCGCTTCCGCTGCGCCTCGTACGACGAGCTCCTGGCGCGGGCGGCCGAGGCGCGGGCGGAGCTCGCTGCGCTCGACGAGGGGTTCGACCCGCTCGCGGCGGCGAAGAAGGCGCTAACCGATGCCGAGGGCCGCGTGCGCGACCTGGCGGCGCAGCTGCGCGCGAGCCGGCGGGGCGCCGTCGAGCCGTTCGCACACGCGGTCGCGGAGGGGTTGCGCGGCATCGGCATGGGGGAGGGCGAGTTCCGCGTCGAGCTGCGCGAGCGTGAGCCGGCAGCGACCGGCGCGGACGAAGTCGTCTTCCTGATCCGGCCGAATCCCGGCCTGCCGTTCGCGCCGGTCGCGGAGACGGCCTCGGGCGGCGAGCTGTCGCGGATCGCCCTCGCGATCGCGGCCGTCGGCGGCGGGGAGACGATCGTCTTCGACGAGATCGACGCGGGCATCGGCGGCGAGACTGCGCATGCCGTCGGCGAGCTCCTGCAGCGGCTCGGCGAGCGCGCCCAGGTGCTCACGATCACGCACCTGCCGCAGATCGCGAGCGTGGCCGCGCGCCACTTCCGCGTCGAGAAGGTGCCGGGCGACCCGACGCACACACGCATCGAGCCGCTGGCCGACGACGAGCGCCAGCAGGAGCTCCGCCGCATGCTCGGCGGGCGCGAGTTCCTCTCCACGGTCCGATGAGCACCTCGCGCGGGAGCTTCGTCGAGCACACCGGCCCGGCCAGGCTCGATCGCTGGACGAAGCACCTCGTGCGCCGGCTCGGGCCGGACGACATCGCGATCATCGACCACACCGACCTGGACCGGGTCTCCGCGGAGGAGCTCGTCGAGTCGGGTGTGCGCGTCGTCGTCAACGTCGCCACCTCTCAGACCGGCCGCTTCCCGAACCCGGGCCCGCTGTTGCTCGTCCGCGGCGGCGTGCGCCTGATCGACGCCCCGGGCGCCCCGCTCTTCGACGACGTCAGCGACGGCGATCTGCTCACGGTGCGCGGAGCGAGCGTCTTCCGGAACGGCGACTGCCTCGCCTCAGGCCGCGTGCTGCAGGCGAACGAGCTGGCCGCGGCGCTCGCCGAGCAGCGGGGACGCGTGACCGAGGCCCTCGAGGCGTTCGCCGACAACACGATGCGCTACCTGCGCGAGGAAGGGCGCTTCCTCGCCGAGGGCATCGACTTCCCATCGCTCGAGACGCGCTTCCGCGACCGCCACGCCCTCGTCGTCGCCCGCGGTCCGGGGCATAAGCGCGACCTGCGGATCGTCAGGCCCTACGTGCGCGACTTCAAGCCCGTGCTCGTCGGCGTCGACGGGGGCGCCGACGCTCTCCTGGAAGCGGGGTACAAGCCGGACGTGATCGTCGGCGACATGGACTCCGTGTCCGACCGCGCGCTGCGCTGCGGGGCCGAGCTCCTGATCCACGCGTACGCGGGCGGGGACGCGCCGGGAGCCGAGCGCGCCGATCGGCTCGGCGTGAGCTACGAGACGGTGCCCGCGACCGGGATCAGCGAGGACGTCGCGCTTCTGCTCGCCTACGAGAAGGGCGCCGAGCTGATCGTCGCCGTCGGCACGCACTTCAACGTGATCGAGTTCCTGGAGCGCGACCGGCCCGGGATGTCGTCGACGTTCCTGACGCGGTTGAAGGTGGGGGAGATCCTGGTCGACGCGAAGGGAGTCTCGCGCCTCGTCAGCAGGCAGGTCGGCATCTGGCCGCTCGTCGCGTTCACCGCCGCCGGCCTCGGCGCGGTCCTCGCCGCGGTACTCGTCTCACCGCAGCTGCGCGAGTTCATCGACCTGCTCGGCTCGCGGCTGCTCGACGTGCTCGGCGTCGGTTGACGCGTGCGGGCCGCCGCAGTCCGCGAGCTGCTCGCGTCGCCCGAGGACGTCTGGGCGCTGCTTGCCGAGCCGTACCACCTCTCGGACTGGTGGCCGGGGTACACGACCGTCCAGCCCGACCGCCGGGGACTCGCCGCCGGAGCCCGCTGGCAGATCGTGCGCAGCCGAGAGAGCGGCCTGCTCCGCCGTCCGGGCGCTTCGGGCCTGATCGTGATCGAGGCCGTCGAGCCCGGGCGGGCGCTCTCGTGGCGAGACCTCGAGCAGCAATTCGTCGCCGAAGTGAGGATCGCGGCGAGCGGCCGGCAGACACGCGCCGCGCTCACGCTCGACGCGCCGTGGTGGCGCCTGCTCGTCGAGGGGCTGCGCGACATGCCCCGGGAGTCGCTCGCCCGGCTGCATGCCCTCTGCCAGACTGCCGCCACTCTCTGAGAAACGCCGATGTTCGACCTGCGCTATCACGTCGCCTCGCTCGCGGCGGTCTTCCTCGCCCTCCTGATCGGGATCCTGGTCGGGGTCGGCGTCTCCGGCCGCGTCGACGAGAGCAAGAACGACCTCCTGCGCGAGCGGATCGACGACCTGAACGCGCGGCTCGATAGCGCTGGCGAGAACAGAGCGGGTCTCGTCCGCGAGCAGAAGGCCGCGCGCGCGTTCATGAAGAATGCGTACCCGCTGCTGATCGAGGACCGGCTGCGCGGCAAGCGGATCGCGATCGTCTTCGTCGGCTCCGTGCACACGGGGCTGCGCGACCAGGTCGAGCAAGCGCTCTCCGACGCAGGCGCGCGCACGCCGCTGCGCATGCGCGCCCTCAATCTGCCGATGGACGTCGAGCGTGTCGACCGGGCGCTCGACGGCCACGCGGACCTCGAGCAGTTCCGCGGAGACGACGCGCTCGGGAGCCTCGGCCGCGAGCTCGGCACGGAGTTCGTCTCCGGCGGCCAGACCCCCGCCTGGGACGTGCTGACGCCGCTGATCGTCAAGGAGCGCGCCGGGCGGCTGGGTCGGGCGGCGGACGGCGTCGTCGTCGTGCGCACGACCGAGCCGCAGCGCGGCGAGACGGCGCGGTTTCTCGGCGCGTTCTACGCCGGCCTCGCGGACAGCGGCGTTCCCGCCGTCGGCGTCGAAGCGGCCGCCGAGAACCCGTCGGCGGTGCCGGTCTGGAGTCGCACTGGGCTCTCGACCGTCGACAACATCAACGAGCAGTCGGGGCGACTCGCGCTCGCGCTCCTCCTCGCCGGCGGGCGCGGGGGCAGCTACGGCATCAAGGAGGACGCGGACGACGGGCTCGTGCCGCCGCTCGACTCGGTGCCCGAGCAGGAGGCCGGTGGCTGAGCTGAGGCGCCGCTTGCGGTGCCGACTTTCAGGACGTGCGGGAGGAAGACCGGCCACGCCGGCGCAGCCGCCATGGCCTTCAAGTCGGCATCGCAAGCGATGCCTCGGCCGCGCGTCCGTCTGAAATGACCGGTCGCTGCGCTGGAACTCGAGAGACGACGCTGAGCGCGGTCCTCGTCGCGGCGCGCGACGAGGAGGACGTGATCGGAGAAACGGTAAGCGCGCTGCGGGAGGCATTTCCCGAGGCCGAGGTGGTGGTCGCGGACGACGGCTCGCGGGACGGGACAGCTGGTGTGGCGCAACAGGCGGGTGCGAGTGTCGTGCGCCTTCCGCGACGCGGAAAGGGGCAGGCGCTCGCATTGGGCGAGCGCCAGGCGCGGCCCGGTCGGCTCCTGCTCTGCGACGCTGACGTCCGCGGCGACCTGCGGCCGCTTGCTCAGAGCGAAGCAGACCTCGTCGTCGCGAGCTTCGCCGAGGGGCAGGGCGGCGGCTTCGGACTGGCGAAGCGCGCCGGACGCGCGCTCGTGCGCACGCTCTCCGGGTACGAGGCGCGGGAGCCGCTCTCCGGCCAGCGTGTGCTCTCGACGGAGGCCCGCGCGCGCTGCTTCCCGACGGCCGCGGGCTTCGGCTGCGAGGTGCGGATGACAGTCGATGCCGTGCGCGCAAGTCTCGATGTCATGGAGGTCGAGCTGCCTCTCACACACCGCGCCACTGGTCGTGACGCCGCCGGGTTCGCGCACCGCGGGCGTCAGCTGCTCGACGCCGTTCTCGCCTGCGGGCCGCTCGGCGTCAACTTCCGCGGCCTGCGCCTCCCGCTCGTCGGCTGGGCCCTCGGCCTCCGCCGCCCGGGCGTCGCCGTCATCGCGGCAGCCGGGCTCGTGGACGATCTCTGGAGCGGCCCGGAGCGAGGGTTCTCGGCTCACCTCCGCGCCGGCGGCACGACCGGCGTGCTCAAGCTCGTCGTCATCCCGCTCGCGGGGCTCGCCGCGACGCGGAAGCTCTCGGGAGCACTGCTCGTCGGCCTCGCCGCCAACTTCCTCAACCAGCTCGACACCAGGCCGGGCCGCGCGCTGAAGGCGTACCTCCTCGGTGGGCTCGCGGTGAGCGCGCCGCTGCGAGGCGCCGTCCTGCTACTGCCATACGATCTTCGCGAACGGACGATGCTCGGAGACGCTGGGTCGAACGCGCTGGGCGCGATGCTAGGCTTGAGTTCCGTGAGTCGACTCACGGGCCGAGGCCGATGGCTGGCGATTGGGGCGCTGGCCGGCCTCACGCTCCTCGGGGAACGACAGTCGCTCGGCGCGCTGATCGAGCGCACGCCCGGGCTCTCCTGGCTCGACCGCCTCGGGCGGGAGGCACTCTGACCCCGACGAAGTACGTCTTCGTGACGGGAGGGGTTGTGTCATCCCTCGGCAAGGGCATCACCGCCGCCTCGCTCGGACGGCTGCTCAAGGCCCGCGGGCTGAGCGTCCAGGTGCAGAAGTTCGACCCGTACATCAACGTCGACCCGGGGACGATGAGCCCCTTCCAGCACGGCGAGGTCTTCGTGACCGAGGACGGCGCAGAGACCGACCTCGACATCGGGCACTACGAGCGCTTCATCGACGAGAACCTCTCGCGGAACTCGAACCACACGTCCGGGTCGGTCTGGTACTCGGTGCTGCGCAAGGAGCGCAAGGGCGAGTACCTCGGGTCGACCGTCCAGGTCATCCCGCACATCACGAACGAGATCAAGGAGCGCATCCGCCGGGTCGCCGAGGCCGAGCCCGCCGACGTCGTCATCAGTGAGATCGGCGGCACCGTCGGCGACATCGAGTCGCTGCCCTTCCTCGAGGCGATCCGTCAGTTCCGGCGCGAGGCGGGCCCGGAGAACGTGCTCTACCTGCACGTCACCTACGTGCCCTTCGTCGACTCCGCGGGCGAGCTGAAGACGAAGCCGACGCAGCACTCGGTCAACGAGCTGCGCCGGATCGGTATCCACCCGGACATCGTCGTCTGCCGGACGAAGGATTCGCTGTCCCACGACCTGCGCGAGAAGATCGCGCTCTTCGCGGACATCGAGCCGCGCGCGGTGGTCGTCAACCGCGACGTGCCGGATGTCTACCTCGTGCCGGAGGCGGTGCAGGCGGAGGGGCTCGACCAGCTCGTGTGCGACAAGCTCGGCTTGCCGCCCGCGGACGCGGAGCTCGGCGAGTGGCGCGAGTTGACCGACCGGATCGGGCAGCTCGAGGGCGACGTGCAGATCGCGCTCGTCGGCAAGTACGTGAAGCTCCAGGACGCGTACCTCTCGGTGCACGAGGCTCTGAAGCACTCGGGCATCCACCACGGCGTCAACGTGCGCGTGCGCTGGATCGACGCCGAAGGGATGTCGCTCGAGGAGGCGCAGGTCGAGCTCGAGCAGGTCGACGGCGTGCTCGTGCCGGGCGGCTTCGGCTCGCGCGGCTGGGAAGGGAAGATCCTCGCGTGCCGCGTCGCCCGGGAGCGCGCGATCCCGTACCTCGGCGTCTGCCTCGGCATGCACGTGGCGATCTCGGAGTTTGCACGACACGTCGTCGGGTTCGCCGGCGCCAACTCGACGGAGATGGACCCGGAGACGCCGTACCCGGTCATCGACCTGCTCCCGGAGCAGAAGGAGATCGAGGACCTCGGCGGGACGATGCGCCTCGGCGCGCAGGCCGTCGAGCTGGCCGAGGACACGCGCGCCCGCGAGTCGTACGGCGAGCCGATCGTCCACGAGCGGCACCGTCACCGGTACGAGGTCAACAATCATTTCCGGCCGCGTCTGGTCGAGGCCGGGCTCGTCGTCTCGGGCACGTACCAGGAGGGCCGGCTCGTCGAGATCGTCGAGCTGCCGGACCACCCGTGGTTCGTCGCGAGCCAGTTCCATCCTGAGTTCAAGTCGCGGCCGACGCGGCCGGCGCCGCTCTTCCGCGACTTCGTCGGCGCGGCGCTCGAGCGGGCGCGCGAGCGCACCGGCGAGCCGCTGCCCGCCGCCGCACCCGCGTAGACCCCCGCCTAAGATCGGCGCCATGACCGAGGTGCTCGCGCTCTTCACGGAGCTCGCCGCGCTGCCCAGCCCGCCCGGGGAGGAGCGCGCGGTCGCCGACCGCGTCGCGGGCTACATGCGCGACCTCGGGCTCTCGGTGGACGAGGACGATGCCGGCCAGGAGATCGGCTCCACGGCGGGCAACTTGCTCGCGCGGGTCGAGCCGACCGCGGACGGCGGCACGCCCGTCTTCCTCTGTGCGCACCTGGACACGGTCCCGCCCGAGGGGCCGATCGAACCGATGGTCGACGACGACGGCTTCGTGCGCAATGCCGCCGGGACGATCCTCGGCGCCGACAACAAAGCGGCCGTGGCGGCGATGCTCGACGCGACGCGCCGCGTCGTCGACGAAGGCCGGCCGCACGCCGGCCTCGAGCTCCTCTTCACGCCCAAGGAGGAGGTCGGGCTGCAGGGCGCCGCGGCGTTCGACCACACGCAGCTCGCGGCTCGGCTCGGCTACGTCTACGACCAAGCGGCGCCGATCGGCGAGGTGATCCTCGGCGCGCCGTACTCGGAGTCGCTCGAGGTGCGCTTCCACGGCCGCGCGTCCCATTCGGGCATGTACCCGGAGGAGGGGCGCTCGGCGATCGCTGCCGCCGCGAAGGCGATCGCCGATCTGCGGCTCGGGCGCGTCGACGAG
>DASQWH010000018.1:0-20169 GCA_035640335.1 Gaiellaceae bacterium | reverse complement strand
CCGCCGCTGGCCGGCTTCGTGGCCAGCGGCGACCCCCGCGCGCGCGCGCTCGTGCAGAAGTCGTTCGACGTACTGCTAGCCGGCGGCGTCTTCCTCTTCGTGCTGATGCTCGCGTTCCCGGAGGAGATCATCACCGTCAGCGCGGGCCCGGACTACCGCGAGGCGGAGAACGCGCTGCAGCTGCTCGCGCCATACGTCCTCTTCGGGTTCGTCAACGCCGGGCTGTGGCGTGCCCTGCTCGCCAAGGAGCGCGACCGGCTGCTGCTGACGACGGCAGTCGCGGTGCTCGTCCTCAACGTGGCGCTCAACCTCGTGCTGATCCCGCAGTACGGGTACAAGGCGGCCGCGGTCATCTCGGTCGTGTCCGAGGCGGCGATCCTCGCGCCCATCGCCTGGGCCGTGCGTCAGGACGGGCTCCTTCCGGATCTGCGCTACGCGCGCCTCGTCGTGATCGCGGGGCTAGCAACGGCCGCCGTGGCCTGGGGCGTGCCGGGGCCGGCAATCGTCGCCGCCACGCTCGCAACCGTCCTCTACGCGGCGATCCTGCTCGCGGCGCCGGGAACGGTCAACGAGGTCGCGCGAAGCCTGTTACCTGCCCTCAGGCGCCGTTCAGCAGCGACGTAAGCGCACTGAGCAGCGGCTTGGCGCTCCCGTCCGGCCGGAAGGGCCCGAAGCCGCCCGCGTGGTCGCTCTCCGCCCTGCCCCAGTGGTACATGAACGTGCGCTCGACGAAACCGTTCCACTCGAGGACCGCGCGCTGGAACGCCTGGCGCACGTAGAGCGCCTGCGTGTCCTCGCTCACGTGGTCGGGATTCGAGAGGTTCGTCGTCCAGCCGAACTCCGTGATCCAGAGCGGGTGCGAGGCGCCGGCGGCCGCGGCGAGGTCCCGCGTGATCAGAGACCGGTCGTAGCGCCAGCGCTGTTGCGCGACCGTGTCGTAGGGGCCGCGCTCCTGCGAGTAGAGGTGGACTGAGTACGCGTCGACGAGCGTCCTGAACAGCGCGGGGTCGGTCTGGAGCAGGAGGCGGAACCAGTCGAGCGACTGTGTCGTGTCGGTTCGCATCTGGAAGACGTCGGCGGAGACGAGCACCTTGACCGCAGAGTTCGCCGCGTGGATCGCCGGCGCGGCCGCGCGTACGAGCGCTGCATAGCCGGCGGGGTTCGGCTGCGGCCGCCAGAAGTTCGAGTGCCACGGCTCGTTCCAGATCTCGACGGCCTGCAGGGGGCGCGGGGTCAAGCCCGGATTCGCCTGCCAGAAGGTCCCGCCGGGGCCGTAACGCTCGACGAGCCGACGGCAGAAGTTGGCGTACAGGGCCGGGTCGGAAGGCGGATGGTAGATCGTCGAGCCCGACGCGGCCCAGTCGGCGGAGTAGCCGATCATCCCGAGGACCTCCATCCCGGACAGCGACGCGTTCCGCATCAGACGGTCGCCGACGCTCCAGTTCCAGACGCCCGGGCTCGGCTCGAAGGCGCCCCAGTGGAAGTCCTCGCGCACCCACGAGGCGCCCGTCGTGCGCGCTCTCTGCAGCCAGTCGAGCTGGTCCGCCGACTCGTACCAGACGAGCGAGCTCGTGTAGCCGACGCGGCCGGCGTACGGATTTCCCGACGGTGGTGGCGGCGGCGGGGGCGGCGGAGGTGGTGGCGGCGGCGGGGGCGGAGGCGGCGGCGGGGGGCCGGGCGGTGGCGGCGGAGGAGGCGGTGGCGGAGGAGGCGGTGGCGGAGGCGGCGGGCGGCGCTTGCGGCCACCCTTGGTCCGGATCTGGTAGGCGCCGCTCTTCGCAAGCACGAGCCGTTTGGCGGCCGCGAGGGTCTTCGCGTTGCTCGAGCTCGAGCGGTCGAGCTTGCCGGATCCTCGGGCGTCCGCGCTCTCGGCGCCTGCGAGCTGTGCACTGGCGAGCACGGCGAACAGCATCATCGCGGTGCAGGCAAGGCGCTTGCCCCGGCGGTCGAGGGCTCCCCAAAGCGGCATGAAACCGCCATCGGCATGCCGCCCTCTTGGTAGCTCACTCGTTCGAGTGGAACCGGCCGGACAAGGGACGCCGACGGCGGCTGGCGCTACGCTTTGACGTTGTGAGGCCCAGCGCTGCTGAAGCCCTCAAGGCGGCGATTCGTCGCGCCATTCCGCTCACGATCGTTCTCGTCGCGTTCGGCATCGTCGCCATGAACACGGTCAAGCAGCTGCAGGGCGCCCGCTACTCCGCGAACGCGAAGGTCGCCCTCCAGACGCGCGACCTCGGCGCGATGCTGACAGGGATCGACCCGGGCTTCCAGGACCCCGAGCGCCAGGTCGAGACCGCCCTTGCGCTCGCCCGCTCACCTGAGGTTTACCGCCGAGCGGCGGCGAGACTTTCAGACTCCAGCCTGAGCTCCTCCGACCTGCGCGCAATGACGACCGTGACCGGTCGCAAGGAGAGCGACATCATCAACATCGCGACGAAGACCGACGACCGGCGCGAGGCTATCGCGGTGGCCGACGCGGTCGCCAACGCCTACGTCGACTGGCGCGCGGACATCTCGGGCGGCGCGATCCGCACCGCGATCCGGCGCGTGCAGAGCCAGCTGGAGGCCGGCACGGGCGGGCCGCGGGCCCAGCTCCTGGCCGACCTCCAGCGCCTCCGGACGCTCGAGACCCTGAACTCGGGCGGAGCCGCGGTCATCGAGCTGCCGACGAAGGCCGACCAGGTCAGCCCCGCGCCCGTCCGGGACTCTATGCTCGGCGGCGCCATCGGCCTGGTCGTGGCGCTCCTCATCGCCGCCGCGCGCGAGGCCCTCAATACGCGCGTCCGCTCCGAGGGCGACGTCGAGGACATGCTCGGCAAGCCGGTCCTCGCGACGATCCAGACGCTGCCGCGCCGGGTTGGCCTGGTCACCGTCGGCCGCCACGAGACGCGCTTCGGCGATACGTACGGGCTCCTGGCGGCGAACCTGATGCAGATCCGAGGCGAGAAATCGGGCCGCGTCCTCGCGGTCACGAGCGCGATTGCCGGCGAAGGCAAGACGACGACGGCGACGAACCTCGCCGTCGCGCTCGCCCTCCGCGGGCAGAACGTCGTGCTCGCCGACTTCGACGTCCGCAAGCCGTCGCTCGGGAGCTTCTTCCGGATCCCCGAAGCGTCGCCGGGCGTCAGGCAGCTCGTCGACGGGCACGCCCACGTCGAAGACGCTCTCTGGGGCGTCCCCCTCAACGGCGCCGCGCCGAGCGGTCGCGCGCAGCCGCCGGGGACGTGGTCCGAGAACGGCAGCCCCCGCACGACGGACGAACCGGGCTGGCTCCGAGTCGTGCCTTCGGGCGGGCACGAGCGCGGCGCCCGAGTCGCGCGCTCGCCGCGCATCCCGACACTCCTCGCCGACTTCGGCGACGGCGCAGACCTCGTCATCCTCGACACGCCGCCCGCGCTCGCGACGGTCGAGATGGCCGAGCTGGCGCCGTACGTGGACTTCGTGCTCGTCGTCGTCCGCCACGGCCGCGTCACCCGCCGCAGCCTCCAGACGCTGAGCCGGCAAGCCGAGGGCTGGCGCGCCGAGATCGTCGGGGCCGTGATCACGGACTCCCCGCCCGAGTCGGACGACTACTACTACTACGCGACGAAGTAGCCGGCCGTGAACTGGGTCGCCCGCCTCCCACTGCCGAGAGCGGACCTGCCACTCATCGCCGCCGGCTTCGCGCTGACGGCGATGCTGGCCCTCGCCGCCACGCAGGTCGGCGAGGCGCTCAGCTTGGCGCTGATCGTCGTCCTCACGATCTTCTTCGTGATCGTGACGACGTTCGTCGTCGCGCCGCACATCGCGCTGGCGCTGACGATCCCGATCTTCGCGTTGATCCCGATGCTGAAGGTGCTCGCGTTCCCCTGGATCGGGCCCTTCAAGGACATGATCACGCTTGCCGCCATCTGCGCGGCCGGGGTGCTCGTCGTCCAGCGCAGCGCGCAGGGGCGACCGCAGCGCGGTGACTTCTGGGTCGCGGCCGCGACCGGAGTGTTCGCCGCGCTCTATCTCGTCAACGTGGGCGGGCTGGACTGGAATCTCGCCTGGACGCACGGCGTGCGGCTCGCGCTCGAGCCGCTCGCGCTGCTCCTGGTCGGCCTGACGCTCAGCAACGCCCGCCGGACCCTGAATTGGGCCATGGTCTCGCTGGCCGTGACGGCGGTCTTCGTCGCGGTCGTCGGGATTGCCCAGCAGGTGCTCGGGGAGTGGGCCCTGTACGACCTGGGCTACTCGTTCCGAGTCCAGCTCCGCACGTACAACGACCACCTGCGCAGCTTCGGGACGCTCGACGAGCCGTTCGCCTACGCGGCCTTCCTGCTCCTCGCGGTCGCCGCGCTGCTGATGTGGTTCCGGCTGAGCCCGTACACGCTCGCGGCGGGCGGCGTGATCATGACCGGCCTCTTCTTCTCGTTCGTCCGCACCGCCCTCGTCGTCGTGCTTGCCTTGGCGGCGCTATGGCTCGCGCGAAAGGGATACACGAACACCTCGGTGTTCCTGATGGCGCTGGCTGCGGTGAGCGCTCTTGTCATCCTCTTTGCGGCGTCGACGGCGACGGAGACACGAACGGTGCGGACCGGAACGTCGAGCTTCCTCACCGTCAACGGCCGCACCGAGGCCTGGCGCCTGTTCCTCAACGACCCGAAGGTCTGGTTCCTCGGCCACGGGGTCGGCAAGGTCGGCACCGCGGCCGAGCGGGCGACCTACAAGCTGACGCAGGACCCGCACGAAGCGAGTCGCCAGATCGCGATCGACTCGGGCTACTTCGCGGTCATCGCCGACGTCGGCCTCCTCGGGCTGGCGGCGATGCTTGCGATCTTCGGGCGGTTGCTAATCCAGGCGAGGCGATTCGCGAGCCGGGGGTCACCGGCCGGCTGGCTCACGCTCGGGCTGATCGCCGTCCTCATGATCGACGCCGTTACTCGCGCCTCGTTCACGGGCTTCCCGACCGCGTTCCTCGCCCTGCTCCTCGCGGGGCTCGCGATCGGCGCCGCCATCGAGGGCGACCCCGAAGCTGCGGCCGCGGCGCAGCGCCGGCCCGGGCGCTGAACAAACCGCTCTCCATCGGCCTCGTCGGGCTGATCGCCGCCGGGCACTCGGGCATCCCGCGGTACGCGAGAGCTGTGACGCGCGGGCTCGACGCGGCGAGCAGGGACTTCCCCGACCTCGAGCTCACGCTGTTCACGACGCCCGACGGGGCCGAAGCAGTCGGCGCGCGGAACATCGCCGTTCGCGAGCTCGCCCTGCGAACGGCGCGAGTCAACGAGGGCCCTGGCCGCATCCTCGCCGAGCAGCTGGTCGCCGCCACGCGGCGGGCCGACCTGCTCCACTTCTTCGACCTCACCGGCCCCTTGCTCGCGCCGTGGCGGCCCTTCCTCGCCACCGTGCACGACGTCTCCAGCGCGCCGGGACTCGCGCGCAGGCGGCACGGGTACAAGCGGATCGTCTGGCCGTGGGCGGCGCGGCGCGCACGCGCCCTCGTCGCGGTCTCGCGTTTCGCAGGAGAAGAGACGGCACGGCGGCTCGGCGTCCCCTGCGACAAGATCGCGGTCATCCACTCCGGGCCCGGCTTCATGGACTCTGCTCCCGGGCAAAACGGGGCGGCCGCTCCGGACGCCCCGTACTTCCTCTACGTGGGCGACCTGGCCGGCCGCAAGAACGTGCCGTTCCTGATCCGGGCGTTCGATCGCGCCGACCTCGCCGCCGACCTCTTGCTTGTCGGCCGTGCCGACGACGACTACGGCGAGATCCGCGCCGAGCTCGGCCGCGCTCGTCACCCGGACCGCATCCGTTTCGTGCAGGGCGCCTCCGACCGCGACGTCGACGCCCTCTACCGCTCGGCGCTCGCGCTCGTCATGCCGTCGCGGTACGAGGGGTTCGGCTTCACGCCCCTCGAGGCGATGGCTCGCGCTTGCCCCGTGCTGGCGAGCGACATCCCGGCCCATCGCGAGGTCTCGGGCACCGGCGCCCTGCTGGTTCCCCTCGACGAGGGCCGCTGGGCCGAGTCGCTTCAGCGCCTGGCCGCCGACGACGCCTTGCGCGCCGACCTGCGCGAGCGGGGCCGTGAGACCGTCGCGCGCTACTCCTGGGACGAGACCGCGCGCTCGCTCTGCCGGCTGTTCCTGGCCGCCGGAGGGCGGCACCGGCGATGAGCGATAGGCGCTTGCTGCTCGTGAACGCACACGGCGCCGACGAGTTCTCCGGGGGCGCGGAGCGCTACGTCGCGCAGCTCGCCGACGGCTTCGCAGAGCGCGGGTTCGACGTCGAGATCCTCTCCGCGTTCCCGTCCCATCCTCGCGGGCGCCGCGTGACGACGCTGCACGACACGGACTGGCGGACGAACCGCGGCCGCCGCATCGCGAACCACCTCGGAGACTTGCTCTCCGTGCCAACGCGCAAGCTCGAAGAGGCGGTCGCGCGCGCGAGACCGGACCTCGTGCACACGAACAACCTGCCCGGGCTCTCGACCGCCGTGTGGAGGGTCGCGCAGCGGCAGGGCGTGCCCGTCGTCCACACGCTCCACGACTACCACCTGCTCTGCCCGCGAGTGACGCTGATGCAGCCCGACGGAAGCCACTGCCGGCCGCACCCCTTCCTCTGCGGCGTGCGCACACGGCGGCTCGCACGCTGGGCGCCCGCCGTCTCGCACCTGGTCGCGGTGTCAGAGCACCTGCTCGCCCGCCACGCGGGGCTCTTCCCGGCGGCCGAGAAGCACGTGATTCGCCTGCTCGTGGCCCCTCCGAAATCCCGGCTCGAACCTCCGCGCGAGCGGCTGACGACGCTCGGCTACCTCGGCTCGCTCGAACGGACGAAGGGCATCGACCGCTTGCTCGAGACCGCCCCCGCCCTCGCCCGTCTCGGCTGCGAGCTCCGCATCGCCGGCCACGGACGCCTGCGAGAGGAGGTCGAGGCCGCCGCGGCGCGGGAGCCGAACGTCTCCTACGAGGGCACCGTCTCCGGGGAGAAGAAGGAACGCTTCTTCGCCGAGTCCGACGCTGGCATCGTCCCTTCGGTCTGGGAGGAGCCCGGCGCCCCGTCGATGACGGTGCTCGAGTGGCTCGCGGCCGGCCGGCCGGTGCTCGTCAGCCCTCGAGGCGGCGCGGTCGAGGTGATCGACGAGCTCGATGGGGCCGTAGCAGTGGCGCCCGAGGTGGACGCGATCGTGAGAGCGGTCGAGGAGCTCACGGCGCCCGACCGCTGGAACGACCTGGTGTCGCGCGTGCGCGGCCCGGCCTCGAACCTCGACGAGTGGCTGTCGGCGCACGAGCGCGTATACGAGGAGGTTCTCGCGCGCCGGTGATCGACACGCACTGCCATCTGCTCTACGGCCTCGACGACGGCCCCGGCTCGATGGACGACTCGCTCGCGCTCGCGCGGAGGTTGCTCGAGGACGGCGTCTCGCGTGTGCTCTGCACGCCTCACTACTCACGTGCCTTCCCGACCCGGCACGCCGACGCGGTCGGCCGGCTGACCGCGCTGCGCGAGGCTCTCGCCGAGGCCTCGGTAGGGCTGCGGATCGAGCTAGGCGCGGAGATCGCGCCGTCGCTTGCGGTGTCCGCTCCGCTGGAAGAGCTCGAGACCCGCGCCGTCGCCGGGCGCTACCTCGTCGTCGAGGTGATCCCCGACACGCCGGTCGGCTTCTTCGCCGCCGTCGCCGACCGGCTGGCCCCGACCGGGCTCGTCCCGATCTTCGCGCACCCCGAGCGCTGTCGAGCGGTACAGCGCCACCCGACGCTGCTCGAGAGCGTCCGCGACCGCGGGGCCCTGGTGCAGGTCGTTGCACCGAGCCTCATCCGGCGTTGGGGCCGAGGCGTCGCCTCGGCCGCCTGGGGCCTGCTCGGCGCGGGCTGGGTCGACCTGATCGGCAGCGACGCCCACGGCGTGCGCCGACGTGGCGTCCACCTGCGCGAAGCAGTCGAGCTCGTCGAGAAGCGGTTCGGCGCCGATGTCGTGCGCGACCTCGTGCGCCGCAATCCCGCGCGCGTGCTGGGCGCATGACGGAGCTCTCTCGACTCACCGTCGTGATCGCGAACTGGGGCACGCCGGATCTGACGATCCGCAGCGCGACGGCCGTGATCGGCGACGGCGTGCCGGCAGAACGCGTCGTGGTCGTCGACAACGGGTCGGAAGACGACAGCTACGCGCGCTTCCAGGCCGAGCTCCCAGCGTGCCGGCTCGTGCGCCTCGAGGAGAACATCGGCTTCGCGCGGGCGAGCAACCGCGGCGCGGGCATCCTCCCCGGCGACGCCTATCTGTTCGTGAACAACGACGCGTTCGTCGAGAAGCCGGGCAGCGTCTCGGCGCTGCTCGCCTGCCTGCAGAGTCCCGAGGTAGGCGTCGTCGCGCCGCGCGTCCTCAATCCGGATCTGACGCTGCAGCCGACCGTCGTGCCGACGAGCTCGCCGCTCGTCGAGCTCGTGCGCGCCTCGGGGCTGAGCCGCTTCGTACCGAACCGCATGCAGCCGAGCTTGAGCACGCACTGGGATCACAGCGAGGCCCGTGAGATCCAGTCCGTGAACGGCGCCGTGCTCCTTGTCCGCGGCCGCGCGTGGGACGAGCTCGGCGGCTTCGAGGAGCAGGCGTATATGTACGCCGAGGACCTCGACCTCTGCTGGCGTGCCCGCTCGGCCGGCTGGAAGGTCTGGTTCACGCCGGACGCCGAGTTCGTACACCTCGGCAACGTCGCCAGCGGCCGGCACTGGAGCAACCCGGAGCGCGCGCAGATGGTCGGCCGCGCGGAGGCCGAAATGATCCACCGCCACAGGTCGCGGCCGTCGGCGGCCCTGACGGTCGGCCTGATCTCCGCCGGCCTCGCGGGCCGCTGGCTCGTCTACCGGGCGACGGGCAATCGCGAGGCCGCCGCAAGCCTCCGCGCCGGCCTCCGCGGCTACCTCGGACGGGCTCGACGATGAGCGCTTATGCGCGGCTGAAGGCCGTATACCGAGCTCTGGTCCCGAGTCGTGCGCGGCAGTGGCTGCACGCGCATGCGCCGGGCTGGCTCCTATCGCTTCGCTACCGGGCTGTGTCTCGCCTCGAACGCGGAGCCGCCGCGGACGAGCTCTACGACGCGTACTACTACGACCACGATGTCGATCCGCTGATGCTCTCTTCGGCGGACGCAATGGCGAAGTCACTCGTGCGCGCCTTCGAGCCGCGTTTCGTGATCGACGTGGGCTGCGGCACGGGTGCGTTGCTGGCGGCGCTCGCACGCCTCGGCGTGCATGGCCTCGGTTTCGACTATGCACCTGCGGCGCTCGAGCGCTGTCGCGCGCGCGGCGTATCGACACGGCGGCTTGACATTCAGCGGGACCCATTTCCGGCCGAGCGCGCCGACCTGACGATTAGCACCGAGGTTGCGGAGCATCTGCCCGAGTCGAGCGCCGACCGGTTCGTCGAGCTGCTGACGACGCTCGCGCCGGTCGTCGCCGTCACCGCGGCCCTCCCCGGTTCGCGTGGCAAGGACCACGTCAACGAGCAGCCGAACGAGTACTGGATCACGAAGTTCAACTCGTTCCAGTTCGCATACGACGGGCCCCTGACAACGCGTTTGCGGACCGAGTGGCGCGATGGCGGAGTCGCAGAGACGTTCTTTCGCTCGCTGATGATCTTCCGCGGCGACGATCAGACGGCGAGCACTCGGTAGCGAATGCTTCCGTAGTACCGGCCGAGCAGCCAGCCGAGCTGCCAGGCCAGCCGGGCACGTGCTTCCCGACGCCCCGAGCGCGCGAGCGAGCGCACCAGCGGGCGCCAGCCGGTCAGCGTCCACCTGGCGAGGCCCGGGAAGCGCGCTTCGCTCGGCTTGTATCGCTTTTGCAGCAGCGCCCCGTAGAGCGCGTACATGCGCGCCTGCGCGAAAATCTCGCGCCACCCGTGCCGGAACCGGTAGTGAATGAGCGCGTGCGGCACGTGGACGAACTCGGCCCCGAGCGCCTGCGCCCGGACGCAGAAGTCGACGTCGAACAGGACCGGCAGCGCCTCGTCGAAGCCGCCGGCCCGCTCGTGGACGCGCCGGTGAACGCCGAGGCCGCCGGAGCCGCCGAACGGAACGTAGGGCGGAAACCAGAGCTGCGACGGCCGGTCGCGCTCGAGGACGCGGACACGGCGTGCCCACGGCTCGTTCAGCTTCTCCGCGGAGGCGGCGCAGCCGATGAGCTCGTGGTCACGGAGCGCATCGCCCATCGCGGCCACCCAGCCGGACGCGACCTCGTCGTCCGCGTCGCAGAAGGCAACAGCGGTCGCCCGGGCCTCACGTACTCCGACGTTGAGCGCGTGGGCCTGGCCGCGCCGGTCCGACGCGTCGACGACGCGCAGGCCGGGCAGGCGGCCGCGGTAGCGCTCGACGACCGCGACGGAGTCGTCCTGCGAGCCATTGTCCACCACCAGCACCTCCCACGGCCGCGCCCACTCCTGCCGCTCGAGAGCGTCGAGCTGCCCGGCGATCGTCACCTCCTCGTTCAGGCACGGGACGACGACGGTCAGGCTCGGCTGGGAGTCGGGGGCGGTCACGAAGGAGAATGCTGACGGTCCTGCGCGACGCCGTGAACGCCTTTCCTCCGTCGACTCCGCTGCTCGTCGTCTCGCCGCACTTCGACGACGCCGCGTTCTCGTGCGCCGCGCTCCTCGACCGAGGTGACCCCGTGGACGTGCTGACGGTCTTCGCCGGCGAGCCGCGCCCGCCGGTTCGCGGCTGGTGGGACGAGCAATGCGGCTTCGCGAGCTCCGCGGAGAGCGTGCGTGCCCGCCGCCAAGAGGACGAGCAGGCGCTCGCGCCGGAGGGTCATCGCCTGCTCTATCTCGACCTGCTCGAGCTACAGCACTTCGACGGGCCGCGACCCGCGGCCGAGGCCGAGCCGATCGTCGAGGCAGTGCGCGCGTGGAGCGCCCAAGCGCGCGGCGGCACCGTCGCGCTCCCGGCCGGCGCCGGCTGGGCACCGCACTGGCTCCCGCCGCGCGCCGCGATCAAGCTCCGCCGGCCACGCGGGCCCGAGCCGCACGCCGACCACGTCTTCGTCCGGGACGCCGTGCTCGGAGCGGGGCTCGATGACGTGCGTCTCGTCCTCTACGAAGAGCTTCCGTACCTGTGGGGCGGGTCTGCCGCCCGGGCAGCTCGCCGCGCAGCGGCCTCCCAGGGCCTGCGTGCGCGGAAGAACGTAATCCCCGTCGACCGCGAGGCGAAGGCGCGCCGCATCGCCGCGTACGCGAGCCAGGTGCCGCACATGTCGCCGGCGTGGGGACGCCTCGATTCGCCCGGGACGCTGCCGGCGACCGAGTGCTACTGGCGGCTCGTCTCGCGCTAGCCTCGCGCCGCGACGAGCCTCTCCACGGCATCGCGCAGCTCGACGCGGAATCGCTCGCGAGAGAAGCGCACGGCGTTCGCGCGGATCGCCGCGGTGTCGAGCTCTTCCGCCGCAGCCCGCACGATCGCCCGGCGCAGCTCGTCGACGTCGCCGCCGTTTACCAGCCAGCCCGTCTCGCCAGGCCGGACGATGTCGAGCGCGCCGCCGGCGGCCGCCGCGACCACGGGCGTGCCGCAGGCCTGGGCCTCCGCCATGACGATGCCGAAGTCCTCGTCCGCCGGGTAGACGAGTGCGCGCGCGGAGCGATAGAGCTCGCGGAGCTCGTTGTCGTAGGCGGCCCCGACGAAGCGAACGTTGTCCGTGGCCGTCGCCTGCAGCCGCTCGGCGAGGTGGCCCTGCCCCACCACGACCAGCCGGTGCGGAAGACCGGCGAAGGCGCGGACGACCAGGTCGGCGCGCTTGTAGCTGACGAGCCGGCCCACGTAGAGGAACTCGTCGCCGCGCTCGCCCCCCGGTGTGAAGTACTCCGTGTTGACGGGCGGATGGACGACCTCGGCCTCGCGTCCGTAGAAGCGGCGGACGCGCTCGGCCACGGCCCGCGAGATGGCGACGAACCGGTCGACCCGCTCAGCCGTCCTGCGGTCCCAGGAGCGAAACCACGCCATGCCCGCGCGCGCCGCGGGCCGCAACGGCGCGGGGAAGCGCTGGTGCTCCGCCCGGAAGTCCCAGGCGTAGCGCATCGGTGTGTAGCAGTAGCAGAGGTGTGGCACGCCGTTCTCGGCGCGGACGGCCTTTGCGCAGGCGTGGCTGCTCGAGATGACCGCGTCGAGCTCCCCGGAGACCCTCGTCGTGCGCCAGGCGAGCGGCATCAGCGGCAGGAACCACTCGTGATGCGTCCGCGAGCCCGGGAGCCGCTGGAGAAAGGACGGCTTGGCGCCGGCGAGCGAGTGCGGGACGGCGCTCGGCTCGACGACCGTCGTCACGAGCTGCGCGCCTGGGAAGGCGACCAGCATCTCTTCGACGCACCGCTCCGATCCCGCGTACCGCACCAACCATTCGTGAGCGACCGCGACGCGCATGGCCGAACCGTAATCGGCAGCTTCGCCGACCGGCGATAGGGAATTTGTCGCCGGAGCCAGACTGAAGTCTGGCACCGGACTGAGAGGGCCGCGAGCGGATGCTCCGCATACACTCGCGGACGTGGCCAGGTGGGCGCTGTTCGCCGTCGCGATCGGGGTCGCAGCGATGCTCGGCCTCGGCTCGGCCGCGTCCGAGCAGCCGAGGGTCGAGCGCTCCGTCGCCCAGGGCAAGACGCTCCGCGTCCTGCGCACGAACCCGCGCTACTTCACGGACGGCTCCGGCCGGGCCGTCTACCTGACCGGCTCGCACGTGTGGTGGAACCTCGTCGGCTCGAAGACGTGGAGAGTCAACTGCGAGCTCGGGCGCGTCGAGCCGTTCAGCTTCGACGATTACCTCGACCGGCTCGCGTGGCACGGGCACAACTTCATCCGGCTCTGGACGATCGAGCTGACCCGCTGGGAGGAGTGCGGCGACACGGTGGCCGTCGCGCCGCATCCCTGGCTGCGCACGGGGCCTGGACGAGCCCTCGACGGGCTGCCGAGGTTCGACCTCACGCGCCTGAACCCGGGGTACTTCCGGCGGCTGCGGAAGCGCGTCCTCGCGGCGCGTGCCCGCGGCTTCTATGTCTCCGTGATGCTCTTCGAGGGCTGGGGTCTGCAGTGGCAGGGCGAGTGGCGCTGGCGCAGCCATCCGTTCCACCGGCCGAACAACGTCAACGGAATCGAGGCCGACGCGAACCGTGACGGAAGCGGCCTGGAGGCGCACACGCTCGCGCGGCCGGCAGTCACGCGGCTGCAGGACGCCTACGTCCGACGGGTGGTCGACGCGGTCAACGACCTCGACAACGTGCTCTACGAGGTCGCGAACGAGAGCGGCGCCTACTCGACGGCGTGGCAGTACCACGTGATCGACGTCGTCAAGCGCTACCAGCGGCGCAAGGGCAAGATCCATCCCGTCGGCATGACCTTCCAGCACGCGCACGGACGGAACGTCACGCTGTACCGGAGCCGGGCGGACTGGGTCGCGCCGTTCGGGCGGGTCTACCTCTCGGATCCGCCGGCCGCGGTCGGCCGGAAGGTCGTCTTCATGGACACTGACCACCAGTGCGGCGGCTGCGGCGACCCGACGTTTCCGTGGCGGAGCTTCCTGCGGGGGCTGAACCCGATCTACATGGACGAGCTGGACGACGAGCCGAGGAAGGCGGCGATCCGCAGCGCCCTCGGCCAGACGAGGCGGTTCGCCGAGCGCATCGACCTCGCCCGGATGGGCCCGCGGCTCGATCTCTCCTCGACGCGGTACACGCTCGCCGCTCCGGGCCACGAGTACCTGGTCTACCAGCCCAGAGAGGGGGCGTTCACGGTCGACCTGCGGGCAGACGCCGGCTCGTTCTCGGTCGAGTGGTTCGACCCCGGCAGTGACCGCAACATTCCCGCGGAGCCCGTAGCCGCAGGAGCCGTGCTCACGTTCACGCCCCCGTTCCCTGGCCAGGCCGTCCTCTACCTGAAGCGGGCTCCGTGACCGGCCCGATCGGTGTCGTGCCCGCAGCCGGGCGCGCCGAACGGCTCCAGCCCCTGCCCTGCTCGAAGGAGGTGTACCCCGTCGGCGGCAGGCCGGTCATGGACTACGTCGTGGAGCGGCTTCGCGCGGCCGACTGCGAAGAGCTGCGTGTCGTCACGCGGCCGGACAAGGCGGACGTGATCGAGCATGCAGAGGCGCTCGGCGCGAAGATCGTGACCGGCGAGCCGCCGACGATGGCCGCGTCGATCGCGCTGGGCGTCCGCGGGTTGGCCCACTCCGACGCCGTTCTCGTTGGCTTGCCCGACACGCTTTGGGAGCCGATGAACGGGTTCGTGCAGCTGCTCGCGCATCTGGAGACCGCAGACCTCGTGCTGGGCGTCTTCGAGTCGGACGAGCCCGAGCGCTCGGACGTGGTCGTGCTCGACGAGCGCGGCGCCGTTCGTCGCGTCCACGTCAAGGAGCCCGATCCCCCCGGTCACCTCGTCTGGGGCTGCTTCGCGGCGCGGGCCGGCGCGCTCGACGGGCTCGAGCGCTGCCCGACGCCGGGCCACTACTTCGCGGGGCTCGCCGTCGCAGGCACCGTGCAGGCCGTCAGGTTCCCGGGGCAGCTGTTCGACATCGGCACGCCGGAGGCACTCGCGGCCGTCGAGGCACAGGCGTGAAGGTCCTCCTCACCGGCCACCACGGCTACATCGGCTCGGTCACTGGACCGCTCCTGCGCGCGGCAGGCCACGAAGTCACGGGCCTCGACACGTTCTTCTACGAGGGCTGCGACCTGCGCGCCGACGGCGACGCGGCTCCCGGCCTGCGGCTCGACCTCCGTGACGCCGACCCGGCCGTGCTCGCGGGCCACGACGCCGTCGTCCACCTGGCGGCGCTCTCGAACGACCCGCTCGGTGACCTCAACCCCGAGCTGACGAAGGAGATCAACTTCGAGGCGACGGTGCGTCTCGCCCGCGCCGCGAAGGAAGCCGGCGTCGGCCGCTTCGTCTTCTCGTCGTCGTGCAGCATGTACGGCGCTTCCGAGGCCGGGCGGGCCGTCGACGAGAGCGCGCCGCTCAAGCCGCTGACGGCGTACGCCGAGTCGAAGGTGCTCTCGGAAGAGGCCCTCGCCGAACTAGCGGACGACGACTTCTCGCCTCTCTTCATGCGCAACGCGACCGCGTACGGCGTTTCCCCGCGGTTGCGCGTCGACCTCGTCCTCAACAACCTCGTCGGCTGGGCCTTTACGACGGGGAAGGTGAAGATCATGAGCGACGGCACCCCGTGGCGGCCGCTGATCCATATCGAGGACATCGGGCGGGCGACGCTCGCCGTCCTCGAGGCACCGAGGGAGACCGTGCACGGCGAGGCGTTCAACGTCGGCCGCAACGAGGAGAACTACCAGGTGCGCGACCTGGCCGAGATCGTGCGCGAGACGGCCGGCGACTGCGAGATCGAGTACGCGGGCACGGGAGACCCGGATCCGCGCAGCTACCGGGTCGACTTCACGAGGTTCGCCGACGCCTTCCCGGGGGCAGGGCTCCGCTGGACGGCCCGCGACGGCGCGCGCGAGCTGCTCGACGCCTACCGCGAGATCGGCCTGACGCTTGACGAGTTCGAGGGCGACCGCTACATCCGGCTCAAGCACCTGCGCCTGCTGCTCGACCGCGGCGACCTCGATCCGCAGCTTCGCTGGCGGGCCGCCCGCGTACGCTAGGCGCGTCGTGATCTTCACCGAGACGGAGCTCCCGGGCGCATACGTGATCGACCTGGAGCGGCGCGAGGACGAGCGCGGCTTCTTCGCGCGTGCCTGGTGCGCGGAGGAGTTCGCCGAGCACGGCTTGTCGACGAAGCTCGTCCAGGCGAATCTCTCGTTCAACCTCCGCAAGGGCACCTTGCGCGGGATGCACTTCCAGGTCGATCCGCACGCCGAGGCGAAGCTCGTGCGCTGCACGCGGGGCGCGGTCTACGACGTGATCGTCGACCTCCGGCCCGGCTCGGATACGTACAAGCGGTGGATCGGCATCGAGCTCGACGCCGACTCGCGCCGCGCGGTCTACGTGCCGGAGGGCTTCGCGCACGGCTACCAGACGCTCGAGCCCGAGACGGAGACCTTCTACCAGGTGTCCGAGTACTACACGCCCGAAGCCGAAGGCGGCGTGCGCTGGGACGATCCCGCGTTCGGCATCGAGTGGCCCGACCCGGCCAACGCGCTCTTGTCCGAGAAGGACAGGAGCTGGCCGGACTTCCGCGGATGATCGTCGTCGACCGGCTGCTCGAGCGCCGCCGGGAGGAAGGGCGGCCCGTGCGCGTGGCGATGGTCGGCGCCGGCTTCATGGGCCGTGGGATCGCGCTGCAGATCGCGACGGCCGTCCCGGGGATGGAGCTCGTCGCGATCGCGAACCGGACGGTCGACAAGGCCCGTGAGGCGTTCGCTCTCGGCGGTGCGGACGACGTGCGCCACGTGGACGGGGCGAGCGAGCTGGAGCAGGCGATCGGCGCCGGGCGCCCGGCGGTGACGGACGACCCGCTGCTCGTCGCGGAGGCGGAGCAGGTCGACGCCGTGATCGAGGTGACGGGCACGGTCGAGCTCGCGGCCCGGGTCGCGCTCGCCGCGTTCGAGGCGGGCAAGCACGTCGTGCTGATGAACGCCGAGGTCGACGGCACCGTCGGCCCGATCCTGAAGACGTACGCCGATCGGGCGGGGGTCGTCGTCACGAATGCGGACGGCGACCAGCCCGGCGTGCAGATGAACCTCTACCGCTTCGTGCGCGGGCTCGGCGTGAAACCCGTTCTGGCCGGGAACATCAAGGGCCTGCACGACCCCTACCGCACGCCGACGACTCAGGCCGACTTCGCGGCCCGCTGGGGGCAGAATCCGCAGATGGTCACGTCGTTCGCCGACGGGACGAAGATCTCGTTCGAGCAGGCGATCGTCGCCAACGCGACCGAGATGCGGGTCTCCCGGCGCGGGATGCACGGGCCCGAGGTCGAGGCCGGCACGCCGATCGAGGAGGCGGCGAAGCTCTTCGAGGCCGACGTGACCGGCGACGGGGCGGCGGGCATCGTGGACTACGTTGTCGGCGCGGCCCCGAGCCCGGGCGTCTTCGTGCTCGGCACGCACGACAATCCCGCGCAGCAGCACTACCTGAACCTCTACAAGCTCGGCGAGGGGCCTCTGTACTGCTTCTACACGCCGTATCACCTCTGCCACTTCGAGGTCCCGAACACCGTCGCGCGCGCCGTGCTGCTTGGGGACGCGGCGATCGCCCCCGCGGGCAGGCCCCAGGTCGACGTCGTCGCGGCCGCGAAGACCGACCTGGCCACAGGTGACACGATCGACGGCCTCGGCGGCTACCTCACGTACGGGCTCGCCGAGAACTCCGACGTCACGGCCGCGGAGCGCCTGCTGCCGATCGGGCTGGCCGAAGGTTGCCGCCTCCTAAGGGACGTGCCAAAAGACGCCGTCCTCACATACGACGACGTCGACGTGCCCGAGGGGCGGCTGAGCGACCGCCTGCGCGCCGAGCAGGCCGAAGCGTTCTCGTGAACGAGATGCGCGAACGCTGGGACCTCCGCGCTCGGCGCGATGCCTTCGCGTACATCGAGACCGTCCGCGCTGTGCCAGACGTGGACGGCTTCTTCGCGCTCGGCGAGCACTTCGCGCAGGTCTTGGTCGACCCTTCGCTTCCAGAGGTCCAGCTAGGGCGAGCGCTCGATCTCGGCTGCGGCCTCGGCCGCGTCACGCGAGCGCTCGCGCGGCGCTTCGACGAGGTCGCCGGCGTCGACGTCTCGGGGGAGATGGTGCGCCGCGCGCAGGAGCTCCACCCCGCCGAGGAGTTTCCGAACGTCATGTTCCACGCGACCGACGGCGTCCACGTCCCGCTCGAGGACGAGAGCGTCGACTTCGTGTTCTCCTACGAGGTCTTCCAGCACCTCCCCTCGCACGAAGTCATCCGCGGCAACCTGCTGGAGATCGCGCGCGTCCTGCGGCCCGACGGGCTGGCGTTGCTCCACGTCCACCGCCCGCCCGGGGCCGGCGCCTACTGGGTCGAGCGGGCAAAGCGAGCGGTGCCGGACAAGGTCTGGACGCAGCTCAAAAGCGCTCTGGGACGCGGCGACCCGCTCACGAGTGACGCGACGTTCCGCGGCACGGCGCCTCTCCGCCGCAAGGACATCTCGGTTCTCTGGACCGTCGCCGGCCTGGACGTCGCCGAGCTTCGCGACGACCCGACGCACGAGCCCGCAGGCCGCGCCTTCGTCGTTACTCGGCGCGCCTGACTACCAGATCTTCCAGGGCGCGTTGCCGGACGCCCAGAGGTCCTCGAGCACGACCTTGTCCCGCAAGGTGTCCATCGGATGCCAGAACCCCGAATGCTTGTACGCGGCCAGCCGGTCGTCGCGCGCGAGCCGCTCCATCGGCTCGCGCTCCCAGACCGTCTCGTCGCCGTCGATGAGGTCGACCACGTCGGGCTCGACGACGAAGAACCCGCCGTTGACCCAACCGCCTTCGCCGGCGGGCTTCTCCAGGAACGACGTGACGCGGTCGCCTTCGTCGAGGCTGAGCACGCCGAAGCGGCCGGGCGGCTGCACGGCGGCGAGCGTCGCCAGCGCACCGGTCTCACGGTGGAACTCGATCTCTTTGCCGATGTCGAGGTCGGTCACGCAGTCGCCGTATGTGAGGCAGAAGGTCTCGTCGCCCACGTGCTCGCGGACGCGCTTCAGCCGGCCGCCGGTCATCGTGCCCTCGCCGGTGTCGACGACCGTGACCGTCCACGGCTCGGCGCTGGAGGCGAGTGCCTGGATCTCGCGCGTCCTCAGGTCGACGGTGATGTCCGTCGTGTGCAGGAAGTAGTTCGCGAAGTACTCCTTGATCAGGTAGCCGCGGTAGCCGGCGGCGATCACGAACTCGTCGATCCCGTGCGCGGCGTAGATCTTCATGATGTGCCAGAGGATCGGCTTCTCGCCGATCTCGACCATCGGCTTCGGGCGAACGGCGCTCTCCTCGCTGATGCGAGTCCCGTAACCGCCCGCGAGGATGACCGCCTTCATCGGAGAGCCGCCTGCCGGCCGTCCGGAGGCGCAACGCGCATCAGAGCGGAGCAGACGATCGCGGTCAAGCCCGCTGCGACCAGGATCCAGCCTCCGAGCTCCAGGCCCTCTTCGATCGCGATGCGGACAGCCTCGAGCGCTCCCTCCTCGTTGATCCTTCGCGTGATCACGCCGATGAACTCGACGGGAACCGACGCGACGAGGAGGGCGAGGCCGAGTAGCACTGCGCGATCCGCCGGCGAGGCCGCCGCCTGCGCGATTCGCCACAGCAGGAGGCCCGCCACAAGGAGGAGCGGCAGGTAGAGGACGAGCCACAGGCGGACGGCTGCGTAGTCGGGCAGCCCGAGGACGTCTTCTCCGAGCTCGAGCGCGGCCCGCTCGTGGATGATCGCGACGTCGTCGAGCGAGAACCAGACGGTGATCGCCGCGAGCGCGGAGAACTCGCGGCGGCGGGTCTCGAATGCCGCCGCGTGCAGTGCCGCCATCAACCCGACGGCGAACGTCGCGACCGAGCTGGCCCACGTGAACGCGTTGCCTTCGACGTCTGCGTCGAGGCCCTGGACACGGTCGTCGAGGAGAAACTCGTTGCCGAGATGGGCCGTCGTCTGGACGGCAACGGCGAGAACGGCCACCGCGATGCCGATCCGTACCAGGAACCCCGGCAGCGATTCCCCAGACCGCATGACCGTACGGTAAAGCGCCGCCCGGATCGGACTGGGTCGGCGGAGGCCCTCTGTAGGGTTCGGCGGTGCGCATCGCCAAGTGGCTCGCCATCGCCGCCGCCGCCCTCGCCATCCTCCTCGCCGCCGCACTCCTCGCGCTGTCGCTCGCTCCCGCGCGCTGGCTGGTCGCGGCCGGTTACGGGCTCGCCGGCGAGCGACTCGTTACGGGCATGCTCGTCGTCGGCACGCCCTCGCGGCCCGTCCTCTACGTCAGCTCGAGCGACCCGCGCATCGGGGCGGGACTGTCCGGCACGGACCGAGACGTCGACACGAACTCGGGCGTCATCTCGCGACTAACGTGGACCGGGTCGGAGTGGAAGCGGCTCGACCTCGTGCGCGGACTGCCCCGCAGCGAGGAGGATCATGCGACGAACGGGCTCGCGCTCGACCCCGCATCGCGGACGCTCTACGTCGTGCAGGGGAGCAACACGAACGAGGGCGCACCGTCCGAGAAGCTCGGCCACCTCCCGGAGTACGCCCTCTCGGCGGCGATGCTCTCGATCGACTTGGGACGCATCGGCGAGCGCACGTACGAC
>DASQWH010000017.1:0-13956 GCA_035640335.1 Gaiellaceae bacterium | reverse complement strand
GTGCGTCGTGCCGGGCGCGCCCGCCGGCTCACGCTCGGTGCCGGCGCCGCGCGCGATGCGTTCGAGGCCGGCGCGAACCGCCTCCTCCGAGTACAGCTTCTGCGCGAGGCCGCCTCGATAGAGATTCCTGCCGAAGGGCCCCTCGCGAGCACGCTGCGTCTCTCGCATGACCTCGGCGAGGGACGCGATCGCCTCGGCGCTGCCCGGTTTGCCACGCGGGCCGAGCCGGTCGAGCAGCGCGAGGGCGTAGCCGATGAGGACGCCGCCCGACGAAGGCGGCGGATTGGAGACGAACGTGTGCCCTTCGAACAGAGCGCGCACCGGACGGCGCCAGATGACCCGGTACTCGGCGAGATCCTGGATCGTGACCGCGCCTCCATGCTCACGCAGGTAGCCGGCGACCGCTCGCCCGAGCTCGCCCTCGTACAGCTCGCGCGCGCCGCCCTCGGCCAGCCGCTCGAGTGTGTCGGCCAGGTCCGGCATCACGAGCCGGTCGCCCCTGGCCAACCGCGTGCTCTCGCCGTAGATCGCGCGTCCGTCGGCCGTGCGCCGGAGGATGAGATCGAGGATCGCGTGCAGGTAGGCCTGCGGCGGCGTCAGCTCCACGCCGCCGCGCGCGAGCTCGATCGCCGGCTCGAGCAACCTCGGCCACGGAATCGTGCCGTACGTGCGGTGTGCCGCCTCCAGCCCGGCGGGCGCGCCGGGAACGGCGCAGGACGCGGGCCCGACGAGGAAAACCTGCGACGTCGACCCGTCGAAGTCGACGTCGATCGTCTCCATCGCGCTCGGCGGCTCGCCACGCAGGCCTTTGCCGGGCTTCGCGACGAAGAAGTCGAGAACGCGGTCCTTGCGGTCTCGCGCGCGGTGGACGAGCAGGAAGCCGCCGGCACCGGGCCCGGTGAGGGGGCTCTCGGCGACCCAGGAGGCAAAGGCGGCGGCGACGCAGGCGTCGACGGCGTTGCCGCCCTCCGCGAGCACGGCTGCGCCCGCTTCCGCGGTCAGCGGGTGCCCTGCGGCGATCGCGCCCTTCATAACCGAAGGGTAGTAGTCCTCTAGACCGGATACCCTTCCGTCCTGTGAATCGCGCGAGCCCGCTCGTGCGCGAGGCAATGCTCGCTGCGGGAGCCGCCGCCTCGCTCGCCGCTCTCCTCGTCTGGCTGGCGCCGCCCGGCAACGACCTGGCTGCGCACCTCTACCAGCGCGCGGTCTTCCTCGAGGACGGCTTCGAGCTCTGGAACAACTTCTGGTACGGCGGCCGCTACAGCTTCGTCACGTACAGCATCCTGTACTACCCGCTCGCGGCGCTGTTCGGGATCCAGCCGCTCGCGATCGCCTCGATCGCGACCGCCGCGCTCGCGTTCACGGTCGTCGTCGGCCGGCAGTGGGGGCCGATGGCGCGCTGGTCGAGCCGCTCGTTCGCCGTCGTCTGGGCAGGGCTGATCGTCTCGGCCGCGTTCCCGTTCGCGCTCGGCTTTGCACTCGGTCTCCTCTCGCTGTGGGCGCTGCAGGCCGGAAAACGCTGGCGCTTCGCGCTGCTCGCGCTGCTGACGCTGCTCGCGAGCCCGCTCGCGTTCCTGCTGCTTGCGATCGTGCTCGCAGGGATCGCGCTCGATCTCCGCGAGCGGCCCGGACGGCTCGTCGCGCCGACGGCGATCGTCGTCGCGGTCGGCCTCGTCTACGTCCTCGTCGCGCGCGCGTTCCCGGGCGGGGAGCGCTTCCCATTCCCGCTCTACGAGCTGGTCTCGGCGCTGACGTTCTGCGTGCTCGGCGTGGCGCTGACCTGGCGCGTCGAGGCCGCGCGGCGGTTGCGGTGGGTGTTCGTCGCCTACCTCCCAGTAGTGCTGCTCGCCTACGCGATCCCCTCGGCCCTCGGCGGAAACATCTCCCGGCTGCGGTTCGCCGCGATTCCGATCGCGGTGCTGATCCTCTCGCTCCGCGCGTGGCGGCCCCGCTCGGTGGCGGTGGCCGCGCTCGCGCTCGCGGCGGCGTGGAACCTGAGCCCGCTCGCGTGGAGCTACTCGCGGGCGCGGGCCGACGTCGGCTTCGAGCCCGCGTACTGGCAGCCGGCGATCGAGTTCCTGCACGAGAACCTAACGCCGTCATACCGGGTCGAGGTCGTCGACACCGCCAACCACTCTGCCGCCGTGCAGATGCCGCGGGCAGGGATTCCGCTCGCGCGCGGCTGGTACCGCCAGGACGACTTCCCGCAGAACGCGCTGCTCTACGACGAGCTGAAGCGGGATGCGTACCTGTCCTGGCTGCGTGGGCTCGGCATCCGCTACGTCGTGCTCTCCGACATCAAGCCGGACTACGGGGCCAAGCACGAGGTTGAGCTGATCAGGAGCGGCGAGTCGGGCCTGCACCCCGTCTTCCGCGCGCGCCACCTGACCGTTTACGCGGTCCCCGGGGCCCGCCCGATCGTGACCGGGCCGGCTCCCGCCGAGGTCGTCGACATCGGGCAGGGACACATGCTGCTGCGCCTCGAGCGGCCCGGCAGCTATCGCATCGCGGTCCGCTACTCGCCGTACTGGCGATCGGATGCGGGCTGCTTCTCGTCGGGGCAGGACAAGATGATCCGCTTCCAGGCGCGGCGCTCAGGCCTCATGAGGCTGCAGTTCCGCGTCGGCGCAAAGCGCGCCTTCGCAGCCGTAGTCGGCGGCCAGCCCGACTGCTAAACGCCACGGCGTCGACGTAGTTGCACGCCAAATGGTCTAACACGTCGGGAGCGCTCCTGCGAACGTCCGCCGGAGCCGGGCTTAGCCCGGCGGGAGGCTCACGGCGGAGAGGAGACGGTCGCACGACGTTGCGAGTCGCCGACTCCTGAACGTCGCGGAGCAAGCCGACGCTCGAAAGGAGGGGGCTCACGGGGGAACCATGGGTTCCCCCGTGCTACTAGTCCTGGAGGAAGCTCGGCGGCTGGAAGATGTCCTCTTCCTCTCGCCGCTCGCCGGTGCGCGTGGCGCGCGTCGGCCTGCCGCCGTCGAGGCCCGTGGCAACGACGGTCACCCACACCTGGCCCGTGAGGCGTTCGTCAATCGTCGCGCCGAAGATGATGTTCGTGTCGTCGCGCGCGCCGCGGCGCACGACCTCGGCCGCCTCGTTCACCTCGTAGAGCGAGAGGTCGTCGCCGCCGGCGATCGAGAGCAGGATCCCGCGCGCGCCGATCAGCTCCGTGTCGATCAGCGGCGACGCAAGCGCCCGCTCGGCCGCCTCGACGGCGCGGTTCTCGCCCGTCGCGAAGCCGATGCCCATCAGCGCCGAACCCGCGTCGCTCATGATCGTCTTCACGTCCGCGAAGTCGAGGTTGATCAGGCCGGGCATCGTGATCAGGTCGGTGATCCCCTGCACACCCTGGCGGAGGACGTCGTCGGCGATGCGGAACGCATCGAGCATCGACGTCGAGCGGTCGAGCACCTCGAGCAGGCGGTCGTTCGGGATCACGATCACCGTGTCGCAGTTGCCGCGCAACTCCTCGACGCCCAGCTCGGCCTGCCCGCGCCGCTTCGTGCCCTCGAAGTGGAACGGGAGCGTGACGATGCCGACCGTGAGAGCGCCTATCTCGCGCGCGATGCGCGCGACGACCGGCGCGGCGCCCGAGCCGGTGCCGCCGCCCTCGCCGGCGGTAACGAAGACCATGTCCGACCCGCGGAGGGCGCGCTTGATCTGGTCGTAAGCCTCCTCGGCGGCCTGCCTGCCGAGCTCCATCGAGGCGCCCGAGCCTAGACCCTGCGTCAACTCGCGTCCGATGTGGATCTTCACCGGCGCGTCCGCGAGCGCCAGCTGCTGGATGTCCGTGTTGACCGCGACGAACTCGACGTCGGAGATGCCCGCGTCGATCATCCGGTTGATCGCGTTCAGGCCGGCGCCGCCGACGCCGACGACGCGGATGACCGCGAGGTAGGCACCTGGCTCCGCGCGCGGCGCGCGGTGCAGGCGCGGCGCGGGCTCGGGCAGCGACTCGTAGCGCGGTGCCTCGACCGGGCGCAGGTCGGGCCGCGGGCGCTCCGGCTCGGGAGCCGGCTCTGGCTCCGGGACGGCAGCGACCTCCTCGAACGGAGGCGCGTGCTCGACGGTCTCCTCGAGCGGCTCCGCGGCCTTCGCTTCCTCCTGGCCGGTCTGCTGCCTCTGTGCGGCCTCCGTCGCGCGGAAAAGCTCCGCGAGCGGGCCCTCACGCATGCTGGCGCGCTTTCGCGCCATTGAGAACCTCCTTCGCGAGTTGGCGGTAGGCCTCCGCGGCGTTGCCGCTCGGGTCGTACTTGAGCACGGACGAGCCCTTCACAGGCGCCTCCGCGTAGCGGATCGTCTTCTTGATCTTCGTCTTGAAGACGAGCTCGCCGAAGTTCTCCTCGAGGATCTCGACGGCCTCGCGCGCGTGCAGCGTGCGGCGGTCGTACATCGTCGGGAGGATGCCGACGATCTGGACGTTCGGGTTCAGGTTCTCGCGGATCATCGCCATCGTGTTCTCGAGCTGGACGAGGCCGCGCAGCGACAGGTACTCGCACTGCACGGGGACGATGACGCCGTCGGCCGCGACGAGCGCATTGATCGTGAGCAGGCCGAGTGACGGCGGCGTGTCGATGAGGATGTAGTCGTAGTCGTTCTTCGCGGCGATCATCGCCTTCTCGAGCGCGCGCTCGCGGCCGATCATGCTCGACAGCGCGAGCTCGGCGCCTGCGAGGTCGATCGACGAGACGGCGAGGTCGATCTCCGCCTGGTGGATGACGTGGTCGATCGGGAGCCGGTGGACGAGGACGTCGAACATCGACCGGTCGATCGAGTCCGGATTCAGGCCCTGGCTCATCGTCAGATTGCCCTGCGGGTCCATGTCGACGCAGAGCACCTTGTAGCCCTGCTCGGCGAGGGCAGCGGCGAGGTTCAGCGTCGAGGTCGTCTTCGCGACGCCGCCCTTCTGGTTCGCGAAGGCGAGGACGGTCGCGACTTTCGGCGCTTCGGTCTCGGCCTCGGGCGCGTCGGTGTCGACCTTCGGAGTTTCGTCCTCAGGCTCCTGCGCCCGCTCACGCGGGCGCGAAAGAAGGCGTGTCAGCCCCATTAGTGCTCCAGATTTCGACCGGCCGGAATACAGTCCTGCACGCCACCATTGTGCAGGAAATTCCTGTCGAGGAACAGGAATCGCCCGGATTTCGAGGGCTTTTTGGGGCTAGCGGGCCGTGAGCGCGGGTCGCGCAGCCTCTTCGCCAGCCGCGAGCGCCTCGCGGCAGCGCTCGAGCGCCGCCGAGGCGCGGCCGTCCGCCGCGTCGGCAGAGGCCCACGACTCGGCCTCGGACAGAAGCGCCCGCACCTCGTCGAGCAGCACCCCGGCCGGCGCCTCCTCGCGGCGGAGCGCCTCGATTCGTTCCAGCCGATCCAGGACTGCACGCGCCTGTTCCACCGCCTCCACGCTAGCCGCTGGACGCTGTCGCGTTCGTGCCGGCTTCGTGTCAGCTTGCGATCGCGGCTTGTAGCGCAGACGTCCCCGAAGGCCGCGGGCGTACGCCCAGGAGCGACTCGTCCAGCGCCCCGATCAACTGCTGCCGCTCGCCGTGCGTCACCGTCTCGAGCAGCGCGCGGCGCACCGTCTCGGCGGCGGCAGGGTCGGCCCGCCCCGTCTCGAGGCGGCGCAGCGCATTGAGGCACTCTCCACGCTCGCGGGCGGTATCGCCGAGCAGCACCGAAGCCCGCACGGACGCGGCCCAGAGCCCATCGCCACGGCCGAGCAGCGACTCGAGCGCCGCGCGCAGCTGCTCGGAGCGAAACGGCTCGGCTTGGAAGAGCGAGAGCTCCCAGCGGTCGAGCGCCTCGGCGAGCTCGGGGTCGGCATCCGCCCGCAGCAAGCGCTCACGCAGCGCGCGGGCGAGCTCACCCCGGAAACGGTCGAGCCGCGTCGGCGGGCCCGGCGGCGGCGTCGCGGCGATCGGGAGCACCGGACGGATTCCGTACGGCCGCCAGTCGAGGCGCTCGAAGATGACCGGGCCGGCGGCGATCGGCCCTGCGGTCGCGAGCCTCAAGGCCGTGATCGCGTCGGCGAGCTCACCCGGTGCGTCGGGCGCGGACACTCCTCCCACGGGCAGCGCCTGCTCGAGCTCCAGCACGCACATTCGGTCGGGCTCGCGGCCGAAGTCGGGCGGGGCGAGGCGCGCGCCGTCCGGCCAGCTCGCGCGCAGCTCGTTGTCCGCCGCCGGCCGGACGTGGATGCCGCCGCCGAGGTCGATCGTGCCTCCGGCCTCGAGCCCGACGAGAGGGGCCACCGCCGCGTAGCGCCGCTCCTCGCCGAACAGCGTCTGCTCGAGCCCCGCGTAGGCGCGGTCGAAGGCTGAGTCGTCCCAGTCGAAGCCGCCGCACGCTTCGGCGCTGTCGGCCACGATCGGCAGCAGCACCGCCCTGAAGAGCGCCTGGTCGGCGCCCATGCGCGCCCCGGTGTGTGCGCGCGCGAAGATGGCCGCGGCAGGCTCCCGCCTCAGCTCGTCGAGCGCGATCGCCGTGTCGGTGAGCGCGAAGATGCGGCCCGCCCGGCTCTCGACATAGTCCCGGACGAGAGGGCGGTACTCGTAGAGCGCCGGGCCATCCCGGGTCGCGTGCTCGTCGAAGGCGAACGGCAACTCGGCGCCGGCCTCGAGCTCTCTCGTGCAGAACGCGAACGCGCCGAGACAGAAGCCGCGCAGGGTCGAGTAGAGCTGCGGCGCGCGTACGCCCACGTGTCGGTTTACGAGGCCCCGGGCAGCTCTCCTCCGTGTGCGCGTCTCAGCGCGCGCCGCGCCGCGAGCCGTTCACCGAACGAGCCGCGGCGGCCGGCGTCTTCGAGCGCAAGCAGCGCTTCCTCGCCGCGCACGGATGCGAGCGCCCCGAGAGCCGCGCGGCGGACAGCCGGATGCGGGTCGCGCAGCGCGCGCCGAAGCGTCGGCGTCGCGCTCGCGTCGCCGATCCTTCCAAGCGCCGCCACGGCCCGGGACCGCACGTGCGCCAACAGCGGCCCTTCGCCGGTGAGCGCCCCGCCCGCGAGCGCGGCGGTGACCTCCTCGACTGCGTCGACGCGGTTGAGCCTCCACAGCCCGAGCTCCGCGATCTCGATCGCAGTCGGCTCCTTCCACGCCGCCTCGTCGGGCTCTGCGATCTCGCGGATGAGCTCGTTGTCGTCGCGCGCGATTCGCCTCCGGAGAGCTCGAACGACGGGCTCAGGATCCCGGTCCGGATCGATGGCCGCGAGCGACTGCACGGCCACGAGCGCGATGAAGAAGCTCTCGTCGTCGAGCGCGCCGAAGAGCGCCGTCTCCGCGACGTCTCCGGGGAAGCGGCCGAGCGCGGTGACCGCGGCGAGGCGGGCTCGGCGTCTCGGGTCGGTGACTCGCGCGGCGAGGGCCGCGACGTCGCCTCGGCGCGCGAGCTCGCCGGTCGATGGCCTCACTCCTGGCACGACGGGCACCAGTACGCGATGCGGTTCTGGTCTCCCTGCCCGCGGGAGAGGATCGTCGTGCCGCAGCGCGGACACGGCCGGCCAGCCCGACGGTACGTGGACTTTCGCTCGCGTCGCCCCTCGACCGAAGCGCGCATCAGCCCAGCCGCCTCGTCCAGGACGGCTCGCAACTCGTCGTCGGCCGTATCGACAAGGGGCCGCCACGGGGAGAGGCGTGCCCGCCAGAGCGCCTCCGCCTTCCAGGCGTTGCCGATCCCCGCGACGAGCCGCTGATCGAGGAGCGCCTCGCCGACCTCGCGGCTCTGGTCCGTCTCGCGGAATCGCGCCACCATCGCGTCCAGGTCGGGCGGCTCGTCGAGGATGTCCGGCCCCAGCCGGCTCACACCCAGGCGGTGGAGCTCTAGGACGGGCCCGTTCCAGAGCACCGCCTCGTGCTCGGCGCCGCGCAGTACGAGCCACGGGCGCCCGCGCGAGCGGCCGTTCCGCGGACGCACCTGCCAGCGCCCGCGCATCCGCAGGTGGCTGCGGAGCACGAGCCCGCCCTCGAAGCGGAGCAGGAGGTTCTTGCCGACGGCTTCGACGGACTCGAGGCGCCTGCCGCTCAGCCGCTCGGGCAGCCGCTTGACTGCCGCCTGCGGATGCGGCGACTCGACCTCGACGCGTTCCCCGACGAGTGCCTGCAGCCGGCGCGCGGCGCGGTGGAGCGCGTCGCCTTCGGGCATGCTGGAAGGGTATGCCCTCGCGTGCCAGATCAGCCGCCGCGGGCGCTGTCGCGGCGACCGTCTGGGGGCTCGTGGAGCCGCTCGACCAGCGGCTGTTCCGCTCCGACCAGTCAGACATCGCCCTGCTTGGCAAGGCCGTCACGAGCGGCCCGCGGTGGCGGGAGGTCGGCTTCGCCCTTCACGCCGTCAACGGCGTCGTCTTCGGGCTCGCGTTCCACGAGGCTCGCACGCGAGTGTCGGTCGAGCCGCGCCGCCTCGCGCTCGCCATGGCGCTGCTCGAAAACGTGGCGTTCTGGCCGCTCGGCTACTTCGTCGACCGCCACCATCCGAGGCTCGGCGAGCGGGGCGTGCCGCCGCTGCTCAGCAACGGCCGCGCATTCGTGCAGGCGACGGTCCGGCACGCCGTGTTCGGCGTCCTCCTCGGCCGGCTCGCCTAGTCGAGCGGCTGGCCGAACGCGATGTCGTGCCCGTCGGGGTCCTGGACGCCGAACTCGCGGAAGCCGTGCGGGGCGTCGTAGATCGTGTAGTCGATCGGCGCGCCCCGCTCCTGCACCTCGGCGTAGACGGCATCGACGTCGTCGACGCGGATGTACGCGTTCCACATGTTCTCGACGATCTTCCAGTGCGGAACGAGACGCTCGGAGTCGGTGGCAAGCGCGAGGAAGATCGACGCGGCGTCACGGCCGCACGTGGCGAAGTTCGGCGGCTCGCCGTAGGCCTCGCAGTCGAAGCCGAGGCGGTCCCGGTAGTACTCGACGGCCCGGTCGAGATCCGCGACGAGCAGCACGGGTGACACACTCGTCAGGGTCGCCATGCAGCCGATCCTACGGCCTGAGGACGGCGCGCCTCGGCCCGGGGACGAAGCCGGCCTCGAGCAGGAGTGGCATGACCGCCGTCTCACCCACGGGCTCGCCGTCGAAGCGCTCGACAGCGAGGCGCTTCCCGCGACCCGCCTTGACGCGCTCGACGAGAGCCGCGAGCGCGGGACGCAGCCAGCTCTCGTCCGGGTCGCGCAGCGGCAGCAGCGTGCGGCCGCCGCGCTCGACGAAGAGCACTGCCTCGCCGCCGAGGAGGACGACCTGCGCGCCGGCGACTCTCGCCGCTCGTCCCGCGGCGCGCTTCGGCCAGGGCAGGGCGGCGCCGTAGGGCTGCGCCGGGTCCGCCGCGGCCAGGACGAGCGCCTCGGGGTCGTCATCGTCCTGCGGCCGGAGCTCGCGCAGGCGCTCGACCGCGCCGCCGAGCGCGAACTGGGCCCCCCCGAGCCCTTCGACGAAGTAGCCGCGCCGGCACAGGCCCAGAGTCTCGAGCGCGCGCAGCTCCGCGTAGACGGCCCCGTAGCCGCCGGGGATGCCCTCAGCGCGGACGGCATCCCGCGTGACGATCCCGTGCCGCTCGAGCAGGAGCTCCGCCAAAGCGCGACGATCTAGTCCCACATTTGTTGCGGGGACTGTCCCTGGGCCATGGCTGAACAGGCGGTCGCTGAGGGACCAGCGGCCCTGGGTGGCCGTGATCGCCTGGGCGCGACGGCGCGAAAACCGTCGCGGCCTGCGCTCGGGCTGTGGAATTCCGTAGCGGCGCCCCGCACGCAGCGGTGTCCACGCGTCGTTCGTCACCTCTCCCGCCCAGACGAGGTCCCAGAGCGCGGGCAGCGCCTCCTCGGCCTCGAGGCCGGCCGCGACGAGGAGGTCGAACCAGAACTCGGCGCCGCGCCCCAGGATCTCGCGGACGCGCTCGTGGGCATCGCCTTCCGGCCGCTCGGCCGCGGACGGCCGCCCGAGCGCAGGCGCGTCCTCGCGAAAGTAGACGGCCACCCGGTCGAGACCCGCGCCGACCCAAACGAGCTCGCCCGAAGCGCAGAGCTGGTCGAGCTGCGCGGGCGCGTATCCCGGGACGCGCCGCGGCAGCACCTCGCTCTCCCAGAGCGAGACGGGCAGCGGTAGCCCCTGAAGCGGCACCAGCGCCTCGCGCAAGGTCGCACGGCGGTCGATCCCGTGCCAGCTCGGCAGGAACCGGCCCATGGTCACCTGCTCGGCGGGCTCCACTTCGCGACGCAGCGCCGCGAGCGAGGCGCGCCTTAGCCGCCGCAGGACGTCCGGCTCGCACCACTCTCGCTCCGTACCACCGGGGCGCAGCTCGCCGCGCACGAGTTCGTCCGCGCGCTCGAGCGCCCGCAGCTCGTCCTCCACGCGCGCCGTGTCGAGGCCGAAGCGTTCTGCCGCCTCCGCGGTCGTGAACGGGCCACGCGTACGGGCAAACCGCCGCAGCAACGAGCGCAGCGGCTCGTCGGACGGCTCGAGAAACGCCTCGGGCAGCCCGCCGGGCGGCATCACCCCGAGCGCGTCGCGGTACCGGCCCGCATCCTCGGCGGCGGCGAGCCGGTCCTCACCGGCGACGCGCACCGTGACCGCGCGGCGCTCGGCCAGGAGCTCGTCGGCCAGCGCCGCATCGTACTCGCCGGCACGCAGATCCCCGCGCCTGCGCAACACGTCGTGCAGCTCGTCCGCGTTGCGAGCCGAGCCGCGCAGCTGCTCCTCGACCTCCTCGAGCGCGCCGGGATCGATCAGGTCGCGCAGCTCCTCCTGCCCGAGCAACTCCTTGAGCAGGTCGCGGTCGAGCGACAACGCCTGTGCGCGGCGCTCGGCCGGCGGCGTGTCGTCCTCGTACATGTAGTTGGCGACGTAGTCGAAGAGGAGCGAGGTCGAGTACGGAGACGCCGTGGCGGTCTCGACGTCGACGAGGTCGATCTGCCGCGTCTTCAGGCCTGTCAGCAGCCGCTTCAGCGCCGGCAGGTCGAAGACGTCCTGCAGGCACTCGCGGTACGTCTCGAGGATGACCGGGAAGGAGCCGTACCGCCGCGCGACCTGCAGCAGCCCCTGCGCCTTCAGCCGCTGCTGCCAGAGCGGTGTCCGCTCGCCGGGCCGCCGCCGCGGGATGAGCAGCGCTCGGCCAGCATTCTCGCGGAAGCGCGAGCCGAAGAGCGCGCTGCCGGCCAGCTCGCCCATGAGCAGCTCCTCCACGTCGCCGGGGTCGAGGATCACCTCGTCGGTCGGCGGCGTCGCGTCCGCATCCGGCAGGTGGAGGGCGATGCCGTCGTCGGAGTAGATCGACTGCACCTCGAGCCCGAGCGCGTCGCGCAGCCTGGCCCCGAGCGCCAGCGACCACGGCGCGTGCACGCGGGCGCCGAACGGCGTCAGGATGCAGACGCGCCAGTCGCCGATCTCGTCGCGGAAGCGCTCGACGACGACGGTGCGATCGGACGGCACGGCACCGGTCGCCGCCAGCTGGTCGTTGAGGAAGGTGAGCAGGTTCCGCGCCGCCTGCTCGTCGAGCGCGTGCCGTTCCGTCAGCCGCTCGAGCGCCTTGTTCTCCGCCAGCGAGACGAGCTCCCGCGACGCCCTGCCGATCTGCTCCCCGAGCTCGTACGGGCGACCCGGCCCCTCGCCCTTCCAGAACGGGATCAGCCCGGGGACGCCCGGCGCCGGCGAGACGAGCACCCGGTCGCGCGTGATCTCCTCGATCCGCCACGTCGACGCGCCGAGGGTGAACGTCTGTCCCGCGCGTGCCTCGTAGACCATCTCCTCGTCGAGCTCGCCGACGCGTCCTCCCCCATCGAGCAGGTGGACGCCGTAGAGGCCGCGGTCGGGAATCGTGCCCGCGTTCGTGACCGCGAGCTGCCTCGCTCCGCCGCGGGCGCGGACGACGCCGGCCGTCCGGTCCCAGACGATGCGCGGCCGAAGCTCGGCGAACTCGTCGGACGGGTAGCGCCCGGCGAGCATGTCGAGCACGTTCTCCAGCTGGACGCGCGAGAGGTCGGCGAAGTTGTAGGCGCCGCGGACGAGCTCGTGCAGCTCGTCGACCGAGATCTCCTCGTCTGCGCAGATCGCCACGATCTGCTGCGCGAGCACGTCGAGCGGGTTGCGCGGGATGACCGTCTCCTCGATCGCGCCTTCCTGCATGCGCTCGGCGACGACGGCCGACTCGAGCAGGTCGGCGCGGAACTTCGGGAAGATGCGGCCCTTGGAGACGGCGCCGAGCTCGTGGCCGGCGCGCCCGATGCGCTGCAGGCCGCGCGCCACTGACTTCGGCGACTCGACCTGGACGACGAGGTCGACGGCGCCCATATCGATGCCGAGCTCGAGCGAGGACGTGGCGACGAGGCAGGGGATCTCGCCCTTCTTCAGGAGCTCCTCGACCTCGAGCCGTTGCTCGCGCGCGAGCGAGCCGTGGTGGGCTCGCGCGATCTCGCTCGGCGTCGCTTGCGATGCCGAATTTGAGGCCGTGCCAGCTTCGCCGGCGCGGCCGTCGCCCGCAGCCAGCTCGTTCAGCCGCAGCGCCAGTCGCTCCGCCAGGCGGCGGTTGTTGACGAAGACGATCGTCGAGCGGTGCTGCCGGACGAGCTCGAGGATCTCGGGGTAGATGGAGGGCCAGATCGAGCTCTGCTCGCCCGGCTCGCGCATGTCCTCGAGCGGAACGACGACCTCGAGGTCGAGCTCCTTCGAGCGGCCGGCGTCGACGAGCTCGATCGGGCGCCCGCCCGAGACGAAGCGGCCGATCTCCGCCAGCGGCCGCTGCGTGGCCGACAACCCGATCCTCTGGACAGGTCCAGGGGACTGTCCCCTCGACATGGCCAGGCGGTCCAGGCGCTCGACGGACACGGCCAGATGAGCGCCGCGCTTCGTCCCCGCGACGGAGTGCACCTCGTCGAGGACGAGCGTGCGCACCGACTTCAGCATCTGCCGCGCGCGCGAGGTCAGCAGCAGGTACAGCGACTCCGGCGTCGTGATGAGGATGTCCGGGTGCTCGCGGAGCATCGCCGCGCGATCGCGCTGCGGCGTGTCGCCCGTCCGCACGGCGACGTTGAGCTTGCTGTCGAGGCCTGCGAGCGGCCCCCGGAGGTTGCGCTCGATGTCGTAGTTGAGCGCCTTGAGCGGCGACACGTAGAGGAGGCGCAGGCCGTCACCGGGCTCCGCGGTCAGCCGGTCGATCCCGTACAGGAAGGCGGCGAGCGTCTTGCCGGAGCCCGTCGGCGCCTGGATCAGCGTGTGCTTCCCACTTGCGATCGCGGGCCAGCCGGCCTCCTGCGCGGGCGTCGGCGCCGGGAACGCGCCCTCGAACCACGCGCGCGTCTTGGGCGAGAAGACGTCGAGCGCGCTCATGCGCTCCAGCCTAGCCAGCCCGGGTCAGCCGAGGAGGGCGCGCAGGGCTTCGACGTCGCGGCGGAGCTCGCCTGCCTCGATCGGCGGCGGCTCCTCGTCCGGAAACGGGAACGGCCAGCCCGGCTTCGGATCGTCCGCATAGCGCGGCAAGACGTGCGTGTGCAAGTGCGGCAGCGAGTTGCCGAGCAGGTCGTAGTTCATCTTGACCGGCCGGAAGTGCTCCTCGAGCGCGCGCCCGACGCGTAGCACCTCGAGCCAGTACGAGGCCGCCTCGTCGGCCCCGAGCTCCGTCGGTTCGGCGACATGTCGGCCACGCCAGATCGAGATCGTGTACCCCCGTTGCTTGTCGGCCCGCTGCAGGTAGGCGTCCGAGACCTCGCCCGCGAAGATTCGCACTCCGTAAGGCGTCTCGTCGGGCCGCCCCTGCGCGCACATCGGGCAGCCCTCGCCACGCTTGAGCGCGTAGAACGACTCGGGCCACTCCACGCGTTTAGCATCGCCGATCGATGGCCGAGACACCGGAACAGCTGTACGAGCGGTCGAAGGATTCTCTGCGGATGCCGCCGCTGCAGGACTGGGAGACCTTCCCCTTCGACGGGGACATGCGTCCACGCACGCTGCTCCCGCCGGAAAATCGCGAGCGGCCGCGTCACGGAGAGGGCGGCGTCGA
>DASQWH010000016.1:0-25344 GCA_035640335.1 Gaiellaceae bacterium | reverse complement strand
TTCTCGATCCCGACGCTCGACGAGGAGGTCTGGCGGAAGACGGAGCCGTCGACGGCGCACCCGCGGCAGCGGCTTCGTGCGGTGAAGAGGCTGGTCGACGCGGGCATCAAGGCCGGTGTCGGGATGGCCCCGATCCTGCCTGGAATCTCCGACCACCCCGCCCAGCTAGCGGAGGTCGTCAAGGGCGCGCGCGAGGCCGGAGCGACGGGCGTCTGGACGAACCTGCTCTTCCTGCGGCCGGGCACACGCGAGCACTTCCTCGAGCACCTCGCGCGCGACTGGCCCGAGCTCGTGCCGTACTACGAGGAGCTCTACCGGGGCCGCGCATATCTCGGATCCGCCGAAGCGAAGCCGGTGCGGGCGAAGGTCTCCGAGCTCGCGCGCACGTTCGGCGTCGCCGACCGCCGGGTGCGGCCGCTCGCCCCCGAGTCGGAGCCCGAGCAACTCGAGCTCGCCGTTTGACCGGCGGACGCGGCCGCGGCCCGGTTCTCCAGCCTCCCTCGCGAATACAATCCGTCGAGCCGTGCCCGAACAAGCCAAGGCCGCCGACGGGAAGCCCGAGATCACCTGCCTGATCGTGGACGACCACGAGGTCGTGCGCGAAGGGCTCCGCCTGTCCCTGTCAAGGGCGCCGCACATCCGCGTCATCGGAGAAGCGGCCGACGGGGCAAGCGCGGTCGCGCTGGCCGAGCGGCGCAAGCCGGACGTCGTGATCATGGACGTGCGCATGCCCGGCATGGACGGGCTCGAGGCGACGAAGCTCCTGACGGAGAAGGCGCCTGAAGTCGCCGTCCTCATCTTCACCGCCTTCAGCGAGCGGAGCCTGCTCGGCCGCGGGCTCGAGTCCGGCGCGAAGGGCTACATCCTCAAGGAGGCCCCGCACCAGACGCTCCTGCGCGCGATCGAGAAGGTCGTCGCGGGCGAGGGCTACGTCGATCCCGCGCTCATGCCCGCGTTCCTGCCCGGCAAGGGCGAGGATATGCTCACGGGCCGAGAGCGCGAGATCCTCCAGCTGCTCGCGGACGGCATGTCGAACGCCGACGTGGCCGGGAAGCTCTTCATCAGCCAGGAGACCGTGAAGAGCCACGTGCGGCACATTCTCACGAAGCTCGAAGCCGACACGCGCACGCACGCGGTTGCGATTGCACTCCGCGAAGCCATCATCGACTGAGGCATCGCTTGCGATGCCGGTTCAGGACGCCGGGCTCTGCCCCGAGTCCGTCTGAAATGACCGGTCGACACGCCCCGAACCTCAACCGGCACGCCACGGGACATTGACCAGAGCCTCACTGCTCGTCGGCGTGGTCGTCGCCGGGGCGGCCGGCGCGGCGCTCGGGCTGGCGCTCGACGTCGAGTGGCTCGCGCTCCTCGGGCTGATCGGCGCGGTCGCGGCCGCAGGCGCTCTCGCCGCTTCCTTGCTCGTGACCGAGCGGCAGCGCGACGAGGTGACGAGGAAGGAGCTCGAGCAGCTCGCGGCGGAGCACGCACGGCTCTCCGACCAGCTGATCACGGCCGAGCAGGAGGAGCGGCGGCGGCTCGCCCTCTTCCTCCACGACGGTGCCGTGCAATCGCTCTCGGGGATCGCGCTGATGCTCGACGCGGTCACGGCCGCGGTCGAGTCCGGCAAACAGGACGACGTGACGAACATCCTCCGCTCGGCGCTCGAGAAGCAGCGCGAGACGATCCGGTCGTTGCGGGACCTGTCGTTCGAGCTCGAGCCCGTCGTGCTCCGCGATCAGGGCTTCGGGCCGGCGGTCGGCGCGCTCGCGCAGCAGCTGGGCATGTCGAACCGGATCGAGATCGACCTCGAGGTCGAAGGAGCGGAAACGCTCGCCCAACGAGCTCAGGTCGCGATCTACCAGATCATCCGCGAGACGCTGCACCTCGCGATCCGCCGCGGCCCGCCGACGAAGATCTCCGTTCGCGTGGCCGAGTCGGCGGATGGCGGAGTCGAGACCGTGATCGCCGACAACGGAGCCGGCGAGCGACGGCGGGCGACCTTCGAGGAGATCGCGGAACGGGCGCGCTCGCTCGGGGGCGAGCTGTCCGTCGAGGCGGGCGCGGACGGCGGCACGGCGGTGCGCGTCGTCTTTCCGCCGTACACCGTGCGCCGATAGACCGGAGCGTGATGCTTCAAACGTATCGACCGGTCAGTTCAGACGTCCGCCGGGCTGAGCCCGGCGTCCTGGCGTCGGCATCGCGAGCGATGCCGATAGCCGCAGCGTGATCCTTCGGACGCATCGACCGGTCAGTTCAGACGAACACCGGGCTGAGCCCGGTGTCCTGGCGTCGGCATCGCAAGCGATGCCTTAGTCTCCCCGCCGCGTGGACCAGCAGTCGCACAACGACCAGCGGCAGGGCGGCCAGGGTTACGTCCTGTTCGTGTCCAAGCCGACGGGCTACGAGCTGGTCGAGCGCTCCGGCGAGCCGCCGGCCGTGGGCTCGCTCGTGGAGATCGACGGCCAACAGGGCCGCTGGTTCGTCTCCCGCGTGAGCATGTCGCCGCTGCCGCAGGACCGGCGCCCGTGCGCCTACTTACAGCCGACGCCTAGCTGAGCGCTTCCTCGGCGGCGATCTGGCCGAAGACGAGCGCGGCGGCCAGGCCGCTCGACCAGCCGCCGTTCGAGATCCCGCCCACATCGGCTCCCGCCGCGTAGAGGCCGTCCACGGGTGAGCCGTCCTCGCGGAGAACCTGCGCGCGCTCGTCGATCGCGAGGCCGCCCAGGGTCTGCGTGACGCTTGCCTGGACGAGCACCGAGACGCCATCGGCGTCCCGGCGCACGGTCGCGCCCGCGGCGCGCGCGGCCTCGATCATCTGCTCGACGGTCTGCGCTCGTACACGCTGGCGCAGATCTTTCGTGTCGACGCAGTACCACGCGCGACCGCCGGGCCAGCGGGCGATCGCCTGGACGAGGCCGGTCTCCGACCAGTCGGGCTCGCCTTCGAAGACGTGCACGCCGTCTTCCGAGGTGACCGTCGCGAACCGCCCGTAAAGCTGCGCGAGCCGGACGAAGTCCTCCTCGGCGATCTCGCCGAGCCCCGCCGGCATGGCGCGGCCGTAGAACTCGTCGCGGTCGCCGACGGTCGTCGCGCCGCGCGCCCGAGCGACGTCGAGCCCCTCGCCCTCGCTCCAGCGGTTCGCGCGCAAGAGCAGCCCGCGCTCGGCCGCGAGCCGCACGGGGAACCCGCCGGTCGCGAGCACGAGCGGGCCATCGGTCTCGCCCAGCGCGTGCCCCAGCCGGACCTCGCCCGCCCTGCGGACGAGCGCGTCCCGCAGGCTGCGCGCATCGAACCGCATGCCGATCGTCCGGGGATTGCCGGTCGCGTTGGCGACGACGCGCGCTCCGAGCGAGGCGAGCCAGGCCACCGCGTCATCGAGCCGCTCGACGATCATGCGCTGGAGCGCCGGGTCGCCGGCTGGGCACTCACGGCGAAAGTCCTCGAGAGTCCGGTAGCGCCAGACGACGCCGCTCGAGAGCAGCATCGAGCCGCCTGCGCGGTCGCCCTTCTCGAGGACGACGGGTTCCGCGCCGAGCTCTCGTGCACGTGCGGCGGCGGAGAGCCCCGCCATCCCAGCGCCCGCGATGACGATGTCGGCTATTTCAGCGCGAAGGTCGGCTTGTGCTCGACGTACTCGATCTTGACGTGCTCCGGCCCCCAGAGGAACACGGCGTACGTGTTCGGGGCGTCGACGACGTCGGCGACCTCGATACCCTGAGCTCGCGCCTCGTCGAGGTGCTCGTCAGCGGAATCGACGAGCACGGCCAGGTGGTTGAGGAGCGGGCGCTCCGGATCCCCGGGATCCCCGTCGTGGAACTCGACCCACGAGCCGCCGACCTCGACGCGTCGCTCACCGGCCGGCGCGAAGCCGAGTGCCTGATACGCCTGCGCCGTGTCGTCGGGACTCGCGGAGAACAGCGCGACGTGATCGATGTCGTACTCGGTCTCGGTATCCGACTCGACGAGCCCGAGCCGCAGTCCCTCGGTGACGTCGAAGTACCCCGCCCCGTCGACGCGGTCGACCTCGACCCCTTCGAGCTCGGAGAGTGGCGCGTCGATGTCGCTGACGCGGAACGCTACGTGCCTGAGCGCGCCCTGCTCGCGCGGTCCGTCCTCCGCGAACAGCGTCAGCTTCCCGCGTAGGGCGTCCCAGCCGACGAGCGTGAACTTGTCCGTCCGCTCGATGACGTGCATGCCGAGCCGCTCGGTCAGGAAGTCCGAGATGCGGTCCCGATCCGCGACCCAGAGGGCGACGTGGTCGAGGGTCTTGGGCCTCACCCGGGCCAATCTACCGGTCCGGGTGAGGCCCACGGCCTACGACTTCTTCCGGTTGACAGCCGCGAGCAGCTGCCGCTTGTTCATGCGTGAGCGGCCCTTGATGTTCAGGCGCTTGGCCTGGTTGTAGAGCTGCTCCTTCGTCTGGCCGCTCGCGCCGCCGGTGCGCCCCGAACGCGAGCGCAGGCCCCCGCGCCGGCCCGACGACATGTCCTGGGTCGAGCTACGTGAGCGCTGTCTTGCCTCGCCCGACCTCGCGCGCTCCTTGTTCACCGTTCTCGCGGCGATCTCCTTGGCGCGCTTCGTCGATGCGCCTCGTTCCTTGGCGCTGTCCTTGATGTGCTCGTACTGACGTTCGCGTTTCGCGTTCCATGCTTGCTGAGGCATAACCCCTCCTCGGAAGTCGCTTGCTCCGCAGGGGTTCCCGAAGAGACGGTTTCTATTCCAGGGGTGGGTTCTGGACGTTGTGCTCGGTCGCGTACTCGTCGGTGAGCTTGTTCACGACCTCGGGGCCGTCGCCGTAGGCGTAGTTGATCTTGACGAAGGGCTCCCATTTGTCCGGGAGCGCGTCCTCGGGGAAGATCGCCTCGACGGGGCACTCCGGTTCGCACGCACCGCAATCTATGCACTCCTCGGGATCGATGATCAGGATCCGCTCGAACTCGTGGATGCAGTCGACCGGGCAGACGTCCACGCACGAGCGGTCTTTGATGTCGATGCAGGGCTCGGCGATGATGTACGTCACGAGCGGGTCAGTCTACCGAGGCGATCAACTCGTCAATCAGCTCGGGACACCGCTCGACGAGGGCCGATTTCGCGACAACCTGGTCGAAGCCGGCCTCGTGCGCTCTGCGCAGTCCCGCCGTGTCCGTGTGATTGGTAAAGCCGAGAATCGGCGAGTCCGGATACGCGTCGGCGACGTCGTACGGGTCGACGCGTGAGACGTCAGCGACCACGCAGTCTGGTGGATCCGCGCTGTCCGCGGTGACGAGGTGATGGCCCGGGAGAGAGGCTTCCAGCTTCCCTCTCAGATACAGATCGACCCCAACCAGCAGGATCGTGGCCACAAGGCTGTGAGCGTAACACTCTGCTAGCGTCGCTCAAATGTCCGCCCCCGAGCTCGTCACGGTTGCGCGCGCCGACGAGGTTCCGCCGGGAACGGCGAAGAAGGTCCAGGCCGGCGACGACACGATCGCCCTGATCAACGTCGAGGGCTCGATCTACGCGACGCAAGGCGCGTGCCTGCACCTCGAGGGCCCGCTCGGCGACGGCAAGGTCGACGGGCACCTGCTGCGCTGTCCGTGGCATGGCTGGACCTACGACGTCCGTACCGGCAAGAACGACTTCGACCTCGCGATCGAGCTCCGTACATACGACGTGACCGTCGAGGACGGCGACGTCAAAGTCGCTCTCGGCTGAGGCTCAAACCGTTTGTGGTTGATTCGCCTGTGTCGGCCGGTCATTTCAGACGGACGCGCGGTCATGCCCGCGCGTCCTGACGACGGCGCCGCAAGCGGCGCCTTTGGCCGTGGCCTCGAGCTTGCCCGCAGCGGCGAGTACTTCGCCGCGCACGAGGCCTTCGAGGACGCCTGGCGCGCCTCCGAGCCGGACGAGAAGGACTTCTTCCAGGGCCTCGTGCACGTCGTCGTGGCCTGGTACCAGGCAGGGCGCGGCCGTCGGCCCGGCTGCGAGCGTCAACTCGAGAAAGCAGCGCGTCGCCTCGGCCCGTTCGCCCCGCGACACCGCGGGGTCGACGTCGGAGCGGTCCTCCGGCAGGTCGAGGCTGCCGCGCAGGCGGTGGCCGCCGGCTCGCTGGAGCTCGAGCCGCTAGACGTCTGAGAGACCCACAGCCTCGAGCATCCGGGTGAAGGCGACGCGCAGCCACCAGTCGCGGTGGAAGAAGAGCAGCAGTCCGAGCGCGACGAGCATGAGGCCGCCCGCAATGCGCAGCACGACGTAGTGGTCGCGGAGCCAGCGGAAGGCGCCCATCGCCTGCGCGAACGCGACACCCGCGAGCAGGAACGCGAGACCGAGACCGATCGAATACGCCGCGAGCAGAACCGAGCCGCGGACGACGGTGCCCGCGTTGCTCGCGAGGACGAGCGCCGTTGCGAGCACCGTACCGATGCACGGCGCGGCACAAACCGCAAACGCCGCGCCGAGCAGCGTGTTCGAACCACGGCTGCGCGCTCCTTGGAGCAGGCCGGGCGCGACGATGCGTTCGGGCCAGGGCAGGAGCCCGACGAACGAGAGGCCGAGCACGACGAGGACGAAACCGGCGAGCTCGGTCTGCTGCTCCGGGTCGAGCACCTGCCCGATCGCGGCCGCGCCTGCGCCGAGCACGACGAAGACGACCGTGAACCCGGCGATGAACGGCAGGCTCGAGACGACGACGCGCCGGGTCGTGCCGGGCTGGCCGAGCCGGTCAGCCTCTACGGCGGAGACGGCCGAGAGGTAGCCGGGCACGAGCGGCAGCACGCAGGGCGTGATGATCGAGATGAAGCCGAACAGGAATGCCGCTGGGAGATCCCGGATCAATCAAGGTCCGCCAGCTCGCGGTCGAGCCGGCGTTCGAGCTCGGGATCGAGCGGGATGCCGGCCTGGGCCGGCTCGCGCCTCCGACTCCAGTGCCAAGCGGCGCCCCCGACGACGAGGGCGCCCCCGAGCAGCCCGACGAGCGGCAGCACCCAAGCAAGGAGGTCGAAGCCCTCTTTCGGCGGCGCGGCGAGGATCCGCGGCCCGTACTCCGCGACGAGCTTGTCCTTGATCTCGCCCTTCGAGTCGCCGGCCGCGATCCGCGCCGAGATGAAGCGTTCCACCTGCTGCGCCGCGGGCGAGCTCGACTGCTCGAGCGTCTCGCCCGGGCAGACCGGGCACATGACCTCGTCCTCGAGGTCGGCCAGCGTGGCGCGCTTCTTCGGGGCCGAAGGCGTGACGAGGATCGGCGGGCCGTACTGCGCGACGAGCTTGTCCTTGATCTCGGTCTTCGTGTCGCCGGCCGCGATGCGCGTCTCGATGAAGCTGATCAGCTGCTGCGCCATGCGACCGTTCGACTGCGCGAGCGGCGCGTTGCAGTCGGGGCACATGACCTCCTGCTCGAGCTCCCAGCGGGTGGGCTTGTCCTCGCTCGCCGCCGCGGCCGGCGCCCAGGCGAGCGCGAGGACGGCGAGCGCTGCGACGACGAACCTCACGTCAGTGCCTCCTCGATCGCACGATGCAGTGCATCTTCGCGGACCTCGCCGAAGATATAGCCGTTCACGTAGCCCGAGCGGTCGATGACGAACGTCCTCGGCAGGGGCAGGCCGCCGTACCGCCGGAGCACGGCGCCGTCCCGGTCGCGGACATTCGGGTACGTCACGCCGTACCGCTCGAGGAAGCGCTTCGCGTTCCCGCTGTAGTCGTTCGTGTCGACGCCTAGGAACGTCACCCCCTGCCCGCGGTAACGCTCGAACGCCGCCTGGAACAGCGGCACCTCGCGCTTACACGGCTCGCACCACGCCGCCCAGAAGTTGAGCACGACGACTTTGCCGCGCAACGACGCGAGGCTGAGCTCGCCCGGCGCGTCGAGTCTGTCGAGGGTGAACCCCCTGGCCGGCGTGCGTTCCCCGCGCTGAAAGCTGGCGGCCACGCCGCCGGGGTCGTCCTGGTTCGCGACCTTCCAGACGAGCAGCCCCAGCAGCGCAGCGACGAGGCCGATGGCGGCGCCCTGGCCGACCAGCTTCAACCGGCGCATCAGCCCGGGACGATGAAGACCGTCGTCCCGATATCGACGACGTTGAACAGCCACTCAGCGTCCGGGATGTACATCCGGATGCAGCCGTGCGAGACCGAATAGCCGATCGAGCCCGGGTTCGGCGTGCCGTGGATGCCGACGCCGGGCGCGGACAGGCCCATCCAGCGCGTGCCGAGCGGGTTGTCCGGCCCCGGCGGGACGGGCTTCAGGCCCTGCGCCCACCTCGAGTTCGGCGGGTACCACCACGGGTTCCGCCACTTGACCGCGATGTGGAAGCGGCCGAGCGGCGTCGGGTAGACGGACTGCCCGGTCGCGACGCGGAAGCGCTTGCGGAGGCGCTCGTAGTTGAAGAGCTCGAGGCGGTTCGAGCCGCGATGGATGACGATCACGTTCCGGAACGTGCGCCTTGTCGTCTCCGGCATGGAGACCCTGGTCGGCACGCGCACGGCGGCGCGGCTCATGGTCACGAGCCGCTTGTGGATGGCGCCGGCGAGCTGTGAACGCTGAACCGCAACGCCGAGCCGCTCGGTGACGACCTTCGGACGCCCGCGGCGGAGGAAGACCTGGGCGTCGAGCGGGTTCCGGTTGAAGCGCCGGGCGACGGTGGCGGTGTACGCGAACAGTCGCTCCTCCGAGACGAGGACGGTCAGCGGTACGGTCTCGCCCGGGGCGGCGGTGAGCGCACGCTGCACGGCCGCTTCGACGCGCGCCGTCGCGCCGACGACGCCCGGGGTGGGCGCAAGGCGGCGCTGTCGGTTCAGGACGAGCGGAATGCCCCGGTTGAAGCGCTCCTGGACGGTGAAGATGGCCGAGTCTGCCGTCAGGCCGCCGACGGGGATGCCGGCGATCGTCACCCCGGGCGGGACCAGTGTCGGCTCCGGCTCGGTGGTCGTCCCGGTCGACGTCGTGCCCGTCGTCAGCAGCCCTTGCGCGCCGACGCCGCCGGCGAGGACGAACGCAGCGAGCACGCCTGCCGCGGCGCAGGCGAGAAAGGCGAGCGCGGCCGGGCCCGAGCGTCTCACGAGCAGCAGTGTAGCCAGCTAACTGGTCGGAAAAATACGGGGATCGTCCGTGATCACGCCGTCCACGCCGAGCGCGTCGAGCCGGGCGAGGACGCTCGGCCTGTTCACGGTCCAGGCAAGCACCGGGACGCCGAGCTCGTGGCAGCGCTCGACGACGGGCCTCGAGATGACCGGATGCCTCAGCGTCGTCGCCGATGCGCCGGCCGCCTCGAGCAGGCCGGCGATGCGAAACGGAAGCGCGAGACGCTTGAGCAGGAAGAAGCGCCCGCGCGGATACGTGAGGCTGGTCGCGAGCGCCGGCTCGAGCTTCTGCACGCGGCGCAGGACATCCGCCGAGCCCGAGGCGGCCAGCGCGCGCGGGACCGCTTCGTGCCGCCGTAAGAGGTCGACGAGGTCGCGCTCGAACGCTGGGCCGCTCACCTTCATGTCGGCGACGACGAGCGTCTCGGGGGCGCGCTGCGCAAGCAGCTCTAGCGCATCGTCGAGGGTGACCGGCTCGGACGCGAGCTCCCGCGCCGAATGGGAGAGCACGACGCGCCCGCCCACGCTGAGCACGTCGAGCTCGACCGCGTCGATGCCGACGGCGAGCGCAGCCTCGATCGCCGCCAGCGTGTTCGCAGGCGCGAGTCGCGCGGCCCCGCGGTGCCCGATCCGGAGCATCGGGCCTCCGTTTCTCAGCAGGTTCAAGGAGCCGTGGGCAGCGGGTACTCCTCGAGCCGCCCGCCCTCCGCGGCGAACTCGACGATCATCCGGTCCGTCACCCACTCGACCGGAGCCCGGTCGTCCGTCCACGGATCGCCGCGGCCTCGCGCCGGGCGCAGGTCGCGGCCGAGCAGCTCCGCGAGGCTGCGCAGGGCACGCGGCGCTTGGTTGACCCGCCCGCGCAGGACGGGCAGCGGAGTCGCGTCGTCGAGCCCGATCACGATCTGGTTGAAGCGCAGCGGCTGCCACGCGAGCACCTGCGGGAACTCGCTCCCGACGGTGGCCGCGATTGCCTCGGCGAGCCGGTGGTCGTCCGGCACGGTCGCGACGTTGAGCGCGATCATCCCGCCGGGCGCGAGCCGCTCGCGGGCGAGCCGGAAGAACTCGCGCGTCGCGAGGTAGAACGGCACGTACGGCGGCCGGTAGGCGTCGACGATGATCAGGTCGTAGCGGGCATCCGTGCGGCGCAGGAACGGCCGCGCGTCGGCGTCGTGGACGACGAGGCGCGGGTTGTCCTCCATCCCGAAGTAGCGACGACCGACCTTCGACACCGCCGGGTCGAGCTCGACGCCGTCGATCCGCGCGCGCGGGTAGAAGCGCCCGTAGGCGCGCGCGACGGTGCCGCCCGCGTTGCCGAGGATGGCGACCCGCCCGACCGGCCGTTCGAGCAGCAGCGGCACGGCGAGGAACGTGTCCCAGACCCCGCCGGTCAGCACGTGGTCGCGGCGCCAGACGGAGTGCACGGCGATCCCCTCGTTCAGGTACAGGCGCCGCACCGAGCCCCTCTCGACGACCTGGATGTACTGGTACAACGACTCGTCCTCGTCGACGAGGCCGGACTGCTTCTTCACCGCGCCCGGCGGGACGGCGAGCAGCGCCGCGAGCGCGACGGCGAGCGGCACCCAGCGCCGGCCGAGCAGCACCGTCCCCGCGAGCGCGACGAGCGTCGCGCTGGCGAGCAGGGTCCTCTGCGTGCCGATCAGCGGGATCGTCACGAGTGCGGAGAGGAAGGTCCCGAGCAGGCTGCCGATCGTCGACAACGCATAGAGGCGGCCGGCGACGGTCCCGGCGGCGCCGAGGTCCGGGATCGCGAGCCTGATCGCGAAGGGCGCGACCATGCCGAGCAGCGTCACGGGCGGGGCGAAGAGCAGGAGCACGCCGAAGAACGAGCCGATCACGGCGCCTGCCGACAGCTCGTCGAGGCCTTCGACGGAGAGATCGAGGAGCGGCTTGGCCGCGAACGGCACGATCGCGATCAGCACGGCCGCGGCGACGACGATCGCGCCCAGCACCCGCGTGTGCGGACGCCGGTCGGCGAGGCGCCCGCCCAGCCAGTAGCCGAGGGAGAGCGACGCGAGCACGAGCCCGATCACGTTCGCCCAGACGACGGTCGAAGAGCCGTAGTACGGAGCAAGCAGGCGCGCGGCCGCGATCTCTGTCGCGAGCGAGCCTGCCCCTGCGCAGAAGACGAGCGCGTTGAGCGCGAGCTCGTGCCGGTCTCGCACGACGTTACGCCCGGCGCACGATGACGACCGCGCAGTCGTCCGCGAGGTCGGCTCCAGCCCAGGCTCGGCAATCGCCGAGCACGTGCTCGGCGAGCGCCTGCGCGGAGAAGTCGGCCCCGGCGCCGAGCGCCGCATCGAGGCGCTGCTCGCCGTACTGCTCGCCCCCGCGGCGCGCCTCGAGGATCCCGTCCGTGTACAGGCAAACCGCGCCGCCGGCCGGCAGGGGTGCGTGCACCGCCTCGTACGTCTGCTCGGTCTCGACGCCGAGGGCGAGGCCGCGCGGCGCAAGTGCGGTCACCGAGCCGTCGGGCGCGAGCAGCCGCGCCGCGGGATGGCCGGCGCTCGCCGCCGCAACCTCGCCCGCGGCTGGATCGACCGTGAGGCAGATCATCGTGATGAAGTTGCCGCCCGACAGCTCGCCGTGAGCGACCTCGTTCGCGTGAGCGAGGAACTCCGACGGCTCCGGATGCTCGCGGGCGAGCGAGCGGAACACGAACCTAGCGAGCGCCATGTCCGCGGTCGCCGCGATCCCATGGCCGGTGACGTCCCCGAGCACCGCCGCGAGCCGGCCGTCCGGAAGCGACAGGAAGTCGTAGACGTCGCCGCCGACGTCGACGCGCGCGGACGACTCGTAGACCGCGCCGAGCTCAAGCCCGGGCACGTCCGGTAGCTCTTGCGGCAGCAACGACCGCTGCATCGTGTCGGCGAAGTCCTTCTGCTGCTGGTACAGGCGCGCGTTGTCGATCGCCAGCGCGGCCTGAGCCGCGACCGAGAGGGCCAGCTCCACGGCCGACTCGCCGATCCTTCGCGCAGGGTCGAGGGAGACGATCGTCATCGTCGCCAGCAGCTCGGCGGGCGTCGCGATTGGGACCACGACGGCGGTCGACCCGTGCTCGAGGAACGGCACGAGCAGCTCGTAGGATGCCCCGAGGCGGCTCGCACTGTCGGGGTCGAGGACGAGCGCGCGCCCCATGCGGAACAGGCGCCGGCCGGGAAGCGTCTGAGCGTCCTGCGGCTGCTCGAGGATCGGCTTCAGCGCCTCCTCGAGGCGCGGCTCGGCGACGTGGGCTGCCATCGGCACGAGCAGCCCGCCGCGGAGGTCGTGCATGCGGATCACGGCAGCATCGACGCCGAGCAGCTCGACGGCTGCCTTGGCGACCGCGTCCAGCGTCGCGTCCAGCCTCAGGCTCTCCGCGAACGAGCTCGCGATCTCGTGCAAGGCGGTGAGCTCGCGGCTGCGCGCCCCCTCGAGGTCGAGCGCGCGCTCACGGTCGGCGGCGAGGCGCTTGACGTCCTCGTGCAGCCGCGCGTTCTGCACGGCGACGGCCAGCTGGGCCGCGAGCGCGGAGAAGAGCGTGCGCTCGTTCTCGGTCGACGCGTGTCCGGCCGGGACGTAGACGGCGAGCAGACCGATCAGCTCCTCGTGGACGAGGAGCGGCACTGCGAGCGTCGCCTCGATCCCTGCCTCGAGGACCGCGTCGCGGACGCCGGCGAGCCGGAGATCCGCCGCTGCGTCGCTGACCTCGAGGATGCCTTGTGTGCGCAGCGGCCCGAGCGCCAGCTCGAGCATGCGCTCCGCGACGGCGACGTGCGGCCCGGCGAGACCGCGCTCGTAGGCAGGCTGCAGGCGTCCTTCGTCGCGCAGGTAGACGGCGACACGTTCGGCGTGCATCAGCTCTGACACCTGGTCGGCCGCGGTCTCGAGCGTGTGCGAGAGCGAGAGCCGCGCAATCGCCTGCCCGAGCACGGCGAGCAGCGCCCGCATGCGGCCGAGCTCTTCCCTGGCCTCGCCTGCGCGGCGCCCTGCCTGGAGCGCGTGAGCGGCGCGCACGCCGAAAGCGGAAAGCTTTCTCAGCAGCGCGTCGCCAGGCGGCGACTGCGCCGGGAAGAAGAGCTGGAGCACCGCGAGCGGCGGCTGTCCCATCCGCAGCGAGACGACGAGCGTCCGCTCGGAGTCGGCGTCGTCGCGCCCGATCGTGACGGCCGCCTGTTCGCGGAGGACATCGTGCGCCGCGCGGACGACCATGGCGGACGGACGGACGCCGTCCAGCGCCTCGGAGTCGACGAACGGCCGCGGGGCTCCGTCCTCCACCAGCCACAGCCGCGCCGCGACGGCCCCGGTCGCGGTCACCGCGACGCGCACGACCTGGTCGCCGATTCGAGCCGGGTCGTAGCCGGCGGCGAGGGCGTCGCCCGCGAGCGCGAGCGACGTTTCGACCGAGAGCCGCGCGGCTTCGGCACCGTTGCCGCCGTGCAGCGCGCGCAAGACGAGCCCGAGCTGGACGGCGGCCAGGCGCGCGACGGCGACCTCCTCGCTGCCGAACGGGCTCCCGGCTCGCATCAGCTCGAGGCTGCCGAGCGGGCGTCCGTCGGCCCACGCAGGGAGGAGCAGAAGCGAATCGGCGCTCACCCGGTCGGCGGCGGCACGGACCTGGGCCGGCATCATCTCGACCTCCGCCGTTTCCTCGAACGGAAGCTCGAGGAGCGAGAACCGCGAGCCGACGAGCTCGGCGGCGACGGCCTCGGAGCGCGCGGCGATCGCCCGGGCCTGGAGCGACCGGCCGCTGTCGTCGACGACCCGCACGACGGCGACTTCGGCACCCGCTGCCGCGGCAGCTGCGTCCGCGAGCGCGCTCAGGGCGTTCTCGAGGCTCGTCTCGTCGGCCAGCCTGCGTCCCGCTGCCGCGAGGGTCCCCAGCGCATGCTCGGGAAGCATGTCCATTCGGCCTACAGCCTACGGCTCCGGGTGCAATTAGACTCCGCACTCATGGCCGAGCCGGTGCGACGCCTCGATCCGGACGAGGCCCTGGAGCTCGACCCCGTGGCAGTCGAGCGGGCGTACCGGCTTCACCGCGCCCGCCGCCGCGCTCACCGGGAGCGCGAGCGCGAGGTGCGGCGCGCCCGTCTGCGCTTCTGGTTCGTGCTGATCGCACTCGTCTCGCTCAGCATCGCGCTCGCTGTCGTTATCTGGCACCAGGTCGAGCGCATGTTCGGTCTTTAGCCGGAGGAAGTCCGCTTCCACGAAGAGGAGGCGCCGGGGTTTTCGATGGCCCATACTTCTCGGCGGTGGAGACCCCCGAGCCGTATCCGCCGCCAGAGCAGCAGCGACCGGCGCCGCCGGAACGCGACCTGCTGCCGCTTCCCGCCGGGATCTGGGGAGCCGGCGACCGCGTCACGTCGATCGCCGGCCTCGTCTTGGCGCTCTCGGCGTTCATGAGCTGGTACGCCGGCTCGGGCGACGGGCTGACGATCGCGGTGATCGGCTGGCACACGGGCGCGATCGGGAAGCTGGTCTTCGCGATCGGCCTGGCCGTGGTTGCCCTCGTCCTGTTGCGCGAGTTCGGCGTCGAGCTGCCCGCGACGGTGCCGGAGAGCCTCGTCGTCATCGTGCTCGGCTCGCTGGCGACGATCCTCGTCCTCATTCGCCTCATCTCCGTGCCCGACCGCTTCTTCCCGTTCGAGGGGCGCGGGATCGGCATCTGGATCAGCCTGCTGGCGGCGCTGGGCCTGATCGTCGGCGGCCTGTTACGAGCAGGCGAAGAGCTGTAGCGATCGCGAGCCCGACGACGGCGCCGCTGACGGCGTCCAGGGGGTAGTGCACTCCGACGTAGACCCGCGAGAACGCCACGAGCGCGGCGACGACGAAGAGCGGAACCGGATGCAGGGGCGTCAGCCATGCAAGGACGGCCGCACAGGCGAAGCTGGTCGTCGCGTGCCCCGACGGGAAGCCGGGGTCACCCGGCGTCGAGACGAGCGGCTCGGGGTGCGGATCTGCCACGGGCGGACGGTCGCGGTCGAAGAGCCGGCGCAGGAGCTGCGACGACGCCTCCGCGACTGCGTACGCGACGAAGGTGAGGGCGAAGATGTCGGCGCGACGCCAGAGGATGGCGGCGCCGAGCGCGAGCAGCAGCCAGAGCAGGCCGACGCGCCCGAGGTGCGACAACGCGACGAACACGGGGTCCAGCCAGTCTTGTCGGTGGCCGACGACCCACTGCTCCAGCCGTCGATCGAAGGAGAGCAGGGCTAGGTCGGGACGAGCTGTTTCGTCGACTCGATCAGCTGCTGCGGGTTGAACGGCTTGCCGATGAAGCCCTGCGCTCCGCGCGAAGCGGCGTCCCGCATCGCCTCCTCGTCGACCTTGCCGCTGAACATGATCACGGGGATCGAGCCGACGCCGTGGCGCTCCTGGACGCGGCGCAGCATCTCCCAGCCATCGACCTTCGGCATCATCACGTCGAGGAGGATCAGGTCCGGCGGCTCTTCCTCGAGCGCGGCGAGCCCCGCCTCGGCGTCCGCCGCCTCCCGCACTGCGTAGCCCTCCATCTCCAGGTTCACGCGCACGAACTCGCGCAGCCGGTCGTCGTCGTCGACGATCAGGATCAGGCGGCGGCCCTCACGCGTGCGTGGCGGCGCGCCTCCGCCGGACTGCGCCAGGAAGGCGTCGAGATCCGCGCGCCGGTAGCGGCGATGGCCGCCCGGCGTGTAGAAGGCCGGCAGGCGGCCGCCGTCAGACCACTTGCGGATCGTGCTCTGCGCGACGCCGAGGTACTTCGCGGCCTGTCCGAGGGTGAGCCAGTCCGATTCGCTCGAAGCGCGCATCCGGCCGCTGTCGTTCGACTCACTCGCCATTCGGGGCTGGGAATCTAGCTAAAAGTAGTGATTCTTATTTTCGGACTATTGCAATTCCTAAACCTTCAGGGCGTCGTTACGGTGACGGTCGCCGTCTCCGGCGGCAACGTCTCGGGGACGAGCGTGCGGACGTACGTGCGGCTACCGCCCTCGCCCGAGTCGCTCTCGACGGCCTGACCGAACGCGACGCCGACCGCGAAGACGACGACCGCCGCGGCGGCGCGGACCGCCCACGGCACGAGCTTGACGCTGCGGCGGCGTCTCGCGCGGCGCTGGCGAGGGAGTAGCGGGCCGTAGCTCCCCTCGCTCACGGCGCGTAGTCGACTGCTCCGCGCGCGTAGAGGTGGAACGCCGCGTCCTCGACGACGGCGAGATCCTCCAGCCGCCCCGCCTCGGGCGCTCCGCGCGCGGCCGCGTCCCTGCTCCAGCGCTCGGCGCCTGTGTAGACGTCCACGAGCTGCGCGATCGTGAACGTTTGGCCGACGCGGCGCGAGAGCTCCGCGGTCACGGCTTCGACCTGCGCGTAGAGACGTTCGTAGACCGGCCGCTCACGCGCACGGGACTCGAGGCGCCGATGGCCTTCCTCCCACTGCTGCCGGGCGTGTTCCACCGCAACCGAGCTCATCACGACCCCCGTGTCATCATGCAGCACTCCTCGGGCCAGAGCGGGACGATCTCGGCGACGATCTCCTCGCCGAGCGCGTACCCGGGATGCGCGAGCGCGAAAGCGACGTGAGCATGCAGGCACTTCAGCCGTTCCGGCCGGCTCGCGCCGCCGATTCCGAGCTCGAGGGACTTGCCCTCGTCCCGGCCGGTCTCCGCGCCGGCGAGGCGGCGCCGCGCGGCGCGCTGCTCGTCCGTGGCGCGGCGCAGGCTCTGGCCGAGTCGCGGGTCGTGTTCCGCGGCCTCCGTCCAGCGCTCGACGCCGCCTGCTGCCTCGAGGCGCGAGACGGCCGCGACGACGTGCGGGCACGTCAGGTAGTACGTCGTCGGAAAGGGCTCGCCGGAGTCGTCGTAGGGCGACTGCTCGGTCACGGCCGGGCGGCCGAACGGGCAGCGGACGACGACGCGCCGAAAGGCACGCGGCGGGCGGCCGAGCTGGCGCTCGACGACGGCACGGTCGTCCATGGGTCGCGATGGTAGCCGCGCTCTTGGCGCTTCTACGTCAGGGCTTTGTGTCCCGGGCGTGCAGGCGGCGCCAGGCGTCGATGCCCCGCGCGCAGCGCGTGTCCGTGCTGCGGCCTCGCCGCAGCGCGGACCGGTGGAGGGGGTCTGGGGGAACCGGGAGGTTCCCCCAGCTCAAAGCGAGGAGCCGGTCACCGGGTGCGGCCTTCTTCCGGGTGCGCGCGCCGCCAGGCCGCGATGCCCTTGACGATGAAGAGCTGCTCGCCCGGCTTTACGTACCCGAGCCGACGCGCCTCGCGCGCGAGGGCCGCCGGGGTGTCGCCCTCCCGCAGCCGCCGCTCGAGCGTGCGCTTCTCACGCTGGAGCGAGCGCACCTCCTCGGACCGCTGCGACAGCGCGTCGCGGGTCTCGAGGTAGCTCCGCAGCGGCTGGTAGTAGAGGAACGCGACGAACGCGAACACGCCGAGCGCGAGCCAGCGGAGGAGAAATCGCCGCCGTGGGATCCGCGCTCGTCGCTGAGGGCGCCGCTTGGCCATCTCGGCCGTGTCGTTCGCGGCGAAGCCTCCACGTCCTCTCGTGGCGCGTTGGCCCACCACTGATGTCGGCGGCCCAGCGAACGACGTGGCCGGAGCCGGGCTGAGCCCGGCGGGAGGCCAAGACGATGCGGAAACAGTTGAAGCTCGCTGCGCCAGCGCCGGCTCCTGAAACGCCCGAACCGCGCCTCCGCCCGCGAGGAGGGGGCCCACGGGGGAACCAGGGGTTCCCCCGTGCGAGCGAGCGTGCGCAGCGCGCTACGCGGTGTCGACCTTGATGACGTTCGTGGTGCCGGGCATGTTCACGGCGGTGCCGGCCGTGATGACGATCCGGTCGCCTGCGCTGACCAGCTCGCTCTCGCGCGCCGCGTCGAGGGAAGTCGCCCAGAGATCCTCGACGTCCTTGCACTCACGGATCGCAAGCGGCGTCACCCCCCACTCGAGCGCCATCTGCTGCAGCGACGGCGCGTGATGCGTCAGCGCGAGGATCGGCTTGTGCGGGCGCAGCCGCGCGACGGCCGACGCCGTCCGCCCCGTGAACGTCGGAATCACCAGCGCCGTCGCGCCCAGCGCCTCCGCGAGGTCGCACGCCGCATTCGACATCGCCTGGCCGACGGTCGGCTCGTCCTCTGCCTGTGGGGGCTGATGCCGGTAGCCGATGCTCGGCTCGACCGCGCGCGCGATGCGGTCCATCGTCGTCACCGCCTCGACGGGGAACTCGCCGACGGCTGTTTCGCCCGACAACATCAGCGCGGAGGTGCCGTCGAGGATCGCGTTCGCGACGTCGCTCGCCTCGGCGCGCGTCGGCTCGGCGTGGTGCACCATCGACTCGAGCATCTGCGTCGCGGTGATCACGGGCTTGCCGCGCTCGAGGCAGGCGAGGATGATGCGCTTCTGGAGGAGCGGCACCATCGCCGGCCCGATCTCGACGCCGAGGTCACCGCGGGCGACCATGACCGCGTCGGTTTCCGTGAGGACGTCGCCGAGCGCGTCGACGGCCTCGGCCTTCTCGATCTTCGCGATCACGTGCGCCGGCGACCCCGCCGCCTCGATCAGGTCGCGGAGATCGCGCACGTCGGCGGCCGACCGCACGAAGGAGAGAGCGACGTAGTCGACGCCGAGCTCGAGCGCGAGCTCGAGGTCGTCCATGTCCTTCTTCGTCAGCGCCGGGATCGGCACCGGGACCCCTGGCACGTTGACCCCTTTGTGCGACGAGACGAGCCCGCCCGCGAGGACGGTGCATCGCGCCCGACCGCGCTCCACTTCCTCGACACGCAGCCGGACCAGGCCGTCGTCGATGAGCACGTCGTGTCCGATCTGCAGCACCTCGCCGATCGCTGCCGGGCTGACCGGGAGCGTGCCGTCGAGCGAGCCGTCCTCGGCGGCGACGAAGACCTCTTCGCCGCGCGCAAGCGTTACCGGCTCGGCCAGCTCCCCCACGCGCAGCTTCGGCCCCTGCAGGTCGGCGATCAGCGCGAGCGGGCGTCCGATCTCCTCCTGGACGGCCCGGACGTTGGCGACGCGCTGCGCGTGCTCCTCGTGCGACCCGTGCGAGAAGTTCAGCCGCGCGGAGTCCATCCCCGCCTGGGCGAGCGCGAGCAGCATCTCGCGGGAGGACGAGGAGGGGCCGATCGTGGCGACGATCTTCGTGCGGCGAGGCGTCTCCACCTGAATGTGCTCTCAGACTAGCGAGTGCCCCGCACGTCGCACGTCCGCGCGCTCAAGCTCTAGCCTGGCCCGACCTGGAGCGGAATCCGAACCTCGTGGATGCGCGAGCCGTCCTCGGCGGAGAGCTCGAAGACCGCGAGCGTCACGCGACCACCCGTTGCGGAGAAGGGGACGTTGGCGTCGAACGTGCCCCGCGTGCCCGAGCCGGACGTCGCGGTCACGAAGCGCTTGCCGACCACGCGACGGTCCGCGCCCAGCACCTCGACCTGGAAGGTCGCCTCGAACGTGTTCGCCGTGCCTTTGATCCGCAGCGGGCTCGACACCTCCTCGCCGGGCGCGGGCGACTCGACGAGGATCGGCGGGGTCACGTCCTCGAAGTCCCCACGCACGTGCTGCTCGCCCTCGAGCTCGACACGCCGCACGGTCGGGAAGCGCGTCAGCGTGTACACGACCTGCGCCGTCGCGGCCTCACCGAGGGAGCTCGAGAGGGCGACCTCGGCGACGCCGTCCTCGATCGCGAGGCGTTCGAGCTTGGTTCCGCGGGGGATGGCGCTCGAAAGGCCTGCCGCGCGATCGCTCGCCGTCGGCCCTTCGAGGAGGTCGTTGACCGCCGCGGTCGCGATCCGGGGGCCACTCGGGACGAACCCGGCAGCGACGCCAAGCTTGCCGTCGCGGAGGAAGTAGAGCGTGACGACCGTGGGCGCCTGCTCCGGAACGGTTCCGGTAACTGCCGGCGGATCCGTCGTCTCCGCGGGAGGCTGTGTCACCGTTCCGCCCGCCGGCGAGCTCTTCTCGTCGCTCCCGCACGCGCTGACGGCGACGATCAGGAAGCAGCAGCTAGCGGCGACTACGAGGAAACGCATCCCAGCCTGGATATTCCGCGGCGGAGCCGAGTTCCTCCTCGATGCGCAAGAGCTGGTTGTACTTCGCGACGCGGTCCGTGCGCGATGGCGCGCCGGTCTTGATCTGTCCCGCGTTCGTCGCGACGGCCAGGTCGGCGATCGTCGTGTCCTCGGTCTCGCCCGAGCGGTGCGAGATCACCGACGCGTAGCCGCGCGTGCGCCCGAGCGCGATCGCGTCGAGCGCCTCCGTCAACGTGCCGATCTGGTTGACCTTGACGAGGATCGCGTTCGCCACGCCCTCCTCGATCCCGCGCTCGAAGCGCGCGACGTTCGTGACGAAGAGGTCGTCGCCCACCAGCTGCAGCCGGTCGCCGAGCCGCTCGGTCAGCTCCTTCCAGGCGCCCCAGTCGTCCTCCGCCGCCCCGTCTTCCACCGAGACGAGCGGGAAGCGCTCGGCCAGCCCGGCCCAGAAGTGGGGCAGCTCGGCGGCTCCCACCTTGCGACCCTCGAAGCGATACGTGCCGTCCTCGCCGACGACCTCGGACATCGCCGGGTCGAGCGCGATGCCGATCCGTTCCCGGTGCCCGGCGCGCTCGGCGGCTTCGAGCACGACCTCGATCGCCTCCTCACTCGAGGCGAAGTCGGGAGCGAAGCCGCCCTCGTCGCCGACAGCCGTCGAGAGCCCACGCTCCTCGAGCAAGGCCTTCAACGTGTGGAAGACCTCGGCACCGATGCGGAGACCTTCCGCGAACGTGTCCGCGCCTGCCGGAACGATCATGAACTCCTGCAGGTCGAGCGAGTTCGCCGCGTGCGCGCCGCCGTTGACGACGTTCATCATCGGCACGGGCAGCACGTGCGCTTCGGTACCGCCGACCCAGCGGTAGAGCGGCACGCCGGCCTCGGCCGCGGCTGCCTTCGCCGTCGCGAGCGAGGCGCCGAGGATCGCGTTCGCGCCGAGGCGCGACTTGTTCTTCGTCCCGTCGAGCGCGATCAGCGCCGAGTCGATCGCCCCCTGGTCGGCGGCGTCGAGCGCGACGAGCGCCGGGGCGATCTCGTCCCCGACGTTGCGAACCGCCTGCTCGACGCCTTTGCCGCCATATCGCTCCGAGTTGCCGTCGCGCAGCTCGACCGCTTCGTAGTGGCCCGTGGACGCACCCGACGGGACGGCCGCGCGGCCGACGTGCCCGGACGAGAGCTCGACCTCGACCTCGACCGTCGGGTTCCCGCGCGAGTCGAGGATCTGCCGTCCGCGCACGCCCGCGATCTCCGCGCTCACCGGCCCTCCTTCGCGAGGTCGAAGTAGCGGTCCTGCTCGTCGAGCGGCAGCTTCGTGAAGTCGCGGCCCTCGGCGGCGGCCAGCTGCTCCGCGCGCTCGACGCGGGCCGCGAATCGCTGCGCCATCGCGCGCAGGGCGAGCTCGGGGTCGACGTTCAGGCGCCGCGCCACGTTGACCGCGGCAAAGAGGACGTCGCCCATCTCCTCGAACACGCGCGGGTCGGGCTCGCTCTCGGCCGCGGGCTCGCCCACGTCTTGCAGCGCCTCCTTCAGCTCGTGCACCTCGTCGTCGAGGTCGCCGAGCGCCCCAGCCGTATCGGGATACTCGAACTCGATCGCGGCCGCGCGCCGCTGCAGCTTCCGTGCGTAGAGCAAGGCCGGCAGCGTCTCAGGGACGTGGTGGAAGATCCCCTCGCGTCCCTCTTCCTCCTTCTTGATCTGTTCCCAGCGCTCGCGCACGCGCCCGGCCGTCCTGGCCTCCGCGTCTCCGAAGACGTGCGGGTGACGCGCGACGAGCTTCGCGTGGATCGACCGTGCGACCTGCTCGAGGTCGCCGTGGCCCTCCTCTTCGAGCAGCAGCGCGAGGAAGTAGACCTGGAAGAGCAGGTCGCCGAGCTCGTCGAGCAACTTCTCGGGCCGGCCGACGAGGGCTGCATCGGCGACCTCGTAGGCCTCCTCGACCGTGTGCGGCACGATCGTCTTCGGCGTCTGCTCGCGGTCCCAGGGACAGTCGCGCCGCAGCCGCTCGGTCAGCCCCTGCAGGTCGAGGAGCGCCTCCTCGAGCGACAAACCGCTACTGCGAGGTCGTGGGCGTGGTCGCGGTCGTGCTCGTCTCGGGCGGCGCGTACCCGACCTGGTAGGTCGTGTCGTCCGCGAAGTCCTTGCGCGTGTCGTCGACCCACTCGTTCATCTTCTGCTGCTTGCGCTCCTGAAGGAGCTGCTGCCTGATCGCGTCCTTGACCTGCGGGAGCGGCGTCACGGTCTGCTTCTTGACCTTGCCGAGCGGCTGGATGATGTGCCAGCCGTACTGGGTTTTGATCGGACGCGAGATCGCGCGCGTGTCGAGCGAGAACGCAGCGCGGTCGAAGGGCGGAACGGTCTGGCCGCGCGAGACGGTCAGCTTGCCGCCCTGGCTCTTCGAGCTCGGATCCTGCGAGTACTTCTTGGCGAGCGCCGCGAAGTTGCCGCCGTTCTTGAGCTGGTTGTAGATCTGGTCGGCGAGCGTCTTCTTCTTGACGAGGATGTGGCGCACCTCACGCGACGCCGGCTGGACGTACTGGCTCTTGTTCTTCTTGTAGTTGGCGGCGATCGCGGCGTCGTCCACCTTCACGCCCTTCGTGACCTCGTTGTAGATCCGCTCCTGGATCAGCTGCGCGCGGATGTCGGCGCGCACCTGCTTCTCGCTGAGGCCCTGCTGCTTGAGCTGCTTCTCGTACTTCGACCGGCTGCCGCCGAAGTACTGCTTGATCAGGTCCTTGAGCCGCTTGTCGACGTCCTTGTCGGAGACCTCCACGTCGAGGTCCTGCGCCTTCTGCTCGAACTGCGAGCGCTGGACGAGGAACTGCATCGCCTGACCGCGGAGCGCCTCGTACTCCTGTGAGCCGGGCTCCGGGAAGGGGCGCTTCTGCGTCTTGTAGCTCCCCTTCGCCTGCTCGAGCAGCTGGTCGAACTGCGCCTTCGTGATCGTGTCGTCGCCGACGACGGCGACGGCGTTCGTCGGGACGCTCTGCTTCTCGGAGCCGCAGCCGGCGAGGACGGCAACGCCTGCGAGTGCGGCGAGAACCAGGGCAATCGGACGGTGTCGGTTCATAGAAATGGCGCCGGCAGGTGCCTTTGTACCAAGCCGCCCGGCGCGCGCCGAGTGTACCAGCATCTTTTGTTAATCCTGCGTGAAGCTCATGCGGCGCGCCTCGCGTCGAGCAGCGCGTCGACGAGCCGGAGCGCGCCGTCGAACTCGCCGTCGCGGAGCGAGACCTCGCGCTTGCCGGTCTGGTAGACGGCGGTGTCGACCCGGTCTCGCAGCTCCCGCAGCTCGCCCGACCCGAGGACGAGCGGACCGACGGTCGCCCGGCCGCCGCGGAAGACGAGGTAGTCGGCGCCGACCTGCGCCAGCTTCAGCTTCGCTGCCTGGATCGCGAACAGGTTCTCGACCGGCTCGGGAAGCGGGCCGAAGCGGTCGACCGTCGCCGCCTCCAGCTCGCGGAGCTCGTCCTCCGACTCGGTCAGCGCGAGCCGCCGGTGCAGGTCGATCTTCTGCGCCTCGGACGGGATGTATGGCGGCGGGACGTACGCGTCGATGCGGGCGTCGACCCGGACGGGCCGCGCGACGATCCGTTTTTCGCCCGCCAGCTCTGCCACCGCCTCGCCGAGGAGCTCGACGTAGAGCTCGAACCCGAGCGCGGCCAGGTGCCCGTGCTGCTCGGCGCCCAAGAGCTCGCCGGCGCCGCGGATCTCGAGGTCGCGCATCGCGATCGCGAAGCCGGCGCCGAGCTCGGTGTGGTCGGCGAGCGTTGCCAGCCGCGCACGAGCCTCGGGCGTCAGCTCCGTATGGTCGGGATAGAGCAGGTACGCGTGCGCGAGCACGTCGGAGCGGCCGACGCGGCCGCGAATCTGGTAGAGCTGGGCGAGGCCGAGGGCGTCCGCGCGCTCGACGATCAGCGTGTTCGACTGCGGGATGTCGAGCCCCGACTCGATGATCGTCGTCGAGATGAGCACGTCCGCGTCTCCGCGCAGGAAGCTCAGCATCCGCTGCTCCAGGTCCCGCTCGCGCATCTGGCCGTGGGCGACGATGAAGCGGAGCCCCGGACACAGCTCCTGCAGCTTCGCGGCGGCCTCCTCGATCGTCTCCACGCGGTTGTGCAGGTAGAACGCCTGCCCACCGCGGGCGGCCTCCCGCTCGAGGGCCGTCTTGATCAGCTCCTCGTCGTACTCGCCGACATAGGTGCGGATCGGGCGCCGCCCCTCCGGTGGCGTCTCGATGACCGAGATGTCGCGCAGGCCCGAGAGCGACATGTGCAGCGTGCGCGGGATCGGCGTCGCCGTCAGCGCGAGCACGTCCACCTCGAGGCGGAGCGAGCGCAGCAGCTCCTTCTGCGCGACGCCGAAGCGCTGCTCCTCGTCGACGATGACGAGGCCGAGCTCCTTCGGGATCACGTCGCGCGAGAGTATGCGGTGCGTGCCGATGAGGACGTCGACCTTGCCCTCGGCGAAGTCGGCGAGCACCTGCTTCACGTCGGCGGGTCGGCGGAAGCGCGAGACCATCTCGACGCGCACGGGGAAGTCGCGGTAGCGCTCGCGGAACGTGTTCCAGTGCTGCTGCGCGAGCACCGTCGTCGGCACGAGCATCAGCGTCTGCTTGCCGTTCAGCGCGGCGGCGAACGCGGCGCGGACAGCGACCTCCGTCTTGCCGAAGCCGACGTCGCCGCAGACGAGGCGGTCCATCGGCCGCGGCGCCTCGAGGTCCTCCTTGACGGCCTCGATCGCGGTGCGCTGGTCGTCGGTCTCGCGATACGGGAACGAGGCCTCGAGCCGCTCGAGCCACTCCTGCTCGAGGTCGAACGACACGCCCGGAGCCTGCTGCCGCTGCGCGTAGAGGCGTAGCAGCTCGCCGGCGAGCTCCCGGATGCTCGCCCTGGCGCGGGACTTGAGCAGGTGCCACGCGCGGCCGCCGAGCTTCGAGAGCACCGGCGCCTTGCCGTCGACGCCGACGTAGCGCGAGACCTTGCCGATCTGCTCGTGCGGCACGTAGAGGCGGTCGTCGCCGCGGAAGGCGAGGAACAGGTAGTCGCGCGTGACGCTCGCCACCTCGCGCGTCTCGAAGCCGAGCAGCTTGCCGACGCCATGGTCCTCGTGGACGACGTAGTCGCCCGTGCGCAACTCGGCGAAGGACTGGAGTGCGCGGCCGACAGGCGCCGTGCGGCGCGAGACGCGCTTGCGGAAGACCTGCGTGTCAGGGAGCAGGACGAGGCCGAGGTCGCGGAGAACGAAGCCGCGACGGGCGGGCGCAACGGCGAAGAGAAGCGCAGGCTCTTCCGG
>DASQWH010000015.1:0-2743 GCA_035640335.1 Gaiellaceae bacterium | reverse complement strand
GCGGTGCCTCCTCTCCCCCCAAGTGCGTGGACTGGCACCGATCATGGCATCGACACGCAGAACTGACAACGTCTGGCGTCGTCAGATCGATGATTCAGCTGAACGCGAACAGTGGTGGGAGGATGACGACGACCGCGGCGGCCCACACGGCGAAGACCGGAAGGTAGGACGTCTGCCAGCGCTCGAGGCGGTGGAGGCGGCGGCGTCCTCTGAGGAAGCGGGCGGAGAGCCAGGCGGCCCCGGCGAGGTTCACGAGGAGGACGACGTTGAGGCCGAGCGCGGCGGTTCGGTTCGGGGTGAAACCGAGGTCGACGATCCGGGCGATCATCGAGGCGACCACGAGCACGTCGAGCGCGAGCGCGCAGACGACGGCGACCAGCTGGATGCGGTCTATCCATCCGGGCGACTCCGCCGGGTCACGCGCGGACATCCCGTAGAGGACGAGCCCGAGGATGACCACGAGCAGCGCATCGAAGACGCTGACGAGGTCGCGGTCGAACGCCTCGCCGAGCCCGGTCGCGGCGTAGGTGACGACGGCGGCGGCCAGCATGATCGCGAACAGCGGCGTGAAGAGCATCGTCAGCACCGGCGCCATGTTCTCCACGACCCGCTGCTTCGACTCGACGAGCCATGCCGCGACGATCACCGCACCCGCCGCACCCGACGGCAGGACCCACTCGGCGACCGTGTCGACGTTCACGCCGGTGGGCTCGAGGATCGCCGCCGTCAGCCCCATGAGCACGCCGCCGCCGAGCGCGATCAGCACGTAGTAGATGAACCACTCGCCCGAGAAGCGGACGAAATCCATGCGCCGCTCGTGGGATCGGATCGTCCCGCCCATGTACGGGAAGGCGATCGCGAACCAGAGCGCGACGGGCAAGTGAAGCGCAACGAGCTCCTCGGTGGACGAGTCCGCGTCCCACGGGTAGAGGTTGATCACGAGCGCCGCGACCGCGAACGGCGCGAGGCTGACCGCCCAGCCCCGCGCCTCGAGCGCGCGCCGGTAAGCGAAGTAGCTCGCGAGAAACGGTAGGACGAACAGGCTGAGGTTCCGCAAGAACCAACCGGGCTCCTCGTCGGGGAAGTCGGCAACGAGGCGTGCGACCTGAATCGTCACGGCCGCTGCGACGGCGAAGGCGATCGGCTCGACCCAGCCGCCGGCCGCGCGCGCTGGCTCGTCTTCACGGCTGAGGACAAGCTGCTTCCAAAGCCGCCCGCTGTGCTCGCGAGCGAACTCGCGAGACAGGTCGTCGAGGTCGCCCATCCGCTTGACGGCGACGAGGAACGCTTCGTCGTCCTTGAGGCCGGCCGTGTTCAGCTCAGCGATCTGGTGGCGGAGGTGATCCTCCAGCTCGTCGACATCGCGCCCGTTGACGCCCGGGGAGGTGGCGACGTAGGCGCGCCACTCAGCGATCTGCGTCTCAAGGCTCTCCACGCTCACGCCTCCTCGAGGGCCGTCATCAGGACGCCGGAGCCGGGCCAGACGTCGTTGAGGGCGCGGGTGACGGTCTCCCACTGCCGTCGCTGGTCGGCAAGCGCGCGGCGCCCGTCGTCGGTGACCGCGTAGTACTTGCGGCGCCGTCCCTCAGGTGACGTGCGCCACTCGGTCGTCACGTGCCCGAGCCGGTCGAGGCGGTGGAGCAGCGGGTAGAGCATCCCGTCGGTCCACTCGAGCTCGCCACCCGAAAGATCACGCACGCGCTTGAGGATCGCGTAGCCGTAGCTTTCCCCGTCCGCGAGGATCGCGAGCACGAGCGGCGTCGCCGCGGCGGCGACGAGGTCCTTGTCGATGTGCACGACCACGGCTTGAACCACTATGCATAGAAGCACAAGGTAAGCGCGTCCGCAACTCCTTTGCTGTTCGCTGGGCAAGATCGCCGCTTCGTGAACCTGCGCGACGATGCCATCCGAATCCTCGACAGCTACGCGAGCCTGCTCGTCCTACTGCTCGCGAACGTCTTCCTGCTCGAGCTGGTCGACGATCCCCGGTGGCGGGCGATCGGCGCACGCTGCTTGCGGCCGTCGCGCTCATCGTGGCGATCAGCGATCTGAGCACGGGACCGGATCACGCGCCGGCATGCGCTCTAAATCGTCGCCTGCGTCGCACTGGCGCCCTCGTCCTCTTGTCAACTCGGCGCGCAGCCCGGCGAGCGCCCGCAGTCGGAGTACCTCTACTTCAGCTACATCACGCTAACGACGCTGGGGCTGAGCGCGTCGACGCCGTCAGTCGGCCTCCCGCAGGCACTGACCGCGTTGGAGGCGCTGGTGGGGTCGGTCTTCCTCGTGACGTTGGTCGCGCGGCTGGTGACGCTTTGGGCGCGCCAGAGCGGCACTGACTAGAGCGGCGGTAGAGCATCCCCGTCGGTCCAGTTGAGCTCGCCTTGGCGAGCACGCGTGCCCGCCTGAGGATGGCCTAGCCGTAGCTCTCACAATCCGCGAGCCAGGACCACTAACGCGCCGGCCGACGCACTCTCACTGGCAGAGCTATCGACGGCGACGCGCCGGGCGGCGGCACACTCAAGTGCCAGAGGCCGGCATACGGGAACCGGACTCGACCCATGAGCGTGCGTCGGGCAGTACGCACGAGCCGGATCTCGAAGAACGCCTGCCCGAGGTTCTTTCGCCATGGCCCGACCGCGTACATCCGGATGCCGTGGTCCCTCCGGAGATCGACGTCAGTCTTCTGTAAGTAGACGCGCGCTTCGCTCCGTGCAATCGGGCGAGCCGGTTCGATCGCGATCCA
>DASQWH010000014.1:0-2560 GCA_035640335.1 Gaiellaceae bacterium | reverse complement strand
GGCGGGCGAGCGGCTCAGGGTCACCGCTCGCATGCAGGTCGGGCCGCCCGACGTCCCCGACGAGCAGCGAGTCGCCCGTGAGGACGAACCAGGGCAGCTCGTCTCCGCGACGGCGGTCTGCGACGACGTAGGCGTGGTGAGCGGGGGCATGACCCGGGGTGGCGAGGGCGGTGACGAGCGTGTTCCCCAGTTCCACCACCTCACCGTCCCCGAGCGCGACATGGTCGAAATCCACGTCGGCGCCGACCGGGAGGTACGGCGTCGCGCCGGCGCGCTCGACGAGCGCCGGAAGGCCGGAGACGTGGTCCGCCTGAACGTGCGTCTCGAACACGGCGACGATCGGAGCGCCGAGCGCCTCCGCCGCTTCGAGGTAGTCCTCGACCAGCTCGGCGTGGGGATCGGCCACGGCAAGCTTCGAGTGCGTGCCGCACCCGAACAGGTAGCTGGCGCATGCTGTCTGGTCGTAGAGGAAGGGGCGAAAGAGCATTCGGTCTCCTTTCAGCCGGCCTCGACGGCGCGGCCGGCGCGTCGCCATTCAGGAAACCCGCCGACGAGGCGTCGAGCCTTGACGCCACGCTCCCGCAGCACGCGCACAGCGTCGTCGGCGTACACGCAGTACGGGCCTCGGCAGTAGGCGACGACCTCCGCGCGCCGCGGCAGGATCTTCACGACCGTGTCCAGCTCAGGGAGCGGCGCCGAGATCGCTCCGGGGATGTGGCCTGCGCGGTACTCGAGCTCCGGCCGGACGTCGAGCACTACGACGTCGCCGCGATGCAGGCGCCCTTCCAGCTCCGCGGGCGAGAGTTGTTCGATTCCGTCGCGCTCGCCGAGGTATTCGTCGGCGAGCACGTGCACGTCCGCCACATGCCTTTCCGCCACCTCGCGTACGGACGCCCACAGGTCGTCGACGCGCTGCCCCGCGAGCCGGTAGTAGACCCGCGTCCCCTCGCGGCGCGAACGTACGAGCCCCGCGCGTGCGAGCACCTGGAGGTGGTGGGAGGTGTTGGCGATGCTCTGTCCGATTTGCTCGCCGAGCTCCTCGACGGAGCGCTCCCCTTGAGCAAGCACGTCGACGATCTCGGCGCGGCGTCCGTTCCCTAGCGCCTGCGCGACGGAGGCGAATGCATCGAACAGCGCGGACTTCGCAGCTTGCGTCGGCACGTTCTCAAACTATCACTTGAATGCTTGAGGAACAATCGCCTGCTACAGCCGCTTCGCCGTGATGACGACCGAGGTCGCGACGCGATCCTGGCGATCGGCCGGGATGAGGCGCCGCATCAGCTCGATCAGTTCGCCCGTAAAGAGCGGATAGAGCGCGAGGTCGTCGATCGAGATCGGTTCTCGATGGTGCACGACGATCTTGCCGAAACCCGCCTTGTCGATTTTCTCGACGAAGTCACGCTCCGTCAGAGCGCCGGCGACTCAACCGGCCCAGGTTGCCGGGTGCAGCATGATCTCGGGCGGGAGCTCCTCGTCTCCGACCGTCAGATCCGATACCGAGAGCCTGCCGCCCGGTTTCACGACGCGTGCACACTCGGCGAGTACCCGTCTCTTCCGAGCTGAAAGGTTGATCACGCCGTTTGAGATGACGTGGTCGACACTCTCGTCCGGGAGGGGAATCGCCTCCATCTCCGCCTCGAGCGTCTCGATGTTGTCGAGCCCGGCCTCGGCAGCGGCCCTCGCGGTGCGCTCCAGCATCTCGGGAAGAAAATCGAGGCCGATCACACGTCCGCCCGGCCCGGCGTGTCGGGCGGCGAGTACGGAATCGATGCCCGCGCCGCAGCCGAGGTCGAGGATGGTCTCCCCCGCCTCGATCTCCGCGAAGCGGAGGTGATTGCCTACGCCGAGCGCTCCCTCGATCGCCGAGCGAGGGACCCCGGCAAGCTCCTCGTCCGAGTAGAGCTTGCGGGCGACGGCTTCGGTCGACGAACCAATCGCGGCGTAGGCGTCTCGCACGATGCCCTTGACCTCGTCGGTGCGCATGAGGTCGCGGCTCATGCTGTCTCGAGGTCGTCGAGCGTCGCAATGAGCCGGCGCCGGACCTCCTCGGGAAGTTCCTCGCCGGCGGAACGCGCGAGAAAGCCGCGCAACTCCTCGGCGAACTCGACCTCTCCGCAGCAGACGCGGCAGAAGCCCAGGTGCTCCTCGAGCGCAGCCTTGTCTTCGTCGGCGAGCGCCCCGTCGAGGTAGGCCCAGAGTTGCTCCACCGCTTCCGCGCAGGTGATCATCGCCCCTCCACGAGCAGCCCGTTCTCTTCCGCGTAGACCCACAGCTCTCGCTCGAACAACTTGCGACCGCGGTGAAGTCGCGCGAGCACCGTTCCGAGCGGCGTCTCGAGTAGACGGGCGACCTCCTTCGTCGCGAAGCCGTCGACGTACACGAGCACGAGCGAGAGACGGTAGACGTCGGGCAGCCGATTGAGCACCGCTCTCACGTCCTCGGGAGCGAACTGCTCGAGGAAGTCGAGGTGCAGCGAGTCGGAGTACGGAAAGGGGTCCTCGTCGGCGATCTTTCGGTACAGCGAGAACTCGGGAATGGTCTCGATGCTGACTTCCGCAGG
>DASQWH010000013.1:0-5816 GCA_035640335.1 Gaiellaceae bacterium | reverse complement strand
GCGAAGACGAGCACCATCACGATCGCGGCGCTCGTCACGACTCCTGCCGTGACCTTGATCCCGTGCGCGACGGCGTCCTCGGTCTTCATCCCGCCGTCGTAGCTCTCCCGCACGCGGCTGAGGATGAAGACGTGGTAGTCCATCGAGAGCCCGAAGAGGATCACGAACAGGAACAGCGGCAGGAACGCGACGACGCCGCCCGTGTAGTCGAAGCCGAGGAGGCCCTTCCCGAACCCGTGCTGGAAAACGAGCACGAGCACGCCGTACGCCGCCGCGACCGAGAGCAGGTTCATGACGATCGCCTTGATCGGGATCACGAGCGAGCGGAACGTCAGCAGCAGCAGGATGAATGCGAAGAGGAGCACGAAGCCGAAGACGAAAGGCGCCTTGGTGCTCATCAGGTGCCGAAAGTCCTCCGACTGGGCCGTGAAGCCGGTGACGCCGTACTCGACGTCGTCCAGCTCTCCGAGCGTACCCGGGAGCACCTCGGTGCGCAGCGATTGCAGCGCGGCGAACGCCTTCGCGTCCGTCGCCTTGTCGGGGACGGGGATATTGACGACCTCGACGGTCCCCTCGTTGTTCACGTCCGAGGTGATCGGCTCGTGCATGCCCGCGTAGACGAGCGCGCGCCACTTCATCTGGCCGATCGCCTCCTGCACCTCGGGCGCGCGGACGTTGTCGGCCTTGATCACGACCGTGGCCGGAATCTCGCCGCCCGGGAACGCCTTCTGCAGCTTCTTGTACGTCTGCACCGCGGGGAGGTTCGGCGGGAACGTCTCCGGCCCCGGCTGCGCGAGCTTCATCTGCAGCGCCGTGATGCCGAGAGCGACGAGCGGCGCCGCGGCCAGAATCGCGAAGACGACAGGGTGACGCAGGACCGGGCCGAGGATCGCGCTCCAGAACCGGCCCTCGCCGTCGCGTCTCGTGAGCCGGTGCAAGAAGGGCAGCTTGCCCTTGTCGACTCGATCGCCGAGCCAGGACAGCATCGCGGGCAGCACCGTCAGCGACCCGAGGACTGCGACGCCGACGACGGTGATCGTCGCGATGCCGAAGCCGGCGAAGGTCGGGTCGCCCATGAGGAGCATCCCGGCCATGGCGATCATCACCGTGAGGCCGGAGATGAGAACTGAGCGACCTGAAGTCGCAGCGGCGGCCTCGAGCGAGGCTTGCTCCCCGCGGCCCGCAGCGCGCTCCTCGCGCTCGCGCTTCAAGTAGAACATCGAGTAGTCGACTCCCACGGCCAGGCCGATGAGGAGCACGACCGCCCCGATCGACTGGTCGAGCGGCACGATCTGGCTCGGGATCGCGATCAGGCCCATCGTCGCGACGACGGCCGTCAGGGCAAGCAGGAGAGGGATCCCGGCCGCGACGAGCGCGCCGAAGGCCAGCAGCAGGATCCCGAGCGTGATCGGGATCGACAGCTCGCCGGCTCTCTTCAGCGCGTCCTCGAACGCGCCGTTGATCTGGTCCTCCGTCGTGACGCCGTAGCTCTCGATGTCGTACTCGGAATGCGCGGCCTGCGCAGCCTTGACCGCGGCCGTCACCGGCGCGATCTTGTCGACGGCGTCGTCCGGGTCGCCGACGATCTCCGCGTCGACCAGAGCGGTGTGCCCGTCCTGCGAGACGAGGTTGAAGTTGCCGGCCTGCAGCGGCGAGTCGATCTTGCTCACGTTCGGCTCGCGGTCGAGGCGCGCGACGACGTCGCCGATCACGGCCTTGAACTCAGTGCTCTGCGCGTCGAGCGTCGGCGACTGGACCATCACGCGCTCGGTCGCGGGCGTCTCGAAGTCGTCGGCGAGGATCTTGTCGACCCGGCCGGACTCGCCGACGCCCGCCTTCTTGGGATCGAGGTTCTTCTGCCCGATGAGCATCGAGCCGACGACGAACGACACCAGGACGAAGGCCAACCACCCCCAGATCGCCTTCTTGCGGTGGGTCGCGCTCCAGTGGCCCATGCGGGCGGCCAGATTCGAGGACTGGTTCATGGCGGCAAGTTCCTCTCTCCGGTTGACTGACTGACCAGTCAATCACCTATTTCGGAAAACAGTCAAGCACCCGTTTCGGAAGAGGTAACGCCGGACGCTCCTAGAGAGCCAGGCGCATGAGCGCCGTCGAGACCGCTGCGAGCACGATGACGACGATCAGCGGCGCCCTGAACCGCACCGCCACGGCCGCCACGCCGACGCCGACGAGTCGCTCGTCCAGTGCGAGCCCGCCGTCCGCGCCGACGGCCTGCGTGACGACGAGCGCCGCGAGCAGCGACGGGGCCAGGAGCTCGACCGCGCCGGCCACCCGCGCGGGCACCTCGCGGCCGCCGAGCACGAGCGGTCCGGTGGCCTTGAGCGCGACCGTGAGCGCGCCGACGAGGACGACGGTCAGCCAGGTGTCGTTCACCGCGGCCTGACCCCCGCGAGGCAGACCGCGCTCGCCGCGATGACCGGGACGCCCGGCGGCGTCAGGGGCAGTAGCACGAGCGCGATTGCTGCGCCCGCGAGCGCTGCGAAGACCGCTCGCCTGCTGGCAAGCTGCCCGGCCAGGAGCGCCAGGAAGAGCGCTGGAAAAGCGGCGTCGAGCCCCAGCTGCTCCGGGTCGCCGAGGACGTCGCCGAAGAGGACGCCGAGAGCGGTACCGCCAACCCAGAAGGGGAAGAGAAGGAGGCCTGCGCCGACGAGCAGACGACGGTCGATGCGCCCGCCGCCGACCTGTGCCACCGCCCATGACTCGTCGACGATCAGCTGCGACTCGAGGAGGCGCCGCAGTCGCGCGCCGCGGAACGCCGACGCGACGGCGATGCTGACCGCGCCGTACCGAGCGTTCAGGAGGACGGCGGCCGCCACGGCGGCGATCACGCTGCCGCCCTCGTCGAGGACCGACGCCGCGGCGAACTGCGCGGCGCCCGCGAACGTCGTCGCCGACATGACGATCGGCGCGAACGTGCCCATGCCCGCCGACTCGGCGAGCACGCCGAACGCTGCGCCGAAGCTCAGCGCGGCCGGCGTGAGCGCCGCGACCGCGCGTGCCCCGTCGCGGTAGCTACGACTCGTCGTCAACCCAGTCGCGCGTGATGTAGAGCCAGAACGCAAGGCCCGCGTACGGCCCGTAACGGCGGAAGCGGCGCTCGATCGTCGTGTCCTTCGCGCTCCGCGCACCGGCGACGCGGAGGTACTTCGGGCGCGACCACGAGTCGAGGATGAGCCTCGAGTACCGACCGACGAGCATCATGATGTGGGCAGCGGCGTACGGGCCGACACCGGGCAGTGCGAGGAGCCGCACGGCGAGCTCGTCATCCGGGACCTCCTCCGCGTCGGCGCGTCCGAGCGCCTCGAGGTCCAGCTCGCCGGAGGCGACCGAGGCGGCGAGCGAACGAAGGTACGCGCCGCGGTACCCGGCGCGGGCCACGTCTCGGTAGAAGGCGTCGCCTGCCTCGGCCATGGCGTCCGGAGTCGGGAACGCCCGACCGAACGGCCCCGGCTTCGCGCCCGGCGCCGGCCGCCCGAGGTGCTCGACGAGCGCGCTGACCATGCGCACCGTCGCCGACCAGGCGCAGTTCGTCGTGCAGATCGTCTTGACGACGTCCTCGAAGACGGTCGGGCTGCGCATCATCCGCCCGGCTCCGCTCGTCACCCAGGCGAGCTCCGGGTCGGCGGCGGCCGCCGCGTAGAAGGCGGACAGATCCTCGTCGAGCCGCAGCACGCGCTTCACCCCGTCGAACAGCTGTCTGCGCTGGGCCGCCCCTCCCGCAGGGCCGCGGATCTCCATGCGGCCGTAGCCCGGGCGCCCCGCAAACACGCGGACCTGCCGTGGACGGCCGCGGGCGAGCGGCAACGTCAGCTCGAGCGTCCGCGCCCCCTCGTCGATCGCGTTCGGCGGCAGGTCGGCGACGCCGTGCGAGGCGATCGTGCGCCAGAGGTCGACCGGTTCACCGCCGGCGCCGACGAGCCGGAACTCGGATCGTGCCGCCATTCCGCTGACTACAACGCATCTGCCATCGCGGGCATTCGCGGCCTAGAGTCGGCCCGTGGCGATCCTCGGCGTCGACGTAGGCGGCACGTTCACCGATGCGGTGCTCGTCGCCGACGGCCGGCTGAAGACGGCCAAGGTGCCGACGGCCGCCCGCCAGCACGAGTCCGTCGTCGCGGCCGCCCGCGCACTGGGCGTGGACGGCGTCGAGCGGTTCACGCACGGCACGACCGTGGCGACGAACGCACTGCTCGAGCGCAGGGGCGCGCGAACCGCCTTCGTCACGACCGCCGGCTTCGAGCATCTGCTCCACCTGCGCCGCCAGACGCGGGCCCATCTCTACAGGCTCTGCGCACACCATCCAGAGCCGCTCGTGCCGCTCGAGCGCTCCTACGGCGTCCGCGAGCGGATCGGGCCGGACGGCGTGCTCGAGCCCGTAGACCTCGCCTCGCTCCCGGAGCTCGAGGCCGAGGCGGTCGCCGTCTGCCTGCTCTTCGCGTTCCGCGAGCCCGCACACGAGCGTGCGGTGGCAGACGAGCTCCGTCGCCGTCTCCCCCATGCGCACGTCGTCGCGTCGCACGAGGTCGCGCCCGAGTTCAGGGAGTACGACCGGGCCTCGACGACGGCCGTCGACGCGTATCTCGGGCCGGTCGTCGCGCGCTACCTCGCCGCGCTCGCGCGGGGCTCGGCTGACGCAGGGTTGCCGCAGCCGCTCGTGATGCGCTCGTCGGGTGGCGTCGCGACGATCGAGGAGGCGGCCGCCCACGCGTCCTGGGCACTCCTCTCCGGCCCGGCAGCGGGTGTCGTCGGGGCGGGGCTCGTCGCCAGGCTAGCCGGTGTTGAGAATGCGATCGCGCTCGACATGGGCGGTACGTCGACGGACGTCGGCCTGATCGCGTGCGGCGCGGCGGATCGCAGCGTGGACCGCGCTGTCGCCGGGTTTCCGGTCCGCCTGCCGAGCGTCGACCTGCACACGGTCGGCGCGGGCGGCGGCTCGATCGCACGCGTCGACGCCGGCGGCGCGCTACGCGTGGGCCCCGAGAGTGCGGGAGCGGAACCAGGCCCCGCGTGTTACGGCAAGGGCGGCGCCGAGCCGACCGTCACGGACGCGAACCTCCTGCTCGGCCGCCTGCCGGGGACGCTCGCCGGTGCGATCGAGCTCGACCGCGCGGCGGCCGAGCGCGCGCTCGATGGCATCGACCCGGAGGCGGTCGTCTCCGTCGTCAACGCGGAGATGATTCGCGCGCTCCGCGTCGTGTCTGTCGAACGCGGGCATGATCCGCGGGAGTTCGCGCTCGTCGCGTTCGGCGGCGCCGGGCCGCTCCACGCGTGTGAGCTCGCCGAGGAGCTCGAGATCGCGACCGTGCTCGTGCCCGAGGCGGCGGGCGTCCTCTCCGCGCTCGGCCTGGTGGCGAGCGACGAGCGGCGCGAGCGTGTGCGCGCCTACGTCGTGCCCCTCGAAGAGGCGGGCGAGCTTCCGGCCGACGGCGAGGCCGACCTCCGCTACGCCGGCCAGTCGTTCGAGCTGACCGTGCCGCTCGGGCCCGACCTCGCCGAGTCGTTTCACCGCGCGCACGAGGAGCGGTACGGCTATGCGGACCGGTCGCGCGCGATCGAGCTGGTCGCCGTCCGCACGTCCGAGGTGCGCCCGGGCCCCGCGATCGCGTTCGAGCCCGGCGAGCGGCTCGAGGTCTCGGGCCCGCGGCTGCTCGAGCTAGACGGCGCCACCGCCTGGCTCCCCCAAGGGTGGGTGGGGGTTAGGGATGGTGGCATCTGGAGGCTGACGCGACTGTGAACATCGAGCTCCAAGTTCTCGGCAGCGCCCTCCGCTCGATCGCCGACGAGATGGGCGCCGC
>DASQWH010000012.1:0-4238 GCA_035640335.1 Gaiellaceae bacterium | reverse complement strand
CCGCCGCCGAGCGGCACGGTGACGGCGACGCTCGGCGGCGCCAAGACGAACGGCTGGTTCACGGCGGCGCCGACGTTGACGATCAGCAAGCCGGCGGACGTAACCGTGCAGGCGAGCGTCGACGGCGGGCCGTTCGGGCCGCCACCGTCCACGATCACGGGCGACGGCGCGCACACGATCGACATCCGTGCATCGAACGGCGATACGCTGTCCTTGATCGCCCCCGTCGACACGACGGCGCCGGAGATCGTGATCGGCACTCCGGCGAACGGCGGGCGTTACGTCCTCAACTCGGTCGTACCTGCTGACTACTTCTGCCGCGACTCTGGCTCCGGCGTCGCCGCTTCGACGCCGTGCAGCGGCACCGTCCCGAATGGGCAACCGATCAACACGAGCTCGGTCGGAACGAAGACGTTTACCGTGCAGAGCATCAAGGACGTCGCCGGCCATACGACGCCGGCGAAGACCGTCACGTACACGGTCGTCTACCGCCCGATCGTCTTCTCGAGCGGACGCACGGGCGACGGCGACATCTACACCGTCAATTCGGACGGAACTCAACTAACGCGCCTGACGTCGACCGCCGGGCTCGACGAGCAGCCGGCCTGGTCGCCCGACGGCTCGAAGATCGCGTTCGCGAGCGACCGCAACAACGCGATGGGCAGCGGCCTGGACATCTACGTGATGGACGCCAACGGCCAGAACGTCACGCGGCTCACGACCGCCGGCAACGACGACACCGCCCCGTCGTGGTCCCCGGACGGCACCAAGATCGTCTTCCAGAGCAAGCGGGACGGCAACCCGGAGATCTACGTCATGAACGCGAACGGCACCGCGCAGACGCGGCTGACGAACAGCAAGACGCAGGACGCCGAGCCCGCGTGGTCGCCCAGCAACCTGCCGGGCGGCCAGAAGATCGCGTTCCTGAGCGACCGCAACGGCAGCCTCAACGTCTGGGTGATGAACGTGGACGGCACCGGCCAGACGCAGCTGACGGCGACGAAGCAGCCCGACGGCACGCCCTCCTGGTCGCCGAACGGGAGCAAGATCCTGTTCGCGAGCAAGCGCGGCGACAACAAGGGCACGACCTTCGACCTCTACACGATGAACCCGAACGGCACGGGCGTCGTGCGCCTGACGACGAGCAAGGGTGGCGACTTCGAAGGGACCTGGTCGCGAGACGGCCTGGAGATCGCCTTGACCAGCCTGCGTGACGGCAACCAAGAGATCTACAAGATGAAGGCGAACGGGTCCGGCCAGACGCGGCTGACGAACAACACCGCGCTCGACCGTCAGCCCGACTGGTAACCAGCAGCTCGAACCCGTCAACCGAGCAGGTGCCGGTGCCGGGCGAGCGCCTCGAGGACGAGGTCGATGTCCTCGAGGGAGTTGTACGCGTGCGGTGAGATCCGCACGTTGCCGTCGCGCTCAGACGTGACGATGCCCCAGCGGCGGAGGCCGGCGACGAGCTCGTCGACGTCCGTCGACTTCACGCAGATCAGAGCCCCGTGCCGGTGGCGCTTGCGCGGCGTGACCACCGTCGCCCCGAGGTCGTCGAGGCCGGCGAGCAGGTGCGCATTCAGCCCGCGGACGTGGTCTCGCGTTTCCTCGATCCCGATCTCCTGGATCAGCTCGATGCCCGCGATGCCCGCGTAGATCGACGGGATCGGCGGCGTCCCCGACTGGAAGCGTCTCGCCGTGCGTGCCGGCGAGTAGTCGTGGATGTCCATCTGGAAGATGTCCTGGTCGGCAAACCAGCCCGTCGCCGTCGGCCACGTGCGCTCGAACAGCTCGCGGCGGCAGTAGAAGAACGCGAGCCCGGCCGAGCCGAGGAGGTACTTGACCGTTCCCGCGGCAAGGAAGTCGACGTCGAGCTCCTTGACGTCGATCGGGATCGAGCCGGCCGACTGGTACGCGTCGAGCAGGATGATCGCGCCGCGGTCGTGCGCGAGGTCGGCGACGGCTCGGGCGTCCGTCAGCTCGCCCGTCCGGTACGAGACGTGCGTGATCGAGACGATCGCCGTGTCCTCGTCCACGACGCGGTGGAACTCGGACGGGTGGGCGTGGACGACGCGCGCGCCCCGCGCTTCCTGCGCGTGCCAGATCTGGCCGACGGTCGGAAACTCGAGCTCGGTCGTGACGACCTTCGACCGCTTCGCGTAGCGCAGCCCGCTCGCGAGCGCGCTAACGCCGGCGGAGAGCGACGTCGTGACCGCGATCTCGTCCGGCTCGGCGTTGATCAGGCCGGCGAAGGCTGCACGCGCGGCGTCCTCGCGCCCGACCCAGTACTCCCAGGGCGCTCCCTTCTCTTCCCAGTCGTCGAGGTAGCGGCTGTACGCCTCGCGCACGTCCTCCGACAGCGCCCCCTGGGAGCAGGAGTTGATGTACACGAGCCGGTCGAAGATCGGGAAGCGGTGGCGGATGCGATCGGGAAGCGGCCCGGCCGAGTTGGGGCTTGTCATGTGCAAATCATTGCCCGAACGTAGACTGGCGACGTGTCCGACCCGAACGCGGTGCGCCTCGAGCCGTTCGACGAGAACGACCTTCCGCTCGTCGAGAGGCTGATGGGCGACCCGGTGATGACCGAGCACTTGGGCGGGCCCGAGAGCCCGGAGAAGCTCGTCGAGCGGCACGAGCGGTACATGCGTGGCACGGGCAAGGAGGGCGTGGGGAGGATGTTCAAGATCGTCGACGAGGAGACCGGCGAGGCCGTCGGGTCGGTCGGCTACTGGGAGCGCGACTGGCGCGGCGGCAAGGTCTGGGAGACCGGCTGGTCTGTGCTTCCGGAGTTCCAGGGGCGCGGCATCGCGACTCGCGCGACTGTGCAGGTCGTCGAGCGGGCACGCGCCGAGGGCACGCATCGCTGGCTCCACGCGTTCCCGATCCCGGAGAACAGCGCCTCGAACGCGATCTGCCGCAAGCTCGGCTTCGAGTTCCTCGAGGAGGTCGAGTTCGAGTTCCCGCCGGGCCATTTCGCGCCGTCGAACGACTGGCGGCTCGACCTACAGGCCTGATCAGCCGCTGACCAGCATGTAGAGGCCGAGCAGGATCGCGAACGTGCCGACGATCCACGCGGCCCGCAGGTTGTGGCGGTACTCCTTCACGCCGTAACGCCGCTTGAGCCGTAACGTCGCGCGAAGCCAGTTCTGCTGGCGGATGTTCTCGTCGGCCATGTGGCGACGGTTCCAGATCATGAACAGGCCCATGGCGATCGCGGTGAGGCCGATCAGTCGGTCCACGACCCGTCTATCGGCCCAGGTAGGCCTTCTTGAGACCCTCGTTGGCGAGCAGCGCTTTGGCGGTGTCCGCGAGGACGATGCGCCCCGTCTGCAGCACATAGCCGCGATCCGCGATCGCGAGGGAGACGTTCGCATTCTGCTCGACGACCAGCACCGCGACGCCGGCCTCGTGCACCTGCTGGATGATCTCGAAGTTCCGCTCGACCAGGATCGGCGCCAGGCCCATCGAGGGCTCGTCCATCAGCAGGAGCTTCGGGCTCGACATCAGCGCGCGGCCCATCGCGACCATCTGCTGCTCGCCGCCGCTCAGGGTTCCCGCCAGCTGCTTGCGGCGGTCGCGCAGCACAGGGAAGAGCTCGAAGACGCGGTCCATCGCCTCGCCGCGGCCGTCCTTCTTCAGGTAGGCCCCCATCTCCAGGTTCTCGAGCACCGTCATGGGCGCGAAGAGGCGCCGGTTCTCGGGCACGATCGCCATTCCGCGCGCGATCCGGTAGCTCGTCTTCTCGCCGGTCACGTCCTCGCCGTCGAACTCGACCGTCCCGCGCCGCGGCCGCACGATGCCGAGGATCGTCTTCAGCGTCGTCGACTTGCCCGACGCGTTGCCGCCGAGGAGGCACACGAGCTCGCCCTCCGCCACCTCGAGCGAGACCTTCTGCAGGATGTGGATCTCCCCGTAGTACGTGTCCACCTCGGACAGGCGAAGCAGCGCGCTCATGCCGTCGCCCTCAGCCCGAGGTAGGCCTCGATCACGTTCTCGTTCGTCGCCACCTGCTCGAACGAGCCCTCCGCGATCTTGACGCCGTGGTCGAGCGCGACGACGCGATCCGAGATTCCCTCGACGACGTGCATGTCGTGCTCGATGACCATCACCGTGTAGCCGCCCTCGCTCCGCAGCCGGCCGATCAGCTCCGTCAGCTCGAGCGTCTCGGCCGGGTTCATGCCCGCGGCCGGCTCGTCGAGCAGCAGCAGACGCGGGTTCGCGCCCATCGCGCGCGCGAT
>DASQWH010000011.1:0-5369 GCA_035640335.1 Gaiellaceae bacterium | reverse complement strand
CGCACCCGCCGGCGGCGATACGCGCGCGGATTCCGACCTGCATGCTGCTCGCCCGGGCGCGCCCGCATTCGAGCAGTTTTCGAGAAGACACGGGCGCGAGGCGTGACTAGCGTCGTGCGCTGATCCCGACGACACCGGAGGCGAGCAAATGCTGAAGCAGCTGACGACGACCCAGGTCTGGGTCCACGACCAGGACGAGGCCCTGGCCTTCTACACCGAGAAGCTCGGGCTCGAGCTTCGCGAGGACGTGACCGTCCCGGAGTTCGGCAACTTCCGCTGGCTCACCGTCGGCGTTCCTGGGCAGGAAGACGTGACGATCGTGCTGATGGCCGTGCCCGGGCCACCGGTCTTCGACGCGGAGACGCGTGATCAGGTGCTGGCTCTCGTCGCCAAGGGCGCGGCCAGCGGCCTGTTCTTCTCGTCGGACGACGTCCAGGCGACGTACGAAGAGCTAAAGGGCCGCGGCGTCGAGTTCACGCAGGAGCCGACGGAGCAGCCGTACGGGATCGACGCGGGCTTCCGCGACCCGTCGGGCAACCAGATGCGCATCACGCAGCTGCGCGAAGAGGGCTAGCCCAGCCAGCCCTGCACGAGCTCGCCCGAGCCGAGCGACGAGAAGTCGCCGCGGTCGCGGATCTCGACTGCCGCCGCGGCGAACGCGTTGACCGCCGTCCAGGTCAGGCTGCCGCCGACGCTGACGCGCTGCGCGCCGGCGTCGACGATCTCCGCGAGGGACAAGCTAGGCCGGGCGAGCACGTTGACGGGTTTCGAGACCGCATCGCACACCGCGCGGATCTCGTCGGCAGTCGCCAGCCCGGGCGCGTAGAGCACGTCGGCCCCCGCGGACTCGTATGCCTTGAGCCGCGTGATCGTGTCGTCGAGGTCCGGATTGCCCCGGATGTGGTTCTCGGCGCGCGCGGTCAGCGTGAACGGAAAGCCAAGGCGGCGCGCCGCCTCGACGGCCGCGGTCACGCGCTCGACCGCGTGGCCGAGCTCGTAGAGGCGCCCGGCGGGGTCGTAGTCCTCGATCGACCCGCCGACGGCTCCCGCTTCCGCCGCACGTGTGATCGCGAGTGCCGCGCTCTCCGGCTCCGGGCCGTAGCCGTTCTCGAGGTCGATCGAGACCGGCAGGTCGGTGGCGCGGTCGAGCTCGGCCGCGTGCTCGACGACCTCGTCGAGCGTCACGTTGCCGTCGAGCCGTCCGAGCGTGAAGGCGAATCCCGAGCTCGTGCTCGCGAGCGCCTCGAAACCGAGCGAGGCGAGAACGCGGGCCGAGCCCGCGTCCCACGGGTTCGGGATCACGAACGGGTCGCCCCCGTGCAGCTCCCGGAATGTCTCGGCTTTCTGCGCCTGCGTGTTCACGGGCACACACGTATCACGCGTCGTAGGATTCGCGCGTGACGTTCGACGAGTGGATGCTCGCCCTGCACGTCATCGCGGCCTTCTCGATGGTCTCCGGGATGATCCTCTTCTGGGCCCTGATCGTCGCCGTCCGGAAGACGGACACCGCTGAGGGGACGCTCCGCATGGCGCCGATCGCCAAGGTCGGCAACGCGACGGTCGGGATCGGGATGGGCGGGACGATCATCCTCGGGGTCTGGCTGGCGTTCTCGTACGGTGGCTACGACATCTGGGACGGCTGGATCATCGCCGCGCTCGTGCTGTGGGTGATCGCGGCAGCGCTAGGGCAGCGCACGGGCGCGGCGTACCTCCAAGGCCCGAAGAAGGCGCAGGAGCTGCAGACGGCTGGGCAGACCGGGCCGAGCGCTGAGCTCCTGGCAGTCAACCGAACGTCGCGCGGACTGCTCTTCCACGCACTGACCTCAGCGGTCGTGCTCCTGCTCATCATCGACATGGTCTGGAAGCCCGGCGCATGAGCGTGATCGCCGCCATCCGACCGGACAGCTGGAACTTCCCGCTCTTCGTGCACGTGCTCGGCGCGATGGTCCTCGTGGGCGGGCTCGTCACGGGGGCGAGCTCGCTCGCGTTCGCGCGCGGCGAGGCGCGCGGACTGCGGCGGGGCTACTGGTCTCTCCTCGTCCTCTCACTGCCGGGCTGGATCGTGATGCGAGTCGGCGCCCAGTGGATCTACGACAAGGAAGGGTGGGACGACCTGCCCGACGACCAGCAGCCCGATTGGCTCGGCATCGGCTTCCTGGTCGCGGACCTTGGCCTCCTGATCCTGCTCGTGTCGCTGATCGTCGGCGGCATCGCCGTCTACCGGCTGCGCTCGGGCAAGGGCGCTGGCCTGCTGAAGATGACCCTCGTCCTCGCGCTGGTCCTCCTCGCCGCGTGTCTCGTGGCCGTCTGGGCCATGGCCGGAAAGCCGGACTAACCCGGCGGGCGCACCGCGCGGTGCACGCGCACCGCCCTCGACAGCCCCTTCAGCTTCAAGTCGCCGACCAGCTCGAAGTCGACGTCGTCGGCCCCCGCGGTCTGCTTCGCCTCGTCGCTGACGAGCACCTCGCGCGCCCGCGCGTAGTCGGCGATGCGGGAGGCGACGTTCACGGTCCTGCCGAAGTAGTCGCCCTCCTGGACGACGACCGCGCCCGCGTTGATGCCGATGCGGGCCGGCACCAAGATCGCTTGCTCGGTGCGCTCGATCAGCTCGAGGCCGCTGCGGATCGCACCGGCCGGGTCGGCGAAGTAGAACATGACGCCGTCTCCCAGCCACTTGACGGGCCGCCCGCCGTGCGACTGCGCCGCGTGCTGGACGAGCGTCGCGAGATCGGCCGCGAGCGCGGCCGCCGCTTCATCGCCCTGCTCCTCCGCGAGCGCCGTGTAGCCGGCGAGGTCCAGGAACGCGATCGCCGGCGGTTGCCGCGGCTGCGGGGGAATGAAGCCGTGCTCCTCCATGAAGTCCTCCGTGGCCGAGACGATGTACTCGATGACGGCATGCTCGCGATGCCGGCGCTGGAGCCACGGGACGATCCTGCTCACGAGCTCCGTGAAACCGCCGGCCTTCTGGTAGATGAGCCTGTCCCGCTCGTCGAGCGGTAGGTCGAGGCTGTCGATGTGCTCGCGGACCGCGCGGTCGAAGAACTGGAGCCCCGAGCCGACGAGTCGCTGGATCGTGCCGCCGTAGAGCCGGGCGAAGCGCGACAGCTCGTCGTCGTCGGCTCGCTCGAGCCTCGCCACGATCAGCTCGAGCATCTCCGCGTCCTCGGACCGGATCCGGTCGCTCGACTGCGGCGGTAGGCCGACCTCGACGCTCAGGCGGCGCAGTAGCTCCGGCGAGCGGCCGAGACGCCGGCCGAGCTGCTCGTACGTCTCGGTCATCTCGGCGGGTTCCCCGAGGAATCGTCCGAGCGGAAACGACAACGCCTGTGACGCCATCGCCCGCGCGACGACCTCGAGCGAGAGCCCGGCCGCCTCGAAGCCGGCCATGAGACGGACGACATGCGCCTGCGACGTGTCGAACTGCCCGTTCTCGCAATCGAGGAGGCCGAGCTCGTCGAATCGGCGCACGTCCTCGACGGGGCACGGAACGAGCGCGGCGAGCTCCTCCGCCGAGACCTTGGCCACGCGCGGACTCTAGCCGCCGCCCTCGAGCGCGGCCGGCGCCGCGCAGGGTGCTTTTCTCAGGCCGTCGGCGCGGCCTCGATGTTGCGCGTCACGACCTCCATCGTCTGCTGGAAGGGCTCCGTGGGGCTGAACTCGACGAGCTCGGTGCCCTCGTAGATCGTCGGCGTGTGACCCGGCGGCACGTGGTAGGCCTCGCCGGCCTCGAAGACCTCTTCGCGCCCGTCCGTGTACGTGTACTTGACCTTGCCCTTGAACACGTAGCCCATGTGCGGGCTCTGGCAACGGTCGTCCGGCAGACCCGCGAAGTACGGCGCGAGGTCCGCGTCGGCGCTGTACTTCTCGAACGCGACCATGTAGCCGCCGAGCTCCTCGAGGTGGCCTTCGTAGCCCTCGACCTCGACCGTCTCCGATGCGCTCTCTTTGGACGCCTTCGGCATCTTTCACTCCTTTCGCCGCGTGACTGGCTCGCTGCCGATCCTACGCCTCTCGAGGCGCGCAGTTCCACCAGACGATCCGGAGCTTTAAGAGAGCTGTAATCAGCCGCCGGTGGCGGAGAAGTGCTGGTAGTCAGGCGTCCCGGCCCAGCGGCCGCCCCACGACCAGCCGACCGAGTCGAAGGCGCGCACGAGGACGCCGCCGCGCACCGCCATCCCCGGGCGGACGCGCGAGCGGTCGAGATACGCGGCCCCGGCGGGCGGGCTCACGCGCCGGCCGCTCACGTACGGGTTCTCGACCGGGTTGACGTCGATCGCCTTGCCGTACGCGTGCGCCGACCAGCGTCGCGGGCCCGGGGCCATCGCGTAGCGGCAGTTGAAGGCGGATGTGTTGTCGGCGGCCATCGAGCGGCGGTCGTTGCCGCCGTAGACGTCGACGACGCGCATGCGGCGGATCGGGAAGCGCGCCGCGTACAGGCGGGCGAAGACACGGCGCAAGTCTCCTGCGACGTCGGCGTGCACGACCAGCGTGCCGTTGTGCGCGCGGCCGTCGAAGCCCCAGTGCAGGAGACGGACCCGCCGCAGCTGCGAAGCCGGCACCGGGCAGCCCGCGCGCCAGGAGCGGGGCAGGTCGGCACTCGTCACGCGCGAGACGGAGTACTGGAAGGGCGGTGGCTGGGCGAGCCCGCCAGCGAGCAGCGCGATCAGCAGAAGTCGCATCGCCGGCTCAGCGTAATCTGCAGGGCCGGATGAGAGGAACGATCGTCGTCGCCGCGCTCCTCGCGGTTGCCGCCGCCGCGCCTGCCGACGCGGCTTCCACGCGCGCGGGCGCGTGTCCGCCGACGATCGCGAACCGGCTGTCGACGGCCGGCCGAGCCACACAGCTGATCACGGTGGTCTCGTCGCGACGGGCGTCGACGCAGGCGCGGCTCGAGCTCTGGCGGCGAGCCGGCGAGTGCTGGCGCCGCGTGCGCGGGCCGTGGACGGCGTGGGTCGGGCAGCGCGGCGTCTCGCCCGCCAAGCGCGAGGGCGACCGCCGCACGCCGTCAGGTGCGTTCGGGATCGGGCGCGTCATGTACGGCGTCGCCTCGAACCCGGGCGTGCGCTACCGCTACCACCGCATCGTGTGCGGGGACTGGTGGGTCGAGGATCCCCGCTCGCCGTACTACAACCAGTTCCGCCATGTCCCCTGCGGCTCGACGCCGCCGTTCCGCACCGTCAGCGAGGACCTCTCGCGAGCGCCCACTGCGTACCGCCACTTCGCAGTCGTCGACTACAACACGCGTCCTGTCGTACCGGGCCGCGGTTCGGGGATCTTCCTCCACGCGAGCACCGGCAGGCCGACGATCGGCTGCGTCAGCCTCCCGCTACAGCAGCTGCTGTCGGTGCTCCGTTGGCTCCGGCCGGCAA
>DASQWH010000010.1:0-6761 GCA_035640335.1 Gaiellaceae bacterium | reverse complement strand
CGGTCGGCGCCGTGACGGTCGTCGGGTGGCGTGAGGCGGAGCGCGTGCTCCCCGAGCTCTGCAGCGACGATCGGGGTGCCATGGTCCGCGGCGGCGCTCGCGGCGCGCTCGAGCTCCGCGGCCAGCTCGCCGTCGGGCTCGTCGGCCGAGAGCGCCAGATGCCGTGCCCTTGCCAGCGGCTCGTCCGCAACCTCCGCGAGACGGCGATGGGCCTGTCGACGCTCACCCGGAGCGAGTGCTTGGTAGAGGACGGACGCAAGCAGCGGGTGCGTAAAGCGGACGATGCCGTCAGCGAGCTCGACGATCCCTTCGACAAGTGCGGGATCGAGCGCGGCCGGCTCGATCCCGGCCGCCCGCAGTTGTGTCGGCGTAAGGCGGGCGTCCGTGGCCGCGAGCACGAGCGCATCGTGCGTCGCGCTCGTGAAGGTTCGGAGGCGTGCGGCGAGGAGCTCCTCGAGCCGCTCGGGGACGGGCAGCGGTTGCGTCGGATCGCGACGACCGTCCTCGGAGTCGAGCGCGCGTGCCAGCTCGAGGGCGTAGAACGGGTTCCCGCCCGAGACTTCGTGCAGCCGCAGCAGAGTCGGCCGCGGCACCGGCTTTCCGTAGCGGCTCACGATGATCCGGTGGACGGCGCCGACGCTCAGCGACCCTAGCGGGACGACGTGGACGTGGTCCGGATCGAGCGCCTCCTCGAGCGGGGACGGCGTCCGCTGCCCGTCGAGCCGCCGCGTCCAGAGCAGCAGCACGCGCGCCTCGGGCAACCGGCGGACGGCGAACGCCAGCGCGCGCGCAGACGGCGCGTCGAGCCACTGCAGGTCGTCGATCGCAAGGACGAGCCCGTCCTCAGCCAGAGCCTGGAGCGTGCTTCGTACCGCGACACCGAGCGTGCGCGGGTCGATGGGCGCTCCGCCGTCGTCCGCGACGAGAAGCGTGACCTCGAGCGCCCGCCGTTGCGGCGGCGCGAGCGCGGGCAGCACCTCCGGCAGGAGCTCGTCGAGGAGGTCTCCGAGGCCCGCGTGGGCGAAGTTGCGCTCGGTCTCGGCCGGGCGAGCGGTCAGCACTCGCAGCCCCCGGCCTCTCGCCTCCTCAACCGCCTCGCGCCACAGCGTGGACTTGCCGATCCCCGCTTCGCCCTCGAGCGCGATCGCCGTAGGTCCCTGCGCGGGCGCGTGCGTGCCGAGCAGTTCCTCGAGTACGCGAAGCTCTTCCTCTCTCCCGACGACCGCAGTTGCCATTTTGCTCTCTCCGGCATCGTGAGCCGCGGCCGGCACCGGCGCAACCCGAGCGTCCACTCCCGGGCCTCGAAGCCCATCCTGTAGCCGCTCGCGGCGAAGGCGGGGACTGCAGGTCCCCGCCCTTGCACCCAGTCGAGAATCAGGCTCTGTGAATGACGATGCTGCCGCCGGCGATCGCCTGCGGGTCGGCAACGTCGACGTCCTCTGGGACGCCCATCCTGTTATCGAAGACCACCTGGCCGTTCCGCGTGATCCTGATCCGGAACTTGTCGATGCCGCCGCCGCCCTGAAGCTGGCCGTCGTACGCGGTCAGCCGGAATTCGTAGCCGGAGACGCCGTTGACCGAGCCGGTGCCCTTGTACTGCGCCTTGAAGCCCGACACGACGAGCCACTGGTAGCTCGCGCTACGGAAGTTGAAGTTCCCGACGGTGAAGTTGAACTCGGTCTCACCGGTCGGCGGCCCGCCGCCGTTCTTGTACTTGGAGTTGAAGCCGAAGTTGGCGCGGCCGCTCAGGCTCGGGTCGGCCACGTACGAGCCAGGAGCGACGTTGACCCAGCCGCCGCCGGTGACGAAGCCCGCCGACGGGTCGTAGACGACTACCCAGACCTGCGCCGAGCCGCAGCCGCCGGCGTTGTCGCAGATCGTGACGTTGATCGTGTAGACGCCGGCGCTCGTGTACGTGTGCGTCTGGCTGCACGTCTTCGCCGTCTCGTTCACGGCGGGATTCGTGACGGCCCCGTCGTCCCAGTTGATCGCGCAGGTGTGCGTCTGGCCGGTGTCGGGATCCGTGAACGTCGCCGAGAGGTTCACGTTCGCCGACCCCTTCGCTTGCCCTGGCGCCGGCGTATGCCCAGACGAACGTGCAGCTCGGCTGGGTCAGGAACTACGACTCGGGCAACTCCCGACCTTGACAAGTCGACGCGGCCACCTGGCGCTCGCGGGCTTGCCCACCGCGGACGCCGAACCGCGCGCTCCCGCTAGCTCTCTGCCTCAAGCGCGCATCGATCAAGCGATGACGTCAACGCCACCTACGGCACCGCCGGGCCGGGGGCCTACTTTGTCAGCTCGGCAAAGCGCTCATCGTCGCGGATGGAGTCGAGATCCTCGTCGGTGGCCATGAGCTCCTTGACGCGCTCGTTGATCTCGACCGCCCGCCGCAAATGCTCGATCGCCTCGTTCGCGCGGCCCGCTCGCGCTGCGAAGCACCCGGCGTTGTAGCGCGCCACGGGGTCGTTCGGCCGCTTCTCGAGGACGATGAGCTGCTTGGCGAGGGCGGTCTCAAAGTCGCCTGCGTTGTAGGCGGCGAACGATTCCAAGAGCTCATCCGGAGCGGGCTCGTACGCCTTGCCTGGAGTGCCGCCGACAGCCAGGATCGTCGTGCCGTCTTCGGTCGCGGTGGCTTTCCGCTTCGCGGTCGGCTGAACGTGAACAAAGGACCCCGCTGGTGCCTCGACGGTCTCCCCGTCGATCTCGAACGTCGCCGTTCCGTTCAGAACGACATAGAGCTCTTCCTGGCCGGCCTCGCCCAGGAGCGTCTCGTCGTGCTCGCGGATGACGTCGACGCCGCTCGGGGCCCGGAATGACTGGATTCCGAACGAGCTGATGTTGAGGCGGCGGCGGACGTCGAACCGCTGCCTGCCGTCGTCAGTTGCCCCTGGCGCGATGGATCGTGCGGGCTCGAGCTCGTCGAGCCTCGCGAAGACGTAGCCCTTCTCGACTGCAGTTGCCATCGAGTCCTCCCTCAGGTTCCTTCGTCTCGACATTCTTGATGTCGAATTACTTGAACATGAGAGTGTATTTCCCAGATAGTTTGACGTCAAGGCACATCGGGGACGGGTTCTCTCTCGCCCATGAGTAGCCTGAGCCGTCGGTCAAGATCGCAAACGAAAGGATGCGACATGGGCAACACCATCATGGGCGCGACGGTCTCGCTGGACGGGTTCATCGCCGATGACAACGACGATGTCGGGCCGCTGTTCGACTGGTACGGCAACGGCGATGTCGCCTGGACCTACCCGGGCAGCGACGGCGAGGCGCGCAGCACCCAGGCCTCGGCCGACTTCTCGCAAAGCCAGTACCGCAACATGGCGGCGGTGGTCATCGGACGGCGAGTGTTCGACCTGACCAACGGCTGGAATGGGAAGCCGGCCGCCGGCGAGCACGTCTTCGTCGTCACGCATCGGCCGCCGACCGACTGGGAGCACGCCGCCACCGCGCCGTTCACCTTCGTCCACGGCGTCGAGAAGGCCGTCGCCGCCGCAGCGGAGTTCGCGGGCGACCGTGACGTCGACGTGGCCGGCGGCCAGATCGGCAGCCAAGCCCTCGAGCTCGGGTTGATCGACCAGGTGGTCGTCAACCAGGTTCCGGTTGTCTTCGGCTCCGGCCGCCCGTTCTTTGCCACCGGCGCGCTGGCCGAGCCGCTCCGGTTGGAGAACCCGACCACGATCGTGCAAGGCGACCGCGTCACCCATCTGGTCTTCGACGTCAGCCGCTGACGCCGGAGGTCGTGGAACCGCGCCACCATTCCGCTCATGTACTATGCACTTCTATGCATAGTACTTCGAGCCCTGGAGAGCGGTTATGCACATCCACAAGGACCTAGTCGCAGCCTCGGCGACACCGCTCGTCCTCGCAATCCTCGCGGAGGGTGAAAGCTACGGCTACGGGATCCTCAAGCGCGTACGTGCGCTTTCGGCCGGCGATCTCGACTGGACGGACGGGATGCTCTACCCGTTGCTGCACCGTCTCGAGCGGCTCGGGTACGTCACGACCAAATGGCGCACGCCACCGGAAGGACGTCGCCGCAAGTACTACGTGATCACCGAGCACGGAAAAACAGCGCTCGCGGACCAGCAACGGCAGTGGGTCGCCGTGACCCGCGCTTTGAATGACATCTGGCCGGGCTCCGGTGGGCTGCTGGCGGCCGTCGGGGAGTCGTGAGCGATGGAGAGCGTCGAGTCACAGATCGCAGAGTGGCGCGCGTACGTCGAGAACGCCCCGGGCGTCAACGGCCAGGACGTCGACGAGCTCGAGGATCATCTTCGCCAGCAGATCGCCGAGCTGAGCGCCGCCGGCCTCACGGCCGATGAGGGGTTCCTGGTCGCCGTGAAGCGGATGGGCGACCTCGACGCCCTCTCACGGGAGTTCGCACGCGAGCACAGCGGCCGACTTTGGAAACAGCTCGTGCTGAGCGGTGATGACGAGCCGGCGCGCACGTTCAGCGGCTGGTTCGAACCGCTCGTCTTCGCAGTCGCTGCGGCTGTCGTGATCCAGGTGGCACGCCTCGCTGCTGGCTTCCCCGATGAGGAGCCAAGTTGGCTGGGGCGGAACATCAGCCTGTTCGTGGTGCCGTTCCTGGCCGCGTACTTCGCCGGCCGGCGGCAGCTCGACCTCCGGCGATGGGCGCTCACCGCGGCGCCGTTCGTGCTCGCCGCGCTCGTGGTCAACCTCTACCCGTACGACGCGGAATCCTCCACCGAGGCGCTCGTCGCGCTCCATCTCCCCGTCGTGCTGTGGTTCGCCGTCGCCTACCCGTACATGGGCGGGAGGATCCGGTTGCACGAGCGGCGCATGGATTTCGTCCGCTTCACCGGCGAATGGCTCATCTACTACGTGCTGATCGCGCTCGGGGGCGGAGTGCTCATGGGCTTGACCGCGGGGATCCTCGAACCGACGGGGGTCGATGTCGACCGCATCGCCGAGTGGGTGCTGCCGTCAGGAGCGGCAGGTGCCGTGATCGTGGCCGCATGGCTCGTCGAGTCGAAGCAACGGGTCATCGAGAACATGGCGCCGGTGCTCTCGATGCTCTTCACGCCGCTGTTCGCGGTGATGCTGGCAGGCGCCGCCGTCGTCTACGCCGCGACCGGGCTCGGCGGCGCGTTCGACCGCGAGCTCCTCAGCGTCTTCGACGCCCTGTTGCTGGTCATCCTGGGACTGGTCCTATACGGGATGTCTGCGCGGGACCCGTCCACGTCCCCGAATTGGATGGACCGCATCCAGCTGGTCGCCGTCGTCAGCGCCCTCGTGCTCGACGGGATGGTGCTCGGCGCGATGATCGCTCGCATCGGCGACCTCGGCTTCACGCCGAACCGAACGGCAGCGCTCGGCCTCAACGTCGTCCTACTCGTGAACCTGGCCGGGGCCGCCTGGCTCTCCGCCCGATTTCTCAGGGGACGCAGCACGCTTCACCGGCTCGAGCGGTGGCAGACGGCGTACCTTCCCGTCTTCGCCCTCTGGGCCACTGCAGTCGTGGTCATCCTCCCGCCGCTGTTCGCCTTCGGCTGACCGGATCGAACCCATCAACGCGAGCCCTCATCCACGCCCGATGCATACGCTCTCGCAGATCGAGGACGCGATCAGAGCCAGTTGGAGCCTCGATACCGCGGAGGCGGACGACGCGTGGACGCCCGACAATCCCGCACGCGGGCAGTGCGACATCACGTCGCTCGTGGTGCACGACATCTTCGGCGGAGAGATCTTGGCAGCGGGTGTCTTCCGGGACGGCGACCGGGTCGAGTCGCACATGTGGAATCGGCTGCCAGGCGGCATGGAGCTCGATCTGACGCGTGATCAGTTCAAGAACGGCGAGGTGATCGGAGAGCCGACTGTGCGGAGCCGGCCGGCGCATTTCGACCCCGGGCATCCGAGGTACCACAGGTATGAGGCATATCTCGTCCTCGCAAGTCGCGTTCGGGAACGTCTCGTAGGTGTGACCTGACAGCCTCTCCGCTCGACCTCACGCGGTCCCAGATCCTCGCGTTCCGACGGCGCGTCTGCGCGCTCGACGAGCGGCTCCCGCCAGGCGCTCGTTCCCTGCGGCGTGCCGCGTGGGCGGGTCTCCAGGACAGCATGCCTCGTGCCGCGCTCCTGTCGATCCACGCGCGTGTCGAGAGGACGCGGCCGTCCACGTGGGAACACCCGTCGCTCGTTCAGCTGTGGGGGCCGCGCTTCAGCACGTACGTCGTGCCGGCACGCGACCGCGCGCTCTTCTCGCTCGCGAGGCTGCCGGACGACACGCGGGGCCGGCGGGTTGCCGAGGACCTCGCGGCCCGGCTGCACGACTTCCTCGACGGCCGGCGGATGACCGACCGCGAGGCGGGAGACGGCCTCGGCGTGCACTCGAATCGGCTCCGGTACGCGGCAGCGACCGGGAGAGTGCTGATCCGCTGGGAGGGCGCACGAGCACCGATCGTCTGGACCGTGCCACCACCCGACGTCGATCCGCGTGACGCTCGCCGCGAGCTCGCGCGCCGGTACCTGCACGTCTTCGGCCCGACGACGCCCGCAGCGTTCGCCACCTGGGCCGGCATCGGGCCGGCACAGGCCGCGGAAGCGTTCACCGGGCTCGACAGGTCCCTCACCGCGGTGCGCACGCCGATCGGCGAGGCCTCGATCCTGACGCGCGACGAGCCGGGGTTCCGCGCTCCCGAGGGACCGGCCGCCGCGGCACGGCTTCTCCCCAGCGGCGACACGTACTTCCTCCTCCAGGGAGCGGACCGGGAGCTCCTCGTCCCTGACGCGGCGCG
>DASQWH010000009.1:0-7571 GCA_035640335.1 Gaiellaceae bacterium | reverse complement strand
CGAGGTAGCGCGAGCGCGAACAGCGTCCCCAGCACGGACGCGAGGACGGCGTTGCCCGAGGCGACTAGCAGGCTGTTGCGGAACGGCTCGGTGATCGTCGGGTCGTGGAGCGCCTCGCCGAACCATTTCGTCGAGAAGCCTTCCCAGTTCAGCGTCTGGCGGCCGCCGTTGAACGCGAGGACGACGACGACCGCGATCGGCGCGTAGAGGAAGAGGTAGACGAGAACGGCCCAGCCGCCGAGGAGCCGTCTACCCACCGTACTGCACCTCCCGGGCGGTCAGCCTCGCGTAGATCAGGATCGCGATCGTCATCGCCCCGATCACGACCATGGCGATCGCCGCTCCAAAGGGCCAGTCGCGCGCCGTGACGAACTGCTGGGCGATCAGGTTGCCGGCGAAGACGGTCAGGTCGCCGCCGAGGATGACGGGGATCAGGTACTCGCCCGTGAGCGGGATGAAGACGAGCAGCGAGCCCGCCACGACGCCCGGCAGCACGAGCGGCAGCGTCACGCGCCGAAACGCGGTGAACGGGGTGTCGCCGAGGTCCTCGGCCGCTTCGACGAGCGACCAGTCCATCCGCTCGAGAGCCGCGTAAAGCGGCAGCACCATGAGCGGCAGGTAGTTGTAGACGACTCCGATGTAGATCGCCTCGCGCGTGTACAAGAGGCTGAAGTCCTCCGACGTGATGCCGGCGTCGCGTAGCGCGCGGAAGATCGGGAAATCGGGGCTGAGGATGATCAGCCACGCGTACGTGCGGATCAGGAAACTCGTCCAGAACGGGATGATGACGAGCAGGAGCAGCAGGGTCTTGCGCCGCGCATAGCGTGCGAGGTAGTAGGCGAACGGGAACCCGACGAGGAGCGTCGCCGCGGTCCCGAAGAGGGCGAGCCCGAAGGTGCGCAGGAAGACGTCTCCGTAGAGCGGGTCCCAGAGGTAGCGGAAGTTCTCGAGCGTGAAGCTGTAGACGATGTCGGTGTAGCCCTCGCGCCGCGACACGCTGAAGACCGCGAGGATCCCGAGCGGCCCGAGGAAGAAGAACGCGTACCACGCGGTCGCGGGCAAGGCGAGCCACCCGGGATACCGCGGGCCGCCCGCGCCGGCGGTGACGGTACGCCGCCGGCGCAGGGAGAGGCGTGAGGCCTCGACGCTCACGTCAGGCCGCTTTGAACTCCGTCCAGATGCGGTCCCGAAGCCGCGTCCCCTTCGGTGAGATGTCGTTCGCCTCGAGCTTTTCCAGCTGGCTCGTCGGCGGGAAGACGTCAGTGTTCTTGAACACCTCCGGGTCGATGACGGGCTTGATCAGCTCGCGCTTCACCGGCGACCCGTAGAACGTGTACTCGGTCTCGGTTGCGTTGTTCTTCGGGTCGTAGACGAAGTTGATCCAGGCGTGTGCCGCGTCCGGGTTCCTCGACCCCTTCGGGATCACATACGAGTCGACCCAGAACTCGCCGCCCTCCTCGGCGACGACGTACTCGGCGGGCTTCTTCGACGCGACGAAGGCCCCGTCGCCGTTCCAGCCGAGGGCGATCGACGCGCGGCCCGCGACGACCATCTGCTTGTACTGCGTCGAAGTGATGGCGAGGATGTGCGGCTTCAGCTCGAGCAGCTCCTTCTTCGCCTGATCGAGCTCGCCCTCGTCCTCCGAGTTGTACGAGTGGCCGAGCATGACGAGCGTCGAGCCGATCACCTCGGGGGCTCCGTCGAGCAAGGTCACCTTCTTCGAGTACTTGCCCTTCGCGAGGTCGAAGAAGTCGCGCCAGGACGTCGGCCTCTCCTTGACGAGGTCGGTCCGGTAGACGTAGCCGGTCGTGCCCCAATCCTTGGCCACGGAGACCTCGTCGTTCGGGTCGAAGGGCAGCTTACGGAACTTGGGGTCGATGTTCTTCTCGGCGTTCGGCAGCTTCGACCAGTCGATCTTTTCGAGCTTGCCCGCCTCGTTCAGGATCTTGACCATGTAGCCGGTCGGGGCCGCGAGGTCGTAGCCCGTCGCCCCGGCCTGCAGCTTCGCCTGCAGGTCCTCGTTCGAGACGAAGAAGTCCTTTTTGACCTTGACCCCGGTCGCCTTCGTGAACGCCGGGTACGTCTTCGGGTTCACGTAGTCCGCCCAGTTGTAGTAGTGGAGCGTCCCGCCGACCTTCTCCATCGCCCCGGTCGTCGTCTTGGCTCCCTCGCCGCCGGCGCCACCGTCGTCGTCGCCGCCGCACGCGGCCAGGAACGCCGTCATCGCGCTGATCGCGATGAAGCCCTTGCGATCGTACGAGCGCTCCCAGATCGTTCGACTCTCTTCAGGCACTCTTGCCCTCCTCCCTGTCGTGCGGGTCGAGGCGCAGTGCCGCGTCCTCGTCCCAGTTCACCACTACGCGCTCCCCCTCCCGGAGCGACTCGACCCCGCCGTTCTTGCCGGTGCGTTGCTGTCGAACGAGCACCTCCTGTCCGTTGTCGGTCTTGACGAGACACTGGATCGTCGGCCCGATCACCATCGCGGCGACGACCTCGCCGGGGAGACCGGTGCCACTTCGGGCGAGCTGCATCCGTTCCGGCCGGACCGCGATCACGCTGCCGTTGCGGCGGATGAAGTTCGTCTCGCCGATGAAGTCGGCGACAAAGCGGGTCGCCGGCGTGTCGTAGATCTCTTGCGGTGCCCCCAGTTGCTCGATTCGCCCCTGGTTCATGACCGCGACGCGGTCGGACATCGCCAACGCCTCCTCCTGGTCGTGCGTGACATACACGAAGGTCAAGCCGAGCTCCGCGTGCAGCCGCTTCAGAAACACCTGCATCTCTTTGCGCAGCTTCAGGTCGAGCGCGCCGAGCGGCTCGTCGAGCAGCAGCACCTTCGGCCCCTTCGCGAGCGCTCGCGCGAGCGCGACGCGCTGCTGCTGGCCCCCGGAGAGCTGGCGCGGCTTCCGGCCTTCGACGCGCTCCAGGTGGACGAGCGCGAGGAGCTCGCGCGCCCTGGCCAGGCGGACTCCCTTCCGCGCGCCCGCCTGCTTGAGGCCGTAGGCGACGTTGTCCAGCACCGTCAGATGCGGGAACAGCGCATAGGACTGGAAGACGGTGTTCACGTCGCGCTTGTACGGGGGCAGGTGGGCCACGTCGTCGCCGTCGATGAGGATCGAGCCGTCGTCCGGCCGCTCGAAGCCGGCGATCAGGCGCAAGGTGGTCGTCTTCCCGCAGCCGGACGGGCCCAGGAGCGAGAGGAACTCGCCGTGCTTGACGTCGAGGTCGAGGCCGTCGACCGCGACCACGTCGTCGAAGCGCTTCGTGACTCCGCGGAGCTCGACGTCGATCGCGCTCATGCCACGCGCTCTCCGTTGCGGGCGGACAGGGCCTCGCTCGCCTTGACCGCCAGCCAGAGCTCCATCCGCTGCGCAGGGTCGTCAGGGTGGCGACCGGTCAGCTCTCGGAGCCGGTCCATCCGGTAGCGGAGCGTGTGCCGGTGGATACCGAGCCGCTCGGCCGCCTCGCTCCAGCGACAGCCGGTGTCGAGCAGCCCGCGCAACGACTCGAGCAGTCCGTCGCGCTCGACCGCACCGCCGAGCACTCTGGCGACGAACGCCTCGAGCGCGCCTGTCGGCAATGCGAGCAGCAGCTCGAGCGAGCCCAGGTCGCGATACGACGCCACGTCGTCGGTGCCCGCGCTCAACGCGGCGCGGGCCTCGACCAGGCTCTGTGCGAGCTCCGTGCCCTGGGCCGGGCGGCCGACGCCGATGCGCGCCTCGGGAGCGGCCTCGAGCACCTCGCGCGCGAGGGACAGAACCTCCTGCTCACTGCCGGCTTCGACGAGGAACGCCGCCCGGTCCGGGAGCGCGGTCGAGAGGTAGTGGACTGTGCGTCGGTCGAGCTCTTCTGCGACGGTCCGGCGCAGACGTTCCGCGGACTCGCCGTCCCGTGGGACCGCGAACAGCGCCGCGTAACGAGCCTGGGGCCGGAGGCCGAAAGCCGCGATCCGCCGCGAGGCCTCGCGCTCGTCCAGGACCTGGCCCTCGAGGTCGTCCAGCAGGTCGCCGGCCAGGCGCAGCTCGGCGGCGCTCACCGCGCGCCGGCGCGAGAGCTCGAAGGCGATCGCGGTCTGGCCGTGGTGGAGGACGAGCCGGTCGTAGTCGCCGAACCCGGCGCCGTTCCGGGTCGCGGCGAGCGTCGCGGGCTCGTCGCCGTTGACGGGCAGCTCGAGCGCCTCGTCGAAAGGAAGGCGCGTCCTGCCGTGCCGCTCGCCCAGCACGCGGCCGGCGTCGTCGACCAGTCTGAGGCTGCAGTCGAGGTGGCTGCCGAGGATCTCGAGCAGGTGGCTCAGGCCGCGCCCGCGCAGGACCGCGTCGACGAGCAGCTCGTGCACCGCGAGGGCCTCGGTCAGCTGCTCGAGGCGCTCCGCGGCGATGCGCGTGAACGCTGCCTTGGTGATCGCGACGAACGGCACTTCGTAGGGGATGCTGAGCACGGGGAACTCCAGGCGTTCGGCCTCGGCGGCGAGCGCCCGTGGCACCTCGTCGTAGTCGAAGCCGACGCCGAAGCCGAGCCCGGCGAGATCGTGCGCGGCCAGTCGCCGCACGTACGCGCGCTGGCTCTCGGCCGTGTCGCCGATGCCGAGGCCTGTCGTCAAAAGCAGCTCTCCGCCCTCGAGCCACACGGTCGGATCCGCGAGCTCGGAAACGTGCAGCCAGCCGACCTCGCGGCCTAGAGCGCCGCGGCCTGCTGCGACACTCAGTCCGAGGCCGGGCAGAGCCGCGATGTCACCAACGCTCAGCATTCGACGCCGAGGCCAAAACTACGACGACCTGAGGGCGGAAATCAAGCCGTATCCGCAGGGTTTGCCGCTCTGTGCTCGACAGCGTGTCGAAAAATCATGGGCGCAATCCGCCTTGTCGTCTCTTGCTCTCATGCGCACGGTCTGCGATACCTCCTCCCGGGAGGGCCTTTCCAATCGACGAAAGGAAGATGAAATGCGTCGTCTGTTCCTCGCCGCGCTGACGGCCGCGGCTCTCACGCTGCTCGCTCTTGCCTTCGCAGCCGTCGAAGGCGGCGGGGCGGCATCATCGGCCGGCTTGTTGCCGGACATGAGGACCGTCGTCCCCACGCACCTGCAGCTCGTCAACCAGCAGCAGCGCGAGACGCTGCGCTTCTCGAACGGCATCGCGAACGTGGGCCCGGGACCGTGGGCGCTGCGTCCGGACCGGCCGCTGGACGACGAGAACCAGGTCGTGGGAGCGATCCAGGAGATCCGTGACTCAAACGCCGCGCTCAGCTGCGTCGACAATCCGCCGCCCTGCTTCAACGTCGTCTCCGAGCAGCTTGCGGGCCTGTTCGAGTTCCACCCCGCGCACAACCACTGGCACATCGGCAGCGTCGCGCTCTTCGAGGTCCGGCGCGGCAGCCCGACCGGCCGGGTCGTCGGCGGTAACTCGATCAAGACGACGTTCTGCCTGATCGACTGGTACAAGCTCGACGACAACGCGCGCACCGCCGAGCGCGTCTTCTTCGACTGCTACCACAGCTACCAGGGCATCCAGGCCGGCTGGGTCGACCAGTATCACCAGTCGACGGAGGGGCAGCAGCTCGACCTGACGGGCGTGCCCAACCGCGACGACTACTACCTGGTCAGCACCGCGAACCCCGACCGCATCTTCATCGAGGCCGATACCGAGAACAACACTGCCTGGGTGAAGTTCCGCCTCTACACCGACTCCCAGGGCAACCGCAAGGTGGAGGTCACCGACCACTCGCCGTGCGAGAGCCCGGGCCTCTGCGGGGCGCGTTCGACGAACCGTTGACCACCGAGCGGACAGCCGAGGAGTTGCAGGAAGCTGCCCGCTCCCACCTCTGGCTGCACTTCACGCGCATGGCCGGCTACCTCGACTCCGAGGTGCCGGTCATCGTGCGTGGGGACGGCTGCTACCTCGAAGACGCGAACGGGAAGCGATACCTCGACGGGCTCGCCGCCCTGTTCGCCGTCCAGATCGGGTACGGCTTCGGCGACGAGATGGGGGAGGCCGCGGCGGCGCAGATGCGCGAGCTCCCCTTCTACACGAACTGGAGCTACGCGCACCCGCGCGCGATCGAGCTCGCCGCCGAGGTGGCCGGGCTCGCTCCGGGCGACCTCAACCGCGTCTTCTTCGTCTCCGGCGGTTCGGAGGCGGTCGAGACGGCGTGGAAGCTCGCCCGCCAGTACCACGGCGTCCGCGGTGAGCGGCGCTGGAAGGCGATCGCCCGGAACGTCGCGTACCACGGGACGACGCTCGGCGCGCTCTCGATCACGGGCATCCCGGCCCTCCGCGAGCCGTTCGAGCCCCTCGTGCCTGAGGTGCTCCACGTGGAGAACACGAACCGATACCACCGGCCCGGCGAGGAGACTGAGCCGGAGTTCACGGCGTTTCTCCTCGACGATCTCGAGCAGGCGATCCAGCGGGCGGGGCCCGAGACCGTCGCGATGCTCATCCTCGAGCCCGTGCAGAACGCAGGAGGCTGCTTCACGCCTCCGGACGGCTACTTCGCGGGCGTGCGGGAGCTCTGCGACCGCTACGGAATCCTGCTCTGCGCCGACGAGGTGATTACCGCGTTCGGTCGTCTCGGCCACTGGTTCGGCTCGGAGCGGTACGACATCGGTCCCGATCTCGTCACGGTCGCCAAGGGCCTGTCGTCGGCGTATGCGCCGATCGGTGCGGTCGTCGCGACGGACGCGGTCATGGAGCCGTTTCTCGAGGGCACGCGCTCGTATACGCACGGGATCACGTTCGGCGGCCATCCGGTGACGACGGCCGTGGCGCTGCAGAACCTGGAGATCATGCGGCGTGAGCAGGTGCTCGAGAACGTGCGGGCGAACGAGCAGCGGTTCCGCGAGACGCTCGAGCAGCTCCTCGAGCTCGAGATCGTTGGCGACGTGCGCGGCGCCGGCTACTTCCTCGCGCTGGAGCTCGTCCGCGACAAGGAGACCCGCGAGACGTTCGACGACGACGAATGCGAGTGGCTTCTGCGCGGGTTCCTTTCGCCACGGCTCTTCGAGCGGGGCCTCATCTGCCGGGCCGACGATCGGGACAACCCGATCGTGCAGCTCTCGCCGCCACTGATCGCCGGCCCTGCCGAGTTCGACGAGATCGCAGGCATCCTCGGCGACGTCCTCGCCGAGGCGTGGAACGAGTACACGCGCGGCCGTCGAGTGCCCCGAGGAGTCGCCGCCGGAGCGCCCGAAGCGCCGATCACGTAAAACCGCGCCATGCGGGAGCGCGCGAACTCCGAGCTGGAGTCCCTGCTCGGGCCGGGCGCCGTGCTCGCGCCGCCGCCCGCCGCGTACCTCGCCGACGAGACCGAGCGCCGTGGGATCACCGGCCGCGCCGATGCTGTGGCGCTGCCTTCGAGCGCCGACGAGGTGGCGCGGGTCGTGGCCTGGTGTTACGAGCACGACGTGCCCGTCGTCCCTCGCGGCGGCGGCACGGGCTACGCGGCCGGGGCCGTGCCGCTCGACGGCGGCATCGTCCTCTCGCTCGAGCGCCTGACGACGTTACGCTCGTTCGAGCCGCTCCTCTGGCGCATGCACGTCGAGGCGGGCGTCCCGACCGCGGAGGTGGGCAGGATCGCCCGCG
>DASQWH010000008.1:0-3827 GCA_035640335.1 Gaiellaceae bacterium | reverse complement strand
GGTCGCAAGCTGTTCGAGCGAGAGCTGTGGGTCTACGCGGAAGAGAACGGGCTTCTCGTGGAGGGGCGATGATCACCTGCGCAGAAGCGGTGGAGCAACTCTGGGCGTACCTCGACGGGGCGCTCGCCGACGAGGACAAGGCCGCGCTCGAAGAGCATCTGGGCTTCTGCCGGGTCTGCTGTGGAGAGGTCGAGTTCGCCGAGGAGCTGCGCGGCTTTCTCGCGCGTTCCGCAGGCGAGGAGCTTCCTGAGGAGGTCCGGCGCCGGCTCATTGCGACGCTGGACGACCTGGAGACAGCATGAGCCGCGACCTCATGCGCACCGACGAGGTCAAGGGCATCGTGCGAGACGCCTACGCCGCGATTGGTTCGTCGACCGAGGCCGTCGCCCGCAAGCTGTACTCGGACGAGGAGCTTGCCGGGGTCCCTCGCTCGGCGATCGAGGGGGCGCTCGGAGTAGGCAATCACCTCCGCTTCGCGGAGATCGAGGCGGGGGAGACCATCCTCGACCTCGGCTGCGGCGCGGGCATCGATTCCGTACTCGCCGCCCGACACGCCGGCCCGGGCGGACGTGTGATCGGCCTGGATTTTCTTCCCGAGATGCTGGCGCGCACCGCGGAGGCCGCTGCCGAGGCCGGGCTCGACAACATCGAGACGATCGAGGCGGAGATGGAGGCGATTCCGCTCCCGGACGAGAGTGTCGACCACGTCATCTCAAACGGCGTGATCAATCTTTCAGCTCGGAAGAGACGGGTACTCGCCGAGTGTGCACGCGTCGTGAAACCGGGCGGCAGGCTCTCGGTGTCGGATCTGACCGTCGGGGACGAGGAGCTCCCGCCCGAGATCATGCTGCACCCGGCAACCTGGGCCGGTTGAGTAGCCGGCGCTCTGACGGAGCGTGACTTCGTCGAGAAAATCGAGAAGGCGGGTTTCGGCAAGATCGTCGTGCACCATCGAGAGCCGGTCTCGATCGACGACCTCGCGCTCTATCCGCTCTTTACGAGCGAACTGATCGAGCTGATGCGACGCCTCATCCCGGCCGATCACCAGGGTCGTGTCGCGACCTCGGTCGTCATCACGGCGAAGCGGCTGTAGCAGGCGATTGTTCCTCAAGCATTCAAGTGATAGTTTGAGAACGTGGCGACGCAAGCTGAGAAGTCCGCGCTGTTCGATGCATTCGCCTCGGTCGCGCAGGCGCTAGGGAACGGACGCCGCGCCGAGATCGTCGACGTGCTCGCTCAAGGGGAGCGCTCCGTCGAGGAGCTCGGCGAGCAAATCGGACAGAGCATGGCCAACACCTCCCACCACCTCCAGGTGCTCGCACGCGCGGGGCTCGTACGTTCGCGCCGCGAAGGGACGCGGGTCTACTACCGGCTCGCGGGGCAGCGCGTCGACGACCTGTGGGCCTCCGTACGCGAGGTGGCGGAAACGCATGTGGCGGACGTGCACGTGCTCGCTGACGAATACCTCGGCGAGCGCGACGGAATCGAACAACTCTCGCCCACCGAGCTGGAAGGGCGCCTGCGTCGCGGCGACGTCGTGGTGCTCGACGTCCGGCCGGAGCCCGAGTACCGTGCAGGCCACATCCCCGGAGCGATCTCGGCGCCGCTCCCTGAGCTGGACACGGTCGTGAAGATCCTGCCGCGGCGCGCAGAGGTCGTCGCCTACTGCCGAGGCCCGTACTGCGTGTACGCCGACGACGCTGTGCGCTTGCTGCGGGAGCGTGGCGTCAAGGCTCGGCGCCTCGCCGGCGGGTTTCCGGAATGGCGACGCGCCGGCCGCGCCGTCGAGGCCGGCTGAAAGGAGACCGAATGCTCTTTCGCCCCTTCCTCTACGACCAGACAGCGTGCGCCAGCTACCTGTTCGGGTGCGGCACGCACTCGAAGCTTGCCGTGGCCGACCCCCACGCCGAGCTGGTCGAGGACTACCTCGAAGCGGCGGGGGCGCTCGGCGCTCCGATCGTCGCCGTGTTCGAGACGCACGTTCAGGCGGACCACGTCTCCGGCCTCCCGGCGCTCGTCGAGCGCGCCGGCGCGACGCCGTACCTCCCGGTCGGCGCCGACGTGGATTTCGACCATGTCGCGCTCGGGGACGGCGAGGTGGTGGAACTGGGGAACACGCTCGTCACCGCCCTCGCCACCCCGGGGCATGCCCCCGCTCACCACGCCTACGTCGTCGCCGACCGCCGTCGCGGAGACGAGCTGCCCTGGTTCGTCCTCACGGGCGACTCGCTGCTCGTCGGGGACGTCGGGCGGCCCGACCTGCATGCGAGTGGTGACCCTGAGCCGCTCGCCCGCCGGCTCCATCATTCGATCGGTCGCCTGCTCGAGTTACCCGACCACGTCCTGGTGTACCCGAGCCACTACGGCGGCTCGCTCTGCGGCCGTACGCTCTCCGGCAATCCGTTCTCTTCGATCGGGTTCGAGCGCACTCACAACCTCGCGCTCCTCCACGCCGACGCTGAGAGCTTCGCCCAGGCGCTGCTCGCCGACCGGCCGCCCGCGCCCGCCGACCAGGCACGGATCGTGGCCGCGAACCGCGCGGGCACCGTCGCAGTCGAGGCGTGAGCGGAATTAGGCTGGGCCTGCGCGCAAACGCGCAGCAGTTCGGCTTGCTCGTTCTGTTGAACGGGTTCGTCGGCGGGATGGTCGGACTCGAACGCAGCGTCCTGCCGCTCGTCGGCGAGAGCGACTTCGATCTCGGCTCGCGTGCGGCGATCCTCTCGTTCGTCGTCGCCTTCGGCGTCACCAAGGCGCTCGCCAACCTGCTCGCCGGAGGACTCGCCGATCGCGTCGGCCGCAAGCGACTGCTCGTGCTCGGTTGGTTGCTCGCTCTGCCGGTTCCGTTCCTGATCGCGTTTGCGCCCAACTGGAGCTCCATCGTCGTCGCCAACGCGTTCCTCGGTGCCAACCAGGGGTTCGCATGGTCGATGACGGTTCTGATGAAGATCGATCTCGTCGGCCCGCGCCGGCGGGGACTCGCGCTGGGCCTGAACGAGTCCGCGGGCTATCTCGGGGTGGCAATCACCGCCTTCGTCACTGGAGCGCTCGCGTCATCGTTTGCCCCCCGCACCGTCGTCTGGGTCGGCGCGCTCGCTCTGGTCGTGGTCGGGCTCACAGCCTCGATCGTGCTGGTCCGCGATACCTTCGGACACGTCGCGCTCGAGCAGCTCGCCCACGGCGGCGACGGCCGGTCGCCGGCGTTCCGACGCGCGTTTCTTCGCGGCACGTTCTCGCACCCGGTCCTGAGGGCCTGCTCCCAAGCCGGACTCGTCAACAACCTCAACGACGCGCTCGCCTGGGGGCTCGTCCCGCTCTACCTCGCAGCCCACGGCGCCAGCGTCACCGAAGTCGGCGCCGTGGCCGCTGTCTATCCCGCGTTCTGGGGAGCCGGTCAGCTGCTGACCGGCTGGCTCTCGGACTACACCGGCCGAAAGCCGCTGATCGTCGCGGGAATGCTGGTCCAGGCGAGCGGCTTCGTGCTCCTGCTCGCCGGTGAGGGCGCGTTCGGGCCGGCCCTCGCGTCTGCGGTCTTGCTCGGACTCGGCACGGCGCTTGTCTACCCCACCCTCATCGCTGCGGTCTCCGACGCCGTCGAGCCCGCCGGCCGTGCGCTCGCCATCGGGGTTTACCGCTTCTGGCGCGACCTCGGTTTCGTCGCCGGCGCACTGATGAGCGGCCTCATCGCCGACGCGCTTGGAGCCCCAGAAGCAATCGTCGCGGTCGCGGTCCTGACCGCAGCGAGCGGCGCCTGGGTTGCCGGGACGAGCTGGACGGCGGCGAGGGTCCATCCGGCACCAATCCCGACTCGAGCAACGGCCACGACTCCG
>DASQWH010000007.1:0-3963 GCA_035640335.1 Gaiellaceae bacterium | reverse complement strand
AGCCTGCGCATACGTGTCGGCGGCGACCGCCGCGACCGCGGTGCCGGGGTAGCCGACGTCTTCGACGAGCACGTGCGCGTCGCCCGGCCCGATCGCGGCCCGCACGCCGGGAGCCCGCGAGGCCGCGCTCAAGTCGATCTTGTTCACGCGCGCGCGCGCGTGCGGAGAGCGCAGGACCGCCGCCTGGAGCATGGCCGGGAGCCGGACGTCGGCGGTGTAGCGCGCCTCGCCGCGCGCTCGGAGCGGGCCGGTGACGCGCTCGGCCGGCCGGCCTACGATCTCGCGCGGGCCTTCGGGCCACTGGTCGAGCGAGTCCTCCTCGACGACGAGCCAGACGTCCTCGTAGCGGCCCTCGACCTCTTTCTCGGTTCGGATCAGTCTCGCCACGCGAGAATCGCCTCCTCGATCTTCGGATACGTGCCGCACCGGCAGAGGTTGCCGGCCATCGCATGCCGGATCTGCTCGCGAGTCGGCTCGGGGCTCGCCTCGACGAGTGCGGCCGCCGACACGATCTGGCCCGGAGTGCAGTAGCCGCACTGGAGCGCGTCCGCACGCACGAACGCGTTCACGAGCGGGTGCTCCCGCAGGCCTTCGATCGTCGTCACCTCGCCCTCGACGGTGTGCACGAGCGCGATGCACGAGAGCGTCGGCACGCCGTCGACGAGGACCGTGCAGGCGCCGCAGTGACCCTCGTTGCAGGCGATCTTCGTCCCGGTCAGGCCGAGGTCGTCGCGCAACACGTCCGCGAGCGAGCGGCCGATCTCCGCGTCGACGTCGTACGTGCCGCCGTTGACGGTCAGCTCAGGCATCGGCGGGAGCCGTGACGGCGATGATGTCGGCCAGGTGGATGAGGCCGAACGTCGCGCGGTTGACGTCGATGCGATCCTCTTCCTCCACCTCGGGCAGCGTGCGCCAGAGCTCACGGGCCGTCGTCAGCAGCTCGCGGATGCGCTCGAGGTCGGCCGGCGAGCCGTCGCGCTCGTCACACGCGTTGAGTGCGAGCCCGATCACGCCGATCGAGTCGGCCTGCCGGGTCCAGAGCAGCGGCGTCGCCATCGACAGGTACTGGTGGATGCGCGCGAGCGCCATCGACTGCGTGAAGGTGCCGCCTCCGCGTGGCGGAGACGGCTCGAGCGGCGGCTTCCCGTCCGCGATCCGCTGCGCGCTGCCGAAGAGCATGTTCCGGACCTGCTCGTCGTCGAGGCCCGCAAGCCGCGCCGTGCGGAGCGCGATCAGCAGCGAGCTGGGCTGGCGGCCGTACGGGTAATCGGATGCGTAGAGCACCTGCTCCGGCGAGACCTGGTGGAAGAAGCTGAGCAGGTCGACCGGGCTCCAGACGGACGTGTCGAAGAAGACCCCGGCCTTGCCGGCGAACCGGCCCGCGAGACCCGCGAGGTCGGCGATGCCCGCGTGGGCGATGATCAGCTGCGCCTCGGGGAATTGGTCGACGAGCCGCGCGAGGTGGTCGGCGATTGGCGGCAACCCGCGGCCGCCGTGGATGAGGATCGGCACCTTCCGTTCCGCCGCGAGCGCGAAGACCGGCGCGAGGCGCTCGTCGTTGAGCAGGAACCGCTGCGCGCGCGGATGCAGCTTGATCCCGCGCGCACCGAGGTCGAGGCAGCGCCTCGCCTCCTCGATTGGCGCCTCGGCGAGATCGAGCCGCACGAATGGGATGAAGCGGCCTCCCGAGCGGCGGCCGTACTCGAGAGTGCGGTCGTTCGGGGCACGGAAGGCGGGATGCCGGTCCGGCTCGTCCATGCAGAACATGAACGCGCGCGAGATCCCGAAGCGGTCGTGAATCCGCTCGAGCTCCTCGTACACCCCGCGAAAGCCGTCGATGTCGTTGCCGAGATGGACGTGCGCGTCGAAGATCGCAGCGTCTTCGGGGAGCTCTCCCTTGAGCTCCTGCGCGTACTGCTCGATCAGCCCCTGGGCCCGCTCGAACGCGTCCTCCACGAAGCTTCAGTGTATGCACGGGGTGCTGGCTCGAGCCGCGCCATGACCTTCCGTGACATGACGAATCTGGCCACCGTTGCGAGCATAGGGGGGTCGCACGGTAGGATTCCGCGCGCCCGTGCCGGACGTCCTTATCTTCGCCGACTCGGCTCGCTCCCCCGAGATGCGCCACGAAGTGCCGATCGTGGTGCCCGACGAGTTCCTCTACGCGGAGCGCGACGGCAAGCGGATCGCCGTCTCGACGTCTTTCGAGATGGAACGCATCGCCGAGCTCGGCATCGAGACGCATCCGTGGGAGGAGTTCGGCTACGACGAGCTGCTCTCGAAGGGAATCTCCCGGCACGAGGTCGTCTTCCAGCACATCAACCTGAACGCATGCCGCGCGCTCGGGATCACGAAGGCCGTCGTGCCGGGCTCGTTCCCGCTCGAGGTCGCCGACCATCTGCGTGCGAACGGCGTCGAGCTCGAGCCGAACTTCGACTTCTTCGCAGAGCGCCGTCGCGTGAAGAACGAGGCCGAGCTGGCCGGGATCAGGCGGGCGCAGCGCGCGGCCGAGGCCGGGATGGCCGCTGCGCGGGACCTCCTGCGCCGAGCCGAGGCGTCCAATGGCAACGTCGTTCTCGACGGCGAGCCGCTCACGTGCGAGCGCCTCAAGGCCGCGATTCGCCAGGCGTTCACCGAGCACAACGTGAGCGGCGAGGACTTCATCGTCTCCCACGGCGCGCAGACGGCGATCGGCCACGATCTCGGCTCAGGCCCGATCGCAGCGAACGAGCCGGTCGTGATCGACCTCTGGCCGAAGGATCCGGAGTCGGCCTGCTACGCGGACATGACCCGCACGTACGTGGTCGGCACACCGCCCGAGGAGGTGGCGACCTACCACCGCCTCGTCAAGGAGGCGCTCGACCGTTCGCTCGAGAGCACGAAGGCGGGCGTGCCGGGCTACGACGTCTACAAGCTCGTCTGCGAGTTCTTCGAGGAGAACGGCCAGCGCACGTCGCTCTCGAAGGCGCCCGGCGAGGTGCTCGCCGACGGGTTCTTCCACGGGCTTGGCCACGGAGTAGGGCTCGAGGTGCACGAGGAGCCGGGCCTGGGCCGCGGGAGCAGGACGGAGCTCATGGCGGGCGACGTGGTCACGCTCGAGCCCGGCCTCTACCGGCCGGGGTTCGGCGGCTGCCGGCTCGAGGATCTCGTGCTCGTCACCGAGGACGGCGCCGAGAACCTCACTGATTTCCCGTACGAGCTGGAACCCTGAGAAGCGGACGTCTTTGCTGGTGGCTTCTCACGTAACTTGGACGCGTAGCGTGTGACGGAAACTCGCCCGGCCGCGATCGAGACTATGTTCCTCGAGGAGCGGCGCTACCCGCCGTCCGAGGAGTTCGCGGCGCAGGCCAACGCGCAACCCGACATCTACGAGCGGGATTTCGAGGAGTTCTGGCAGACGGAGGGCCGCGAGCGCGTTACCTGGTTCGAGCCGTTCACCTCGCTGCTCGAGTGGGAGGCGCCGTACGCGAAGTGGTACCTCGGCGGGAAGCTCAACGTCTGCTTCAACTGCGTCGACCGGCACGTCGAGTCGGGCCTCGGCGACAAGGTCGCCTACCACTGGGAGGGTGAGCCCGAGGGCGACCGGCGCTCGATCACGTTCTCGGACCTCCGACGCGAGGTCGTGCGGCTCGCGAACGCGCTCAAGAAGCTCGGGGTCAGCAAGGGGACGCCGGTCGGGATCTACATGGGGATGGTTCCGGAGCTGCCGATCGCGATGCTCGCCTGCGCCCGGCTCGGTGCGCCGCACACCGTCGTCTTCGGCGGCTTCTCGGCGGAGTCGCTCTCCGGCCGCCTGAACGACATGGAGTGCGAGCTGTTGATCACGCAGGACGAGGCCTGGCGCAAGGGCTCACCGGTGCCGTTGAAGCAGAACGCCGACGATGCTCTCGCGGAGGCGTCGACCGTGCGACGCGCCGTGGTGCTTCGCCGCACCGGCAACGACGTGCCGTTCGACGAGAGCCG
>DASQWH010000006.1:0-8821 GCA_035640335.1 Gaiellaceae bacterium | reverse complement strand
TACCTGGGAGTGCTCGCGCGGCGAACCCTGATCACGAGCAACGTCGTGCGCGTGCTCGAGGCGGCCAACGGCAAGCCGATCATCTTCATGCCGGCGCGGCACGACCACCACCGTGTGCAGACGGGCGACGGCTACGCGGCGCACGTCGCCGGCCGCATCGTCGGGACGCCCGTCGGCGTTACGACCGACGAGCAGGCGTCGTGGTGGGGCGGCCGCGGCATCGGCACGGTCCCACACTCGCTGATCTCGTCCTATGGAGGCAACACCGTGCTCGCGGCGACGAAGTTCGCCGAGTGGGCGCCGGAGGACCTGAACGTGACCGTGCTCGTCGACTTCGAGAACGACTCGGTGCGAACCGCGCTCGAGGTGGCCCGCGCGCTCGGCCCAAAGCTGTGGGGCGTGCGGCTCGACACCTCCGAGAACCTCGTCGACCGCTCGCTGTCGGACGAGATGGGCGACTTCAAGCCGACCGGCGTCAACGAGCGGCTCGTGCGTAAGGTGCGCGACGCGCTCGATCGCGACGGGTTCGAGCAGGTCAAGATCGTCGTCTCGGGCGGCTTCACCGCCGAGAAGATCGACCAGTTCGAGCGGCGCGGCGTGCCCGTCGACGCCTACGGCGTCGGCTCGTCGCTCATCCGGGGTCAGAACGACTTCACGGCGGACGTCGTCATGACGGACGGGCGCCCCTCCGCGAAGTTCGGGCGCCGCTACAGGCCGAACGAGAGGCTCGAGCTCGTCGAGTGAGCAAGCTCAGGGTCCATGCGGTGACGCGGAACCGCTGGCCCGACCTCGTCGATCTCTTCGAGCGCCGCGGCCCTCGCGGCGGGCATCGAAACGTGCCTGGCTACGGGTGCTGGTGCATGTTCTGGCGCGACCGCAGCCTCGCGCACGGCACGCCGAAGAAGCGCGCGCTCGGCGCGCTCGTCCGCGCCGGCCGCGTGCCCGGCCTGCTGGCCTACGACGGGCGCGAGGCCGTCGGCTGGATCTCCGTCTCGCCGCGGGAGCACTACGCGGCGCTCCTCGAGTCGCCGCAGTACCGGCCGCAGGACGACGACGACGGTGTCTGGTCGATCGTGTGCTTCGTCATCGACCGTCCGCGACAGGGCGAAGGCATCTCCGGGGTCCTGCTCGATGGCGCGATCGAGCATGCCCGGAAGCGCTCGGCCGCCGTGCTCGAGGCGTATCCGCACTGCACGAAGAAGGACAACTACATGGGCTACCTCGACCTCTTCGCAGAGCGCGGTTTCCAGGTTGTCCGGCAGACGGCGAAGCGCGCCGTCGTGCGGCTCCCGCTCAGCTGACGGCTTCGGCCAGGCGCTCGCCGATCCCCGGCCAGCCCTCGATCGGCTCCGTCGAGCGAACGACGTGCATCCCGGCCTGCGCGAAGCGGCGGAACGCGGCGTCGGCCTCGTCGGTGTAGTCGACGACGCCGGGCACGACGACGGGCGAGGAGCAGTCCTCGAGCAGGTACGTGCGCTCCGCGAGCCGCCCGACCTCGCCGTCGCCTTCGAGCAGGTCGTCGATCGTCCAGGCGACGCAGTGGCTCTTCGCCTGGCCGGCGACGATGACGGCGTCGAAGTCGAGCAGCCGTTCGACGAGCGCGACATTCTTGCCCGCCAGCTGCTCGCCGTCGGGGCCTTCCGTGACTTCGGGGCCGAGCATCGAGTAGTGCTCGGTGAGCGGGTGCTCGCCCTTGACCTGGAACTCCGGCTGGCTGTACCGCGCGAGCCCATGGAAGAAGAACGCTTCCTCGACGGCCGAGACGAGTGCATGACCGATCCCGCCGAGCAGTGCGTGGTAGGGCCAGATCGTGAGCTCGTACTTCCCGCCCTCGGCGAGGCGCCGCGTGTAGTGGGCGAGCGTGCGAGCTGCGTAGTCCGGATCGAGCCCGAGGCTCTCCGCGACTGCCGTGTTGAGACGCCAGCGGCCGCTCTCGACGTCCTCGGCGGAGACGAGCGTGTAGGGCTCCGGGTGCCTGCCCTCGTCGTCGACGAGCCAAACGGAGTGGAAAACCTGCATCGCGCGGTGCGTGTCCAGGCTGGGGACGATCTGCGTGATCGTGCCGAGGTTGCGGTAGACGAATTCGCAGAGGCGGCGGTTATCGTCGACGGCGCCCGTCCCCGAGCGCCCGCCGACGAAGAGCTCGAAGCCGGGGACGCAGAACGTGTTCTGGACGTCGACCGCGAGCAGGCAGACGCGGAAGCCGTCTTCCGAGGAGGGCGGGATGCCGTGCTGTTCCGCCCAGGAGCGCGCCTCGCGCGCGCGATCCTCGTAGGGGACGCGCCAGACCTCGCCGACCCGCTCCGGCCGGTAGAACTCGGGCACGGGCAGCTCGCGCATCCGCGCCCAGTGTAGTTAGGGACGGCTTGGGGAGGGCTTGAGGATCGGACGCTCGCTGCCGATGAGGCCCGGAGATGCCGGACGTCGGTCACACCCTGAGCGAGGTCGGCGGGATCGCCCTGGTCTGGGTGCCCATCGTCATGTTCGGCCTGATCATCTACCTGCTCTGGCGCACCCTCCAGGTGATGCCGCGCGTGAAGACGACGCACGTCGAGGCGAGCAAGAAGTCGTCCGTCTCGTGGAAGAACGTCGCGGGCCTCGAGGAGGCGCGCGAGGAGATGCAGGAGATCGTCGACTTCCTGCGCGACTCGAAGCGGTTCGCGAAGCTCGGCGCCCGCGTGCCGAAGGGCATCCTCCTCTACGGCCCGCCCGGCACCGGCAAGACGCTGCTCGCGAAGGCGGTCGCAAACGAGTCGGGCGCCAACTTCTACTCGCAGAGCGCCTCGGCGTTCGTCGAGATGTTCGCGGGCCTCGGCGCCGCACGCATCCGCAAGCTCTTCGAGCAGGCGCGCAAGGACGCGCCCGCGATCGTGTTCATCGACGAGCTCGACGCCGTCGGCGCCGCCCGCACCGGCCACGGCTTCAACCGCGAGCAGGATCAGACGCTGAACCAGCTGCTCGTCGAGCTGGACGGCTTCAACAACCGCGACCAGGTCGTCGTCATGGCCGCCTCGAACCGTCTCCAGGACCTCGACCCTGCGCTGCTCCGCCCAGGCCGCTTCGACCGCCAGATCCTCGTCTCGCCTCCCGACCTGAACGGCCGCGAGGCGATCCTCCACGTCCACACCCGCGGCAAGCCGCTCGCCTCCGACGTCGACCTGGCGTCGGTCGCGCGACAGACGGCCGGGCTGACCGGCGCCGACCTCGCGAACATCGCGAACGAAGCCGCGATCTTCGCCGGGCGCGAGAACAAGCAGTACATCCACCAGACGCACTTCGACAACGCGATGGAGCGTGTGATCGCCGGACTGCAGCAGCGGCGCGTGATGACCGAGAAGGAGAAGCGGATCCTCGCCTACCACGAAGGCGGCCACGCGCTCATGTCGCACCTCATGGGCGGCGCCTTCCCGGTGCAGAAGGCGACGATCGTCCCGCGCGGCCAGGCCCTCGGCTACACGTTCAACCTGCCGGACGAGGAGCGGTACTTGCACACGCGCGAGGAGTTCATCGACTGGATGAAGATCGCGCTCGCGGGCCGTGCCGCCGAGCAGGTCGTCTTCGGGCGCGTCACGAACGGCGCCGCGAACGACCTCGAGAAGGTGACCGACCTCGCGCGGGCGATGGTGTTCGAGTACGGCATGTCCGAGGGCGTCGTCTCGCGCACGATGCGCGCCGACAACTACGCGCTCTCCGAGGAGACGAAGCGGCTGCGAGACATGGAGCAGGCGCGTCTGACCGATGGCGCCTACGACGAGGCCGTCCGCCTGCTCACGAAGCACCGTGCCGCGCTCGACCGCCTCGCCAATGCGTTGCTCGAGAAGGAGACGCTCGTCCGCGACGAGATCCTCGCCTGCGTCGCCGACGTCGAGGCCGAGTCGCGGGCGAGCGAGACCGTCGGCCGCGTCGTTCCGCTGCCGTCCCGGGAGGACGGCCTGGCCGAGCACGCACCGGACGGCCGCGGGGGCGACAGGGCCTAGCCGTTAGCATCCGCCCGGCGGTGGAGGCGAACGGGATTCACCATCTCGGGGTGGCGGTCGACGATCTGGACGAGGCGGTCGAGACCTACCGGCGCGTCTTCGGCGCCGAGCTCGAGCAGCGCGAGACGGTTCCCGAGCAGGGCGTCGAGGCGGCGGCCGTTCGCGTCGGTGCCGGCCGTGTCGAGCTGCTGCGCCCGCTCGGTGACGACACGCATGTCGGCAGGTTCCTCGCGAGCCGCGGGCCGGGCATGCACCACGTCGCCTACGAGGTGGCCGATCTCCGCGCGCAGCTGCGGCGGCTCGCGGACGAGGGCGTCGAGCTGATCGACGAGGAGCCGCATCGCGGCCTCTTCGGCCTCGAGGTCGCGTTCGTGCACCCGGACGCGGCGCACGGAGTGCTCGCGGAGCTGGTGTCGAGTGGCTGAAACCGAGCGCGTCCGCATCGAGATCGGCTTCGAAGGGGGCCAGATCATGGGCGCGCACGTGGAGGTCGCCGCGGCTGAGGAGCTCGAGCAGGCTCTGAGCTCCTCGCAGGATGGCGCGTTCCAGATCGACGCTGAGGACGGCCGCTACACCCTGCCGCTGGCGCGAATCGTGTATCTGAAGCGGTACTCGCGCGAGGGCAGGGTCGGCTTCAGCAGCGCCTGAGACGGCTTCCGCTTCCGGAGTTAAGCCCCGGGGGTCGGCGGGCAGAAGGACCTCAGTGGCCAACCCTGGACCGAATGCCGTGGTGAGCCGCACGCCGGCAAAAGCCGTGCGCCGGCTCGTGGAGCAGGCCCAGCGCGGGAACCGCGGGGCGCTCGAAGAGCTGTACCTCCTGCACTTCGACCGCATCTACAGCTACCTCCACCTCAGCGTCGGCAACCGGCACGACGCCGAGGATCTGACGACCCAGACCTTCCTGCGCATGCTGGAGGCGATCGGACGCTTTCGCTGGCGTGAAGTGCCGTTCTCGGCCTGGCTTTTCCGGATCGCGCACAACCTGGCGATGGATCACTTCCGTGCCAGCAAGCGAGTGCAGAGCGAGGACGAGGTCCCGGAGCCGCCGGGCACGGAAGAGCTGTCCGCCGAGGATCAAGCGATGCGCTCGATGGGGCGCGCCGGGATGCTCGAGCTGATCGCGCGGTTGTCTCCGGAGCAGCGGCAGGTCTTGACACTGAAGTTCCTGTACGGGTTCGCGAACGGCGAGGTGGCGTCGATCCTCGGCAAGACCGAGGGGGCAGTGAAGTCCTTGCAGCACCGCGCGCTCGCCTCGCTACAGAAGCACGTCGCTCGCTGAATGGTCCCGGGCCACGGGCCCGGGACTCGCCGGAAGTGCTTCACACTTCCGGCGACCTAAAGCACACACCGCGGGGTCGACCTGATGAATCGTCCCGCCCCTTGGCGTGGTCGGTATCAGCGAACCGCGCTACGGTCAGGCTCGTGTTGGAGGTTGGCCTCGTCGGGCTCGTCGGATCGGGAAAGAGCACGCTGTTCAAGGCACTGACCGGCGTCGACCCGTCCGCCGGCGAGTACGGCAAGCCGCACGTCGGCATGGCTTCGATCCCCGACGAGCGCCTGCCCGTCGTCGCGCGCATCGTCGGCTCGGGCGAGGCGACGCCCGCGACCATTCGCGTCACCGACCCGCCAGGGCTCAGCCCCGCCGTCCTTGGCGAGCTTCGCCAGGCCGACGCCCTCCTCGCCGTCACGCGCGCCTTCGGCACGGACGTCGACCGGGCCCGAGACGAGGAGACCCTGAACCTCGAGCTCGTCGTCGCCGACCGCGACCACGTCGAGCGCCGCCTCGAGCGCGTACGCACGCAGGCCAAGTCCGGCGACCCGCAGGTCAAGCAGGAGGTCGCCGACCTCGAGCGAGTGCTCGCGCACCTCGAGCAGGGCTCCTCGCTCGCGGACTACCCCGACGAGCTACCACCCGAGCTCGAGCCGCTGACGACGAAGCCGCTCGTCCGGGTCGTCAACGGCGAAGGCGGCGTCGACCTCTCGCTCGAGGCCGAGCTCGCCGACCTCCCCGCCGACGAGGCCGCTGCGTTCCGTGACGGCCCGTCCGCCCTCGAGACTGCGATCGGGGCGCTCTTCGACCAGGCCGGCCTGCTCACGTTCTTCACCGCGAACGAGAAGGAGGCCCGTGCCTGGACACTAAAGACCGGCAGCTCCGCGCTCGACGCCGCCGGCTCGATCCACACGGACATGGCCAGGGGCTTCATCCGCTGCGAAGTGATCGCCTACGAAGACCTCGTCGACGCAGGCAGCCGGGCCGAGGCCGCGCGGCGCGGCGTCCAGCGGCTCGAGGGCAAGACGTATACCGTCGCCGACGGCGACCTGCTCAACGTGCGCTTCAACGTCTGAGTCCGCTCAGCGTCTTAACAGAGGGTGAACGGTGAGACCCCCGACCCCGAGCGGGTGACGCCTAGACTGGGGCGCGGTATGGACCGCACCGAGCGAGCCGACCGCGTCGACGAGCGCCTGGCGCATGCCGTCGACGTCTCGCGCCGGATCGCGGACAACATCGAGACGGTCGTCCACGGCAAGCGCCGCGAGATCGAGCTCGTGCTCGCCGCGCTGGCGTGCGAGGGCCACGTCCTGCTCGAGGACGTGCCCGGGACGGCCAAGACCGTCCTCGCGCGGGCGATCGCCCAGACGATCAGCGGCACCGTGCCCTCACGCATCCAGTGCACGCCCGACGTGCAGCCGAGCGACGTGACGGGGCTCTCCGTCTACAACCAGAAGACCCGCGACTTCGAGTTCCTCCCCGGCCCGATCTTCGCGAACGTTGTCCTCGTCGACGAGATCAACCGGGCGATGCCGAAGACGCAGTCGGCGCTCCTCGAGGCGATGGCCGAGCGCCAGGTGACCGTCGACGGGAGGACCCGCGTCCTCGAGACGCCCTTCCTCGTGCTCGCCACGCAGAACCCAATCGAGCTGGAAGGCACGTTCCCCCTTCCGGAGGCGCAGCTCGACCGCTTCTTCGTCAAAACGGCGCTCGGCTACCCCGACCCCGACCACGAGGTCGAGATCGTCCGCGAGCAGCGGCACGGCCACCCGCTGAAGCACGTCGAGGCCGTGGTCACGGCCGAGGACGTCTCCGACCTGCAACAGGCTGTCGGCGAGGTCTTCGTCCACGAGCTGCTCGAGCGCTGGGTCATCGACCTCGTCCGCGGCACACGTGAGCTCGACGGCGTCGCGATCGGCGCATCCGTGCGCGGAAGCCTCGCCCTCGAGAAAGCGGCCCGCGCGTGGGCGCTACTTCACGAGCGCGACTACGTCTTGCCGGAGGACGTGGAGGAGCTCATCCTCCCCGTCATCGCGCACCGGATCCTGTTCACGCCCGCGTTCCTCGCCGACGTGCGCCGCGTCGGCTGGGGGCAGGCACTGGACGAGTTCCGCACCGCCTGCCTGCAGCGGTGCCCGCGGCCGCAGGCCGACCTCGCCGGGGAGGTCGTGGCGATCAAGCCGCCGGAGTCCTAGCCCGTGCCGGCGGCTCAGTACGAGCTGACGTTCCCGCTCGTGCCGCGTCGCCGGCTGATCGGCCTCGCGTTCGGCACCGTGCGCAGCGTACGGCGCGGTCCTGGGTCCGACATCGCCAGCTCGCGCCCGTATCGCGCCGGCGACGACGTCGACGCGATCGACTGGCGAGCGTCGGCCAAGATCTCCTCGGCGCGCGGGACCGACGAGTTCATCGTGCGAGAGCGCTTCGCGGAGGAGGCCCCTCGGGTCGTCGTCTTCTGCGACCGTCGACCCGAGATGGCGCTCTATCCAGCCGGCCTGCCGTGGCTGTCGAAGCCCGTGGCGATGCTCGAGGCCGGGAAGCTGATCGCCGACTCGACGGCCAAGGCGCGGGGCCTCGTCGGCTACCTGGACTTCGCGCACGGCGACGCCGAGCCGTTCTGGCGGCCGCCGCACAGCCAGCAGGACTTTTGGCGCGTGAAGGAGAGCCACCTGCGCTACTCCGTCTACGAGGCCCAGCCTGACAACCTGACTCGGGGCTTCGAGCACCTCGCCGCGAGCCGCCGGTCGCTGCCGCCCGGCAGCTTCGTGTTCGTCCTCTCGGACTTCCTGCGGCCGCCCGCCGCAGACGCGTGGACGCAGGTGACCGACCTGCCCTGGGAGATCGTGCCGGTCGTGATCCAGGATCCGACCTGGGAGCAGAGCTTTCCGCCCGTCTCGTCGGTCGTCGTGCCACTCGCCGACGCCCGCACGGGGCGCCTGCGGCCGGTACGGCTGAGCCGGCGTGAGGCGCGGCGCCGACGGCACGACAACGAGGACCGCCTGGAGCGGCTCGTCGACGGGCTGCGCAGCTTCGGGCTCGAGCCGCTGCTCGTCGCCTCGACCGACCGGGACGAGATCTATAGCCAGTTCCTCGCCTGGGCCGACCTGCGCCGACACCAGCTCGTGGGGCCGTGGTGAGCCGCGGCCCATTGCTGACCGTCGCGATCGGCGCGGTCCTGGTCGTCGTGGCCGGTGCGCTGCTCCTCGGCCGGGACGACAGTGGCAGCGTGCCTGTCCTCGGCAGCGAGCTGCTGGCGACGAGCTCGCGGCTCGACCCGCAGACGCCGCTCTTCGGGCAGCCCGTGCATGCCCGCGTCGAGGCCGTCTACGACACCGCGCGCGTGCAGCGGGGCAGCTTGAGGATCGAGCCCGACTTCGGCGCCTATCGCATCGCGAAGCGCCGGGAGACGCGGACCGCGTTCGGCCGTGTCGACCGCGTTCGCTTCGAATGGGAGCTCGAGTGCCTGACCGCGCGGTGCCTACCGCGCAAGGAGGGCATCGTCCAGTTCCCGCGGACGCAGCTCGCCTATGCGACGCGCGACGGCGCGAGCGCGAATCCGGCGTCGATCGAGTGGCCG
>DASQWH010000005.1:0-8225 GCA_035640335.1 Gaiellaceae bacterium | reverse complement strand
GGGCCCGGCGGGCCCACTGGCCCGGCCGGCCCGGGCGCACCGCGCTGCCCGCGCTGGAGGGGGAGGACGGACGCGGGCAGCTTCGCGTTGCGCCCGAGCGGCACGAGCCGGCCCGGTTTGGGCGTGCGGGAGGCCTTGATGCCGTTCACGGCGCCGGCGTTCCGCGCGAAGGCGGCCACGCTCCGGCGGGCGGCGTCGCCGGCCGGCGAGATCGTCAGCGCCGCGATCGCGAGGCCGGCCGGGCAGAGCAGGAGAGCGAGCAGTCGTCGTCTGGGCAAGGAAACCTCCTCGGTGGGCTTGTCGCGGGCGGTTCCCCCTTCGTACACGCCGCAGCTGGTCAGCAGGAGCCGCCGATACATAGACGTCACCCTTTTGGCGCACGAGTGACACACGGACCCGGGGGTACCATCAGCCCATGAGCCAGCTGACCCCCGAGGAGCGCGCGGAGCTCACGCCTGAGGAGCGAGAAGCCCTCGCGTACTACGGCTACGGCGAGCCGCAGCCGATCAGGCACGAGCCGCGCTTCCCGCTCTTGCGCAAGCTCGCGGCGCCGTTCCTCGTCCTCGGCGCCCTACTCGCCAAGTTCAAGTTCGTCCTCCTCGCGGTCTTCAAGCTCAAGCTCTTCACGACGTCGGCGACGATGCTTGTCTCCGTCGGCGCCTACGCGCTGCTCTGGGGCTGGAAGTTCGCGGTCGGCTTCGTCGTCCTGATCTTCATCCACGAGATGGGCCACGTGCTCGAGGCGAAGCGGCAGGGAATCCCGGTCAGCGCGCCGATGTTCATCCCGTTTCTCGGCGCGATGATCACGATGAAGCAGCTCCCCGACAACGCCTGGCGGGAGGCGCGGGTCGCGCTCGCCGGGCCGATCGTCGGGTCACTGGGAGCGGCCGGCTTCTGGGTCGCCGGCGAAGCCGTCGACTCGGACCTGCTCGTCGCGCTCTCGTTCGTCGGCTTCCTGCTCAACCTCTTCAACCTGCTGCCGATCGTCCCGCTCGACGGGGGCCGGGCCGTCGCCGCGCTCCATCCCGCGCTCTGGCTGGTCGGGCTCGCCGGCCTCGTCGCGCTGACGATCGTCGCCCCGAACCCGATCCTGATCATCATCCTCGTCTTCGGCGGCCTCGAGCTCTGGAACCGCTGGCGGATGCGTGACCACCCGGAGTACCAGGCGTACTACCGCGTCTCGCCCTGGCAGCGAGCCGTCGTCGGCGGCGTCTACCTCGGCCTCGCCGTCGCGCTCGCGCTCGGCATGAGCGCGACACACATCGAGAAGGACATCTAGGCGTTGGACGACCGGCGGCTCCTGTCGAGCGATTCCGCGCTGCCGCGAAATCTGATCTCGATCGCGGAGGAGTTCCGAGCCGGCTTCGAGGCCGTCGACCGCATCGACCGCCCGGCCGTCTCGATCTTCGGCTCCGCGCGCGTCGCCGAGGATTCGCCGCCGTACCAAGCCGCGCAGGAGGTCGGCCGGCGGTTCGCCGAGCGTGACTGGGCCGTGATCACAGGCGGCGGGCCTGGTGTCATGGAGGCGGCGAACCGCGGCGCGAAGGAGGGCGGCGGCCTCTCGGTCGGATTCAACATCGAGCTGCCGCACGAGCAGCACTCGAACCCGTACCTCGACGTCTCGTACACCTTCCGCCACTTCTACGCGCGCAAGGTGTGCTTCGTGAAGCCGGCCGAGGGGTTCGTGATCTTCCCGGGCGGCTTCGGGACGCTTGACGAACTGTTCGAGGCGCTGACGCTGATCCAGACGGGAAAGGCGCAGAACTTTCCCGTGGTGCTGTTCGACACCGACTACTGGGGCGAGCTACTCGACTGGGTACGCGGCGAGCTGCTCGCCGACGGGATGATCTCGGAGGAGGATCTCGAGCTGCTGCACGTGACCGACGACCCGGCCGTCCCGGTCGACGTCGTCGTCGAGTGCTACGAGACGCGCTGCGCGGAGGTGCCGGCCGAGCCCGAGAAGGCCGACGCCCAGTAGCTTCGTACACTTTGGTCGTGCGCCTACGCGACCTGCCTTCGGTGGACGAGCTCGCCCGTGGAAGCGGCGATCCGCTCGCGATCGAGGCAGCGCGAAGTGTTCTCGCGCGCGCGCGCGAGGAGATCCAGGCCGGTAGCGACCCGGGCGATCTGGCGACTCGCCTCCAGGACGAGCTTGCCGCCCTCCGCCGTCCCCGCCTGCGGCGCGCGCTGAACGCGACCGGCGTCATCGTGCACACGAACCTCGGGCGGGCGCCCCTCGCCGAGGGGGCCCTCGAGCGCGTCCAGGAGGTCGGGCGCGGCTACTCGAACCTCGAGTACGACGTCCGGGCCGGTGCGCGCGGCTCGCGCCAGGACCACGTCGCCGCTGTCCTGCGCCGGCTGACCGGAGCGGAGGCGGCGCTCGTCGTCAACAACAACGCGGCGGCGGTGCTGCTCGCGCTCGCGGCGCTGGCCGAGGGGCGCGAGGTGATCGTCTCCCGCGGAGAGCTGATCGAGATCGGCGACGGCTTCCGGATCCCGGACGTGCTCGCGCGGTCGGGCGCCCGCCTCGTCGAGGTCGGGACGACGAACCGCACGCGGGCCGCCGACTTCGAGCGCGCGATCGGGCCCGAGACCGCCGTGCTCCTGCGCGTGCACCAGTCGAACTTCCGCCAGGTTGGCTTCACGGAGCTGCCGTCGGTCGCGGAGCTCGCGCGCGTCGCCGAGCGGAACGGACTGCCGCTCATCGACGATCTCGGCTCCGGCGTGATCGGACAGGTGGAGGACGAACCCTCGGTCGCCGACAGCCTCGCTGCGGGCGCCGGCCTCGTCTGCTTCTCGGGCGACAAGCTGCTCGGCGGGCCGCAGGCCGGCATCGCTGTCGGCCGCACCGACCTCGTCGAGCGCCTGCGGCGCCACCCGCTGCAGCGCGCCGTTCGCGCGGACAAGCTGACCATCGCGGCGCTCGAGGGGACGCTCGCGCTCTACCTCGACCGCGACGCGGCGGCGGCGGCCGTGCCCGTCCTGCGCATGGTCAAGGAAGACGCGGCGGCCGTGCGCGCCCGCGCCGAGCGGCTCGCGGAGCTCGTCGGAGGGGAGGTCGAGGAGACGGTCGCTCGGGTCGGCGGCGGCGCCCTTCCGCTTGCGCAGCTGCCGAGCTACGCGTGTGCCGTCGAGGAGGAGCTCGCGGGGCCGCTACGGGTCGGCGACCCGCCGGTAATCGGCGTCGTCCGCGACGGGCGGCTGCTCCTGGACTGCCGGACGCTGACGGACGCGGAGGCAGACGAGGTCGCCGCAGCCGTCGCGCGATGCCGCTGACGGTCGGCACCGCGGGCCACGTCGACCACGGCAAGACGTGGCTCGTGCAGGCGCTGACCGGCAAGGACACCGACCGCCTACCCGAGGAGAAGCGCCGCGGGATCTCGATCGACCTCGGCTACGCGCCCCTCGACCTGCCCGACGGGCGCCGCCTCTCGCTGATCGACGTCCCAGGCCACGAGCGGTTCGTGCGGAACATGGTCGCGGGGGCGACCGGCATTGACCTCTTCCTCCTCGTCGTCGACGCGACCGAGGGGCCGCGGCCGCAGACGCACGAGCACCTGGCGATCCTGAGGCTGCTCGGGATCGAGGACGGGGTCGTCGCCGTGACGAAGACTGACGCGGTCGGCCCGGAGCGCGTCGAGGCCGCCGTCGCAGAGGCGAATGAGCTCGTCCCGGATGCCGAGGTCGTCGCGGTCAGCGCGGCGAAGGAAACCGGCCTCGACGAGCTGCGCGCCGCCCTCGCCCGCGCGGCCGACCGACGCGAGCAGCGCAGCGGCGAGTTGCCGACCCGACTGTTCGTCGACCGCGTCTTCACGCTGCGCGGCATCGGCACGGTCGCGACCGGCACGCTCTGGTCCGGGTCGATCGGCGGCGGCGACGAGCTGCTGATCGAGCCGCGCGGCCGCGCCGTCCGCGTCCGGAGCGTCGAGGTGCATGACCTCCCGGTCGAGCGGGCCGGCCCCGCGCAGCGGGTCGCGGTGGCGCTGCCGGGCCTGGAGCGCACCGAGCTTCGCCGCGGAGACGCACTTGTCGAGCCCGGCGCGTATCCCGTGAGCTTCCGGTTGGACGTCGTCCTCGAGGAGCTCGAGCCGATCCCGGATGGGGCGCGCCTGCAGGTGCACCATGGGACGGCGGAGATTCCGGCGAGAGTCGTCCGGATCGGCAGCCGCTACGCACAGCTCCGGCTCGCGTCGCCCGCGGTGTCGGCACGTGGCGACCGGGTCGTGCTGCGGCGTGAAACGACGATCGGCGGCGGGCTCGTTCTCGATCCGTCGCCGCAGCGCTCGCTCGACGAGGCTCGCCTCGAGCTGCTCGAACAGGGCGACGCGGCGTCGATCGTGTGCGCGCTCGCATTCGAGCCGGTTCGGACGAGGGATCTGGCGGCCAGAGCGCTGCTCGCGCCGAGCGAGCTCGCAGCGGGAATCGCCGACCTCGAGCGCTCCGGCGACTGGGTGTACTCGGCCGACTGGCTCCATGCCGAGCGTGAGCGCGTCCACGCCCGGCTGACTGAACACGCCGAGCGCTCCCCGCTCGAGCCGGGCGTCGCACTCGGCGAGCTCCTGCCTGCCGAGTGGGCGGACGACCTCGTGCCGCGCCTCGGCATCGAGCAACGCGGCGGCCGGGCGTACGCCCCGGGGACGACCGCGTCCCTGGGCGAGCGGGGCGAGGCCGCGGCGGCACTCGAGGCGCTGCTGGCCGAGGCCGGCACGGGAACGGCCCGCGTGGACGACCCGGAGCTGGCGCGCTATCTCGAGGCGGAAGGGCGCCTCGTCCGCCTCGGTGACGGGCGCGCCGTATCACGCGAGGCCTACGCGCAGGCCCGTGAGACGCTGATCGCGGAGTGCGAGCGGGAGGGGCGGATCACGCTCGCGCGCTTCCGCGACCTGCTCCGCATCTCGCGGCGGCCCGCGCAGCTGCTCCTCGAGCGCTTCGACGTGGACGGCGTCACGCGCCGCGTCGGCGACGAGCGGATTCTCCGGCGCGCAGGAACGCGGAGCGGCTAGGCGGCGCTCCGCTGCTCCCAGCGGGCGCGCTTCTTCGCCGCCTCGGCCTCGCGATTCTTGGGCGGCGCAGAGGTGACGAGCTCGCTGAGAACGCGCTGCGACGCTTCGGTGACTGCGTCGACGGCGCGCTCGAAGGCCTCGACGTTCGCCTGCGACGGCTTCGTGAAGCCGCTGATCTTGCGCACGTACTGGAGGGCGGCGTCGCGGACCTCCGCCTCGCTCGCCTCGGGCTCGAAGTTGAAGAGCGTGTGGATGTTTCGGCACATGGCCGGCAGCGTAGCGGCGCTACGCTGAGCGGTGGAGCGGCATGGGCCCGGTGGCCCAGCCGGTCTTCAAAACCGGTGCGGTCGTGTAACCCACGGCTCGGTAGGTTCGACTCCTGCGCCGCTCCGTCGCCCCCGAGAAGCGGTCTATTTGCAGGGTTCCAGCGGAGAGCCCGTGCGGCACGGGCTCCCCGTTGTCCAGACTGAAGACGTAGACGCTACGTCTACCCGGATTTCTGCCCGAAACAGGCGCTCGTCCTCTTCGAAGGTCAGCTCTTGCGTGGCGCCTCGCAGGAGGGTTGCGTGTGAGTGCATCTGAGAGGGGCGGCCGGAGCCGCCCCTCGATGTTGCGGCGCGCCGCTTTCGGGCCTAGGGCGTGGCGCCGTAGATGTTCTGGTCGAGCCCGCCCGCGTTCGCGCAGTTGTCCTCGCTGAACGAGCCGTCCGGGTTCGCCGTTCGGCACTGGAGGACGTCGAAGCCGTCCTGCACCGCCTCGCGTGGGTCGGAACCGGGCACGACATCGCGGTTGTCCGCCCAGGCACCGAAGAACGTCGCCCCCTTCGCGTCGATCCAAAGGTAGTCGCCGTGGAAGGGCACGTCGCGGTCGCTGAACATCTCGTACTGTGGCTGATGCCCCACCGTCGAGACCAGCGTCGGCGTCCACGTCAGGCCGTTGCTCGACGTTGCGATGAACGTGTTCAGCACGTTGCACGGCACCGAGCTCGAGCTTCCGCACGAGCTGAGGCCGCTCCCGCCTGCGGGGTTCGCTTGGTTCCCGATCGGCCGGAAGACGGAGTAGAACGGGTCGGCCCGCGAGTCGTAGTAGACCATCCCGAGCTTGTCAGTCGCCTTGTTGTACTCGATGTTCGGGAAGTACTGGTGGCCGACGGGCTGAGGGTCGACCGTGACTGGCGCGCCCCAGCTCGCCCCGCCGGTCGTCGACTTGGTCACGAGCACGCGGGACTGCCCGTCCGGCCGGTACGTATCGCCGTTCGACGCCGTGGGCGTGAGCTGCTCCCACGTCACGTACAGGTTGCCGTCGTCGTCGGCCGCGATCTGCGGTGCGGAGCCGTTGCGCGAGAACACGAAGTTCGAGACGCAAAGGAAGGGTCCGTCCCCGCAGTCGCGGGCCGTGCCCCCCGACACGTAGACGTCGCGCGAGTCGTACCGGACGATCGGCGTCACCGTCTGCGGAACACTGAAATGCGCGCCGCCGTCGGTCGACTTGACGAAGACGATCTCGTCGTTCACGTTCGGCGACGTCGCCTCGAACTCGCCCCAGACGACGTAGACGGTCCCGTCGGGCGTGACCGCGATGTCGCTGTCCTGCGCGCTTGCCAGGCCATGCGAGAGCACCATCGGCCTCGAGAAGGTGAGCCCGCCGTCCGTCGAGCGCGAGAACAGGATCTGGTCGCCGCCGAAGCCCGGGAAGATCGTCCACGCGATGTAGACGTTCCCTTCGAATTGGCTCGAGGCCCAGTCGTCGACCCTGAGCGACGGCTTGTCGTGAAAGCGGCCGGCGAACGGGAACTGCCCCGGCGTGCCTTCGCCGACGATCACAGTCTGGTCGAACTCGATCCCGAGCGGAGCCGCAGCGCTTCTCGTGTACCTCGCAACGTAGACGTGGCCGTTCGTCGGCGTGACGAGGCCGCTCGGGTTCGTCTCGGTGCGGTTGAATGAGATCCCGCCGGCGAACAGGTGCCCGTCGTTGTCCCAGTCGAGCAGCGGGTCGCCCGAGTTCGTCTCAAGCGGTGACGCCGCTCCCTCGGCGCTGGTGTCGCCCGGGTACCCGGGAAGCAGCGAGTCAGTCCAGCTCGATCCGCCGTTCTTCGAGACATAGATGCCCTGCCACGCGTCGAGCGTGAACGGAACCGTGCAATAGTCGTTCGCGCTCGCGACGACGAACCTCGGTTCCCCGGGCCTGACCGCAACCGCGGGTTCGTTCGCCTGCCGCTCACCGCCTGCGTCGCCGTCCGGTGTCGGCGTCGTCGCGTCACTCCCGCACGAGGCGATGACGGCATCGCTACCGCCGTCGTGGCGGACGTACGTCTGGTCAGTGATCTTGACGTCCGCGACGGCGGTCGCGGAGAGTGCCAGCAATCCGGCGAGGAGCATCGTCAGCGCGAGAAGGAATCTCTTCATCCTGCCCTCCCCCTCATCGATAGACGAGCCATCCTAACCAGGCCAGGTTTGGGTAATTGCGTGAGGCGCTCAGGGAGGACGAGGGGCTCCGCCCATTTTGTCCCCCCTTGAAGCGCTTTCCGCCGGGGCGTACGCTGGGGGTGGCCTGGCGGACTGCGGGGCTGCGTCGGCAAGTACTTCCTTAAGAGTGAGGGGCCGCGCTCCGCAATCCTTTCCCCCGGCGCGGCCCCCACTTTCAAGCTAGCCAGCTCGTCGAGTCAGCGCGCCGCGAGGCCTCCTCAGTCTCGCCCGCCTTCAGCAGCGTATTGGGCGCAGCGCCGACATATTTCTGCCCGAACCTCTGCCCACCTGGGCCGACCGGAGCCGATCGGAGCGAGACGGACGGAGCGTAGACGCACTTAGCCAAGCGGAGCGAGCGCGCGCGTCAGACCTTCAAAACCGGTGCGGTCGTGCAACCCACGGCTCGGTAGGTTCGACTCCTGCGCCGCTCCGTTCTTCCGGTCAGCCGCCACCCCACTTGGGCGGCCTAGCCGGCTCCTCGTCGGTCTTCGAGGGGCCGCGTGAACCGAGCGCGGCGTCGAGACACGGTTTCCCACCGCGCCGGAACAGGCATTCGACCAGACCGTCCGACGGCCCCGGCCGGAACGACGGCGCCGTAAACGCCGACGCGTCCCGGCGAAGCTCGCGACCCTCCGCGTCGCGGAGGATGACGAGCGTCGGCCGGTGGCCGACCGCCCACTGCTCGCGCGGGACTTCATAGCCGTAGAAGCCCGCATCGATCGGCTCGGAGACCCAGACAACGGGCACCGTGACGGAT
>DASQWH010000004.1:0-3330 GCA_035640335.1 Gaiellaceae bacterium | reverse complement strand
CCTCGGCCAGAGCCCGCGAGCCGGCGCGGTCAGGATCCGCGGCTTCCCGGTGCGGCTCGTCGTCGGCCGCGGCGGCCGTTAGAGCCTCTTCAGCCCAGGCCCCATGCGGCCGATAGTCGTAGCGACCCCGCCGCCATGAGCAAACTCCGCGACAACCTCGAGAGCTACGTCGTCCGCTCGACCTCGGAGCTGCTCGAAGGCCTGCCCGAAGAGCGCCGGAACGAGCTCGGCTCCCTCCTCAGCGAGCTCGAGGGACGCGGCGCGCGCGTCGCCGAAGCCGAGAACCGCATCGAGGAGCTGCTAGCGCGGCTCGATCAGCGCTCGACCGCCAACGGCGCGCTCGAAGCGGAGATCTCGGAGCTGAAGACCAGACTGGCGCGGGCCCAGGCCGCCCTCGTCGAGCACGAGCGCCAGGCAAACGACCGGCTCGAGGCCGAGCGGGTGCGTTTCGCCGAGCGCGAGCGGCGGCTGCGAGAGGAGCTCGACGCCGAGGAACAGAGTCGCGCGGACGAGGCGAGCGCGCGCGAGGCTGCGTTCGCCCGCCACGTCGAGCAGCTCGCCGAGCGCGAGCGCCGGCTCCAGCAGGCGGTTCGCGACGCCGACCGCGAGCTGCTCGAGCGAGAGCAGGCCCTGGCCGAGCGCGAGCAAATGCTTCCCCAGCAGCCGTCCGAAGACATCCTCGCCCTACGCGAGCGGGACCTCGAGCGGCGCGAGCGCGAGGTCGCCAGCGCCGAAGAGTTCGCCCAGAACCAGAAGGTCATGTTGCACCGGCGCTCAGAGCGCCTCAACGAGCTCGAGCGCGCGATCGGCGAGCGCAGCCGTGAGCTCGACGCGCGCGCCGAAAATCTGCGCGCCCGTGAGACCTCACACGGCACGCCGCGGCACCCGGCGCTCCGCCCGCCCACGGCGCCCTAGCGTCCGACTGCCGCCGCGGCTATGCTCGCCGCATGGCGACGCTAGGCGAGCTCATGGCGACCGACGTGATCACGATCGAGCCGTCGGACACGATCGGCCACGCCGCCGAGAAGATGGTCCAGTACGGCGTCAGCGCGATCGTCGTGTCCGACTACGGCCGCCTGCTCGGCATCGTCACCGAACGCGACCTGACCCGCGCCGTGGCGGGCCGCGTGCACACGAGCGAGGCGCGCGTGCGCGAGTGGATGACCGCCGACCCGAAGACCGTCTCCGAGTCGACCGATCCAGTCGAGGCGGTGCAGATCATGCTCGACGGCGGCTTCCGCCACCTGCCAGTCGTCGAGGGCGAGCGCGCCGTCGGCATCGTCTCCATCCGCGACCTCGCGGAGTGGAGCATCACGGCCCAGCCGGCCGAGAAGAGCTAGGGCAGTCTCAACTTAGCGTCGGCGTGGCCCCGTGGCCGATGTTGCCGACGTCGCGATAGAAGGCCTCGACGATGTTGCCGGCGGGCGCGTAGTAGTCGTCGCTGTACTCGCGGTAGCCGGCACTCGTTCTGCGGAAGATACGCGGTGGAGGTTTCTACGTACGCAGTGGAGGTTTCTACGCCGCCGCGAACTCGCGCTGGATCGCCCGGAGCTCGCGCTCGCGCTCGACGAACGCCGTGACGACGCGCGGGTCGAACTGCCGGCCCGCCTCCGCGACGATCTCCTCGCCCGCCTGCTTCCAGGGCCGCGCCTGGCGGTAGGGGCGGTCGCTCGTCATGGCATCGAGCGCGTCGGCGACGGCGAAGACGCGCGCGGCGATGGGAATCTCGGTGCCCTCGAGCCCGTCGGGATAGCCCCCGCCGTCCCACCGCTCGTGGTGCGAGCGCACGACGCGCAGGCCCTCACCTTGGAGGAACGCGACTCCGGCCAGCACCTGTTCCCCGAGCACCGTGTGCGTCTCCATCAGCCGGCGCTCGCCGGGGGAGAGCGGCTTCGGCTTGAGCAGGATGTCGTCGGGGATCGCCATCTTGCCGATGTCGTGGAGCAGGAAGCCGTACTCGGTACTGGGATCTTCGGTCACGTGCGGCTCGACCACCCCGGCGAGCTCGAGGGCATATCGCTGCACGCGCTGCGAATGCTCACGCGTGCCCGTGTCCTTCGCCTCGAGCGCACCGGCGAGTGCGCCGACCGTCTCGACGTACGCCTGCTGGACGAGCGTGCGCTGCCCGCGTTCGATCTCGAGTAGGTGCCGGAGGTCACGCGCGTACATGAGCAGCTGCTCCTCGGGCGCCTTCTTGCTCGCCCGGAACGGGACGCCGTAGACCCCGCCGGCGAGCCGCTCGGCCACGGCGAGCAGCTCGAGCGGGCTGAACGGCTTGCGCAAAAGAGCGTCGGCCCCGGCGGCGGCCGCGTCGTCGGCGGTGCCGCGCTCAGATCCCGTCAGGACGACGATGCCGATGCCGGCCGTCTCGGGAGCACCCTTCAGCCGGCTGCAGAGCTCGAGCCCGCTCATGCCCGGCATATGCACGTCGAGCACGACCACGTCCGGCCGTCGTTCCTCGATACGGCGGAGCGCCTGCGCGGCGGAGTCGGCCTCCTCGACGGCGATGTCGAAGACCTCGAACGTCGTTCGAAGGAGAGTCCGCAGTCCCGCGTCGTCGTCTACGAGGAGAAGCTGCATCGTGCGCCTCCTGCCGGTCAGGACCTGAGACCTATGTTTTCGACCGAAACGGCCTAACCCTTTAGGGCTCCTTCGCTCACTTTGGGGCCCCATCGCTCTCGGCTTCGAGCTCGATCACGAGCCGTGGCCCGGTCAAGCCGGTCTCCCGGCTCGCGAGCTCCAGCCCGTTCCGAGCGAGGGTCGTCAGCGCGAAGCTGACGGCGCTGTCGTCATAGTCGACGAGGGGCGTCACGTCGACCGCCTTCCACGACCTTGGCCGAATGGGGCCGGACGCGACGAACCGGTCCGAAAAGCGCGGCGCGTTGTCGTAGGTGATCCGGCTCTCGCGCCAAGCCGCGGTCACAAGGCGGACGCGGAAGCCGCGGCGGGTACCCGTCCGGCTGTACACGAGCAGGTTGACCTGTCTCACGTCGCCCCGGTAGAGGTACTTCGTCCTGAAGCGCACGAATGCGCGGGCGAGCGGTGAGGAATCGAGCCGGAGATTCGTGCCCTGCCCGAAGTTCGCGCGGCTGCTGGCCTCCGAGACGTACGCGTCGGCGACGGCGCGGACGGCGCGAAACTTCGGCTCCTTCCCGGGGGGTCGCGCAGCGCCGACGCTGACGACGGCCGTGAGCACGGCTAGGAGGACCGCGGGGCGAAACCGCCGCCGGTCGAGCCCCTCGTCGCGCGAGCAGGAGTTGTTCCGGCCGATCGGGGGACCTCCTTCGCTACTCCTACTGGGCCTCGGGCCGAGACCCTTACAGCCGAGGA
>DASQWH010000003.1:0-11975 GCA_035640335.1 Gaiellaceae bacterium | reverse complement strand
CCGCCTCGTTCAATAGGGCGGCTCGCGACCGGCCGTCGCGAGCGGTGCGTACGTGCACGCGGCCGCGCAGGCGCGCCGGCACGGTCGGCCGCCCGCTGAGCGGCTTCGTCCGCAGGAAGACGAGCTCCCAGTCCGGTAGCTCGCGCATCGCGCGCAGGGTCGCGCGGCTGAGCGGCCGCTCCGTCGGCCGCCACTCCAGCACGACGAGCCGGCGCTTCTCGCCGGGGTGGAAGAGCTCCGGATCGACGCCCTCCGGGACGATGTCGTACTCGCCCGGAAACCGTTGCGAGGCCGCATGCGCCACCTCCGGCGACGCGGCGACGAGCGCGTCGATCCGCGCCAGCAGTCGCTCACGGCGTGACCGCGCCGGCGGGTAAGCGAGCCGGTCGGGGCTGAAGAAGGATGCGACGGTCAGCGCCTTCGCGTCGCGCAACGCGATGTAGGACAGGCTCGGCAGGCCCGGCTCGAGCCCGTGCACGAGGTCGAAGCCTCCGCGCTCCAGCGCCAGCGCGAGGTTCGCGCGCACGCCGACCGGCAGCCCGACGCGGCTGCGGCGCGAGATCGGGACCGCCGGCCCGAGCGCGATCAGCGGCGCGTCGGCGCCGTCCTGCAGCGCGCGGCGGCCGGCGAGGAGATCGGTCGCCCGCGTGGACGGAGCGAGGACGGTGACCGAGTGGCCGAGCGCGCGCAGCGCGTCGGCGACCCCCATTGCGTGCTCGTTCACGTCGTGAGGCTGCGACCAGGCGAACGGCGTGACGAGACAGATGCGCACGGCCGGAATCCGAGTGTACGCAAGCGGTGCCGTAGAGTTCCCGTCGTGCCGGCCGTTTCCCAAGAGGAAAAGCGCCGCCAGATCCTCGACGCAGCCGTCCGCGCGTTCGCGCGGAAGGGCTATCACGCGTGCCGTGTCGGGGAGATCGCGCAGGAGGCCGGCGTCGCGTACGGGCTCGTCTACCACTACTTCCCGTCAAAGGAGGCGCTCCTCCAGACGATCTTCCGCGAGACCTGGGAGCAGATGCTCGCGCGCATCCGCGAGGTCGAGGAAGGCGACGACCCGGCCGGCGAGAAGGTGCGCAAGGTGACTGCGCTGCTCCTGCGCACGTGGCGCCGCGATCCCGACCTCGTGCGCGTGCTCGTCCGCGAGGTGACGCGAAGCCCCGAGCAGCTGCAGCAGCAGATCGACGAGATCGGCCACGCCTACGAGGCGCTGGAGCGGATCGTCGCGAGCGGGCAGGCGAGCGGGGAGTTCCGCGCCGACCTCGACGCGAAGGTCGCGGCCACGGTCTTCTACGGCGCCCTCGAGGAGACGCTAACGGGCTGGGTCATGGGCCAGCTCCCGGACTCGGACGACGACATCGCCCGGGCCGAGCAGAACGTCGCGGAGATCCTCTGTGACGGCCTCAGCCGCTCGTAGCTGACGAAAACTGCGTCTTCCTCGCGCGTTTCAGCGCGAAATCCTGCTGCGATTGATTCGTCAGTCAACGAACACGCAACAGATTGATTCGTCAATCAACTCGGACAAAAAACTGGCAGAAATCTTCCAGAAAGATTCCTACTTGCATTTAGCGCGAGCAGGGCTAGAATCCCGCCTCGATTCACGCCTCGAAATTGCGCCCGCAAGTTCGAGGACCCCTCGGACGTCGTAGAGAAGAGCAAAAGGGAGGGCAATCTTTGATGCGCACCGTCAGGGTCATTGCAGCACTCGCAGTCGTCGCCGGCCTGCTCGCCACGCCGAGCACCGGCGTCTTGAGCACGGGAACGAATGCGCCGGACCTCGGCAAGAGCGTCAACGCGCCGGTCACGGGGCCACTCGAGAATTTCCAGGCCGAGGGCGACGGGCTGATCCGGCTCCTCGCGGGGGCGTTCGACCCGACGGCTGGCCCGCCGCCGAGCGTTCCGGGTATCTCGCTCAAGGACGCGTCGACGCTCCCCGCCGGCACCGCCCAGTACTGGCTGGTCCAGGTCGACGGCAAGGAGTACGCGGCGGTCGAGGCTGCCGTTGCGAAGGCGGGCGCCCGCATCGCCGGCACCGTCCCCGACGATACGTACATGGTGCGCGCGACCCCCGCACAGCGGGCCGCGATCGACGCGAATCCGGCCGTGCGTTGGAGCGGCTACTACCAGCCGGCCTGGCGCGTCCCAGTCGCCGCCGGCGCGAAGCCGGGCCTGCTCGACCTGACGGGCACGCAGCGCTATCGCGTCCACGTCTTCGCGGACGACCCCGACCCGAGCGCAGTTGCCAGTGCGCTGGCGCGGATCGCGGGCGTGAAGGTCCTCCGCGACGCGGGCGTCGTCGTCGACGTGGAGGCGACGCGTGCCCAAGTTCCCGCGATCGCCGCCCTCCCGGCGGTCGAGTGGATCGGGACGCCGCCGAAAGCGTTCCCAATGAACTTCAACGCTCGCTGGGTGACGGACACGGGCGTCCGCGATCTCTTCGCCGCGACTGCACCCGACCGCCTGAACGGCGCCGGCCAGACGGCGGCGGTCGCCGACACGGGCGTGAACTACAAGTACGACCTCAACCACCGCGCACACGTGAACTTCCGCGACTGCGACGCCGCCGGGGTCTGCAAGGAAGCGATCTACACGCAGGTCACGCCCGGCAACACGCCGGCGCAGATGGACGCCGTTCAGAACAACGGAACGGGCCATCGCAAGATGGTCGCCTACTTCGACCTCGGCAACGCGGGGCCGAACATGTTCGACGAGTCGTCGCACGGTACGCACACGGCCGGCTCGGTGGACGGCGACAAGCCGCCCTACGGCTCCTGGCAGGGCGCAGACGGGATGGCGCCTGCCGCGAAGCACGTGCACCAGAACATCGCGACGACGAGCGGCGGCCTCGGCGGGCTGCCGGCCGACGAGTACAACATGTTCCGCCAGGCGTATCGTCCGCGGAACCCGGCCGGCGTGCCGACGTCGAGTCCCGTCAACGGCAACGTCGCCGACTACGGCAACTACGTCGCGACCGAGGACGCGCGAACGCACAACAACTCGTGGGGCTCGATCACGGGCGTCGTCGACGACGGCTCGGCGATGCGCTTCGACCGCTTCGTCTGGGATCACGAAGACATGGTGATCGTGGTTTCGGCGGGGAACGACGGACCGAACCCGGGCCGGATCTCGACGCCGGGAGTCGCGAAGAACGACTTCTCCAGCGCCGCATCCGCCAACGGCCGCCAGCCGATGGTCTCGATCGATTCGCTTGCCTCGTTCTCCTCTCACGGGCCGACCGCAGATGGCCGCTTCGGCCCCGAGCTCGCGACGCCGGGGCAGATCGTGGTCTCGGCGAAGGGCGGCTCGGTCGACGACGAGCACACGGCCCAGGGGACGTCGATGTCCGCGCCGATCCTCACGGGTCTGGCCACGCTCGTCCGCCAATACTTCTACGACGGCTACGGGCCGGCAGGCGGCAAGGGGTTCGCTGCCGGGGCGCCGAGCTCGTCTCGCCGACACAACCCGAGCGCAGCGCTCGTGAAGGCGGCGTTCGTCAACGGGGCGGAGCGCATGCGCGGGTGGTACACGGGTGACGACGGTGGGCAGCGCGCGCTCGACGGGCAGTGGCCGTCGGCCGGCCAGGGATTTGGCCGCGTCAACCTCGACAACTCGCTCTACTTCGCCAACGACCCCACCAACAACTGGTACCGCGACGTGTGGCGCGGCGACTCGGAGGCGTTCGCGACCGGTGTCGGCGCGACGCGCTCCTACACGGTCAACGTGCAGGCCGGCGCGCCGCTCGACGTCACGCTCGCGTACACCGACGCGCCGAACCTCCTCCCGGCCGGCACGCCGGCTCTCGTCAACAACCTGAACCTGACCGTGACGGGACCGGACGGGACGTTCGTCGGCAACAACATGAACAGCCGGGCGACGCCGTCGGTCGCCGTCGCCGAGACGCTGCCCGGTGCGGGCGTACCCGACTCCCGCAACCCCGTGGAGCGGGTTCGCGTCGCCAGCCCGGCGCCCGGGCCGTACACGATCACCGTCACGGGTGTCTCCGTTCAAACGGGCAACCAGGGGTTCGCGCTCGCGGCGAGCGGTCTCATCTCCGCCGTCGGCGGGAGCTTCGTCGCCGGCCCGCCGCGCCAGCGCGACATCGCCGGCGCGCCGACGATCTCGAACGTCAAGGTCGAGCCGGTCAGCTCCGACACCGCAATGATCCGCTTCACGACGAACGAGCCGACGACCGCGCAGGCCGTTGCCGGCGGGAACACGTACGTCGACTCGTACGTCGAGGGCACCGACGGCTTCCCGGGTCTGAACGAGGGCCCGATCGAGACGTCGGCCGAGTACGCCGACAAGCCCGTGCTCGGCACGAGCCACGAGATCCGGCTCACCGGCCTCGGGGCGGGCCAGACGTACGCGATCGCCCTCAGCGCTCGCGACCTGGCCGCGAACACCGTCTCGGAGTCGGTTTCGCACACGAGCCCAGCGAGGGCGTACCAGGCCGACGCACCGGATATCGGCTACTTCTCGAGCGGACCGAACGGTGCCGCGAACTGGCGAACCGGGACGCAGTTGTACGCAGGCACATCCTTCGTCGACCCGCTCGACACCGTCGTGCAGCGGCACCTCGGTGCGTGGATGTTCCGCGTCCCGGAGAGCGCCGTCGATCCAAATGCGATCACGGGCGCCGCGGTCGAGACGACCAGCCGTCACAACTGGGTCGTCCCGTACCTGTCGGATCCCCAGTTCTCGGTCGATCTGCTCGACGAGTCCGTCGAGCCGAGCTGGGGCACGCAGAACTACGACGGCATTCGCTCGGCGCCTGCCTCCGCTCGAGTGTTCCCCGAGACGACGTACAAGCGCGGCGGGGGCCAGCGGTACGCGTTCACGTTCAACTGCTCCGATCTTGCCGCTCTCAAGTCGACACTCTCGACAGTGGCCGGCGGCCAGCGCAAGGCGGCGTTCCGCTATCAGTCGTCGAACATCGAGGAGACGGGTCTCTTTGCGATGGACTTCGGTTTCAACCGCCGTTCGAGCGGCCCCGAGTTCCGGCCGAGACTCCTGCTCTTCAACGGCGGCGGCTACCCGACTGGGGAGGCGTGCGACGCGAACGCGCCGGCTCCGGTCATCTCGGAAATCGGGATCCACGACGGGCTAAGGCCCGGGTCCGTGACCGTCTCCTGGCGGACGGACAACGTCGACTCCGACTCGATGATCCTCTTCCGCGAGCGGGGACAGACCGCGTGGACGCAGGTCGGCACCCTCGCCCGGACGAAGATCCACAACGTCCAGGTGCAGGGCCTCGACCCCGCGAAGTTCTACGAGTTCGTCGTGCGGTCGCGCGCGTGCAACGGAGCGACCACGACCGACACGAACGGCGGTGCCGGCTACGACTTCTACCGGCATGCGCCGGACCCCGGGCCGCGCACGCAGCACGGGTCGACGTATGACTTCGAGACCGGGACCGACGGCTGGACGGTCGCAAGCTCGACGCAGGACCAGGCTGGGCAGGAGACGCGCTGGACGCGCGGTGCGACCGGCGCCGGCGGGTCCGGCAACGGCTGGCACGTCGCCCACACCGTGACCGGGATCCACTCGTACCACAACTTCAACGAGACGACGCTCACCGCGCCGACGCCGGTCTCGTTCACGGGCCAGCTGGCCGCTGTCGAGTTCCAGCTCGCTCTCGACACGGAGCCGACCTTCGACTTCGTGCACGTCGAGTACTCGCCCGACGGGGGTGCGACTTGGACGGAGGCCGGTCATTTCGATGGCAACAACGGCTACCCGGACTACTCGGCCGCGGAAGTGCGCTTCCGGAACCCGGGCGTTCCGACCCTCGTCCGCTTCCGCTTCAAGTCGGACGAGCTGCTGTCCTCACCGGTGTACCTCGGCGCGTCGGTCGACCGCGTGACGTACGCGTCGTACCCGAACGCGCCGCCGCAGCAGACCGAGAATCTGCCACTCACAGGGCCTGTGCCGCCGCCCTCGGCGGAGGCTTCCGGACTGACCGCGCCGCCGACGCGATCGGGACAGGCCTCGGCCGCCGATGTCGCCGCCGGTACAGGAGCGTGCGTCGTGCCCTCGCTGCGGCCCGACCTCCGGGTGAGCGCGCTGACGGCCAGCGACAACCAGCCCCGCGAGGGGAAGACGACCACGTTCACGGCCACGGTCCGCAACGACGGTGACGTCGGCGCCGGCGCCTCGCAGACGGAGTTCCGGCTCGACGGCGCGGTCGTCCTCGGCCGGTTCGCGACCCCGGCCCTCGCGCCGGGCGAGTCGGCGACCGTGTCCATGCAGTGGAGCACGCGCCACCAGCGCGGCACGCACGTGATCCGCGCGACGGCCGATTCGGCGAATGCCGTCGCAGAGTCGGACGAAACGAACAACAGCCGCGAGATCACGATCACCGTGCGCGGCAACCGTCTCGAGAACGGATCGTTCGAGGCGGACGCCAACGCGGACGGGCAGCCCGACCACTGGCAGGAGGACGACGCGGGCCGGGCCGGCACCAACTCCTGGAGCTCCGGAGGCAGCGACGGCACGCACAGCGCGTCGTCCACCGGCAACGGTGGGAACGCTGCCGTCCTCGGCGCGCCGACCTGGACGAGCGACTCGGTCACGGTCGCGCCCGGCGAGACGCTCGAGCTCGTCACCGACGTGCGGGCGAGCGCTCTCTCTTCCGGCGCGACCGCCAGCCTGGTGTACTTGGGCCCGCTCGGCGACGTCGTGGGGACGGTACGGCTGCTGACGACGCCCCTGAGCACCGCGGGCTTTACGACGCTCGTGCAGACGACGACCGTACCGGCGGGCGTCGCGTCGACGCGCGTCGTGCTGACCGGGTTCGCGCCGACCGACCTTTCGACCAGCGGCACCGTAACCTTCGACGACGTAGGACTGTTCAGCCAGTAAAGCTCGGCGGACTTCTCCGCCCGAGGGGGAGGGGGGCCTGTTTTCCAGGCCCCCCTCGTATCTCGGGTATAGAGAACTCTACGCCGGTTGCCGCTAGGCGGTTTGCGCGGCCTTCTGCCGCACCGGCTTGCGCGCGTGCTTCTTGATGAACTGCTCGACGGCCGCGTAGGCATCGTCGTCCTTGAGCTGCTTCGGCGGCGACTTCATCAGGTACGCGCTCGGCCCCTCGAGCGCTCCACCGACGCCGTTGTCGAGCGCGAGCTTCGCCAGCCGCACCGCGTCGATGACGATTCCGGCCGAGTTGGGCGAGTCCCAGACCTCGAGCTTGAGCTCGATGTTCAGCGGCACGTCGCCGAAGGATGAGCCCTCCATGCGGATGTAAGCCCACTTGCGGTCGGTCAGCCACGGCACGTAGTCGGAAGGCCCGACATGGACGTTCTGCTCGCCGAGGTCGTAGTCGAGCATCGACGTGACTGCGTTCGTCTTTGAGATCTTCTTCGACTCGAGGCGCTCGCGCTCGAGCATGTTCAGGAAGTCGGAGTTGCCGCCGACGTTCAGCTGCATCGTCCTGTCGAGCCGCACACCGCGATCGCGGAAGAGGCTCGTCAGCACGCGGTGCGTGATCGTCGCGCCGACCTGGGACTTAATGTCGTCGCCGATGATCGGCAGGCCTGCGTCCTCGAACCGCTTCTGGAAGTGACCGCCCCTCGCGATGAAGACGGGCATGCAGTTCACCATCGCGCAGCCGGCCTGGAGGATCTGCTCGGTGTACCACTTCGTCGCCTCCTCCGAGCCGACCGGCAGATAGCTGACGACCACGTCTGTGCCCGTCTCCCGGAGGATGCCCGCCACGTCGTCGGTGTCGCCCGGAGCCTTGCCGACGACTGCCGACAGGTACTTGCCGAGACCGTCGTGCGTCATCCCGCGCGAGACCTTGATGCCGGTCCTGGGCACGTCGGCGAACTTGATCGTGTCGTTCGGATGGGCCCAGATCGCGTCGGCCAAGTCTTTGCCGACCTTCTCGGTCGTGACGTCGAAGGCCGCGGTGAACTCGACGTCGCCGACGTGATAGCCGCCGAGGTCGACGTGCATCAGGCCGGGGACGAACTCGTCCGGGGAGGCGTCCTTGTAGTACTCGACGCCCTGCAGCAGCGAGTTGGCGCAGTTGCCGACGCCGATGATCGCGACGCGCACCTTGCCGCTCGAGCGCGCCTTGCCGTTCTGGGATCCGTTCTGCTTGGCCATCGTGTCCTTTCTTGGCTGGGAGACGTCGAGCTGCTCGGCGAGCGACTCGACGATGAGGTTGTTGGAGCTCGTTCCGCGCTCGCCGGCGGCTGTCTCGACGCGGCGCTTGAGCTCGGGCGGCACGCGCAGGAGGACGACTCCGGTCTCACCCGGCACACGCCCGCGGCGGCCGCTCGGCTCGAATGCCACGCCGAATCGCTCTGCTAGCAGTTCGACTGCCACGTCGTTGAGCGTGCTCTCGCGGCGGGCCACCTCGCGCGCGAGGCGCCGCTTCAAAACCCGCGGCATCCGCACGAGGACGCCTGTGAGATCTCGTTTCGCCATTTTGCTAGCAGCAGCGTGCTGCTAGCAGGGTATCACCGAGAGCGGAGCTGCGCGCGAACTGATAGCACTCGCTGCGCGACCGTGATCCATGCCGTCGCGGTCAGGAGGTAGATCGCCCACGGCAGAACGCCCCATGGCGCGAGCACGAGGCCGGAGACGATGACGACGACGCGCTCGGCCCGGCTGCCGAGCCCGACGTCTCCCTTCAGGCCCAACGCCTCGGCGCGCGCCCGCGTGTAGCTGACGAGGAACGACCCCGCGATCGCCGCGATCGCGAAGGCGAGAGCGACCTCGTTGCCGTCGCGCGCGAAGACGAGCGCGATCGCGCCGAGCATGAAGCCCTCGCCGATGCGATCGGTCGTCGAGTCGAGGAACGCGCCGAACGGCGTGCCCTTGCCGCTCTGCCGCGCGAGCGCGCCGTCCAGGATGTCGAGCACCGAGCCGATCACGAACAGCAGCGCGCCGAGCCAGAACGCGAGCAGCTCGTTCCGGTACTCGAAGTAGACGACCACCGCGGCGACTGCGCACAGCGAGACGCCGGCGGCGGTGAGCGCGTTCGGCGACACGCGCGTGCGCGCGAGGCCGGCGATCGACCGCGCCGCAGCGCGCCGGACGCGTCCGGTGTAGCCCTCCTTCAGGCGCCCGAGGCCCGCAGGGCTGCTCACCGTCGAAGCTTAGGCAGGCGCGGCGGCGGAGCGGCGGACGAGTCGGTGCAGCGGCCGGTAGTTGACGATCGCGAGCGCGACGAGCGCGACGGCGACCCCGGCCACGATGTCGAGCCAGAAGTGGTTGCCCGTGGCCATCACCGAGAACCACACCCACGCCGGCCAGAGCAGGAAGAGCGGCTTCAGCCAGCGCGTGCGGACGACGGAGATCAACATCAGCCCGATCAGCAGCGAGTCGGCTGCGTGCAGGCTCGGCATCGCCGCGTAGGGATTCGAGCCGAGCTGGACGAGCCCGCTGTTGTGGCTGATGCTGAAGTTGTTCAGCGTGTCGACGAAGCCGAGCTCGGGGAACATGCGCGGCGGCGCGGTCGGCATGACGACGTAGCCGACGAGGCCCATCAGGTTCGCGAGCATGATCGTGTTCCGCCAGCGCGGGAACGCCTCGTTCCGGCGCAGGTAGACCCAGAGCAGCGCGAGCCCGAGGAACGTGAACTGCGACTGCCAGTACGTCCACGACGCGAGGGCCTGCAGGAAGCCCGACGAGTGGAGGAAGCTCTGCAGCGACAGCTCCCAGAGCCCGGTGAAGCCACGCTCGATCCCGGCGACCTTCAGGCCGTTGTCGAACGCCTCGTAGGCGTTGCGGTCGGCGACGCCGCGCGTCGCGCGGTAGGCGTACAGGAAGCCGAACCAGATCGCGATCTGGAGCAGGAGATCCTTGTAGCCGTTGGGGAGGATGCGCCCCCGGGCGGCGTGGGCGGCTGCGGACACGGGGGAGAATTCTAGTGGTCGCGGCTGTCGGTCGGTTCCCGTCAAATCCGTGAAAACCAAGCAGTCCAAGGACGCAGGGAGGGCGCATACTGGACGTATGCGCCCGACTGAGGACGCCGGAATGCGCCGGTTTGCAGCGGATTGGGCGGACAACCGCACCGGCAGCCGCGACCACCGGCTCAGCCGCGGATCGTGACTGACTACTCGGCCGACACGATCGAGCAGTACTCCGGGCTCCTCATTCAGCGGTCCGGCTACACGAACCCGGACTTCCCGGGCGGCTACGACGCAAATAGGCCGGCTCCGCCGCCGGCGCTGCTCGACGTCCTCTGCCTGCAGGCGCAGGTCGACCGGCCCCGGCTCGTCGTCGACCTGGGCAGCGGCACCGGCCTTTCGACGCGCGTGTGGGCCGACCGGGCGGACGAGGTCGTCGGCGTCGAGGCGACGGCGGAGATGCGTGCACGGGCGGAAGCGGGGACGGCGGCGCCGAACGTCCGCTACGTCCACGCGTACGCCCAGCAGACCGGGCTCCGCGATGGCGCGGCCGACATCGTCACCGCCTCGCAGTCGTTCCACTGGATGGAGCCGGAGCCGACGCTCACCGAAGTCGCGCGCATCCTCCGCCCGGGCGGCGTCTTCGCGGCGTACGACTACGACTGGCCGCCCGTCTGCGACTGGGAGGTCGAGCAGGCGTTCGGCGAGATGCTGCACAGGGTCTGGAAGGCCCGCGGGATCCCGAAGAAGCTGCGCTACGACAAGTCCGAGCACCTCGACCGCATGGCCGCGAGCGGGCACTTCCGCTTCACGCGTGAGGTCGTGCTGCACTCGCGCGAGCGTGGAAGTGCGAAGCGGATCGTCGGCATGGCGCTCAGCCTCGGGCCGCTCGTCGTGCTCCTCGAGGAAGGCAAGACGGAGGAGGAGATGGGCGTCGCTCAGCTGCGCGAGGTCGCGGCAAAGGCGTTCGGGGGTCGCGAGGTCGACTGGTTCATGTCGTACCGCGCGCGCGTCGGCGTCAAGTAGCGCTTGCCGCCGCTCGTCCTCCTGCACGGCATCGGCACCGGCCCCGCCGGCTGGAGGCCGCAGGTCGAGGCGCTCGGGGGCGGCGTGCTCGCGCCCGACCTCGTCCCTGCGTACCGGCGTGGCTGGCACGCGGCCGTGGAGGAGACGAGCGCGCTCGTGGCGGCACGCGCACCGGTCGACGTTTGCGGTCTCTCGCTCGGCGCCCTGCTCGCGCTGACTGTCGCCGCTTCACGGCCGCAGGACGTGCACCGGCTCGTGATCTGCGCGGGCTTTGCGGAGCTGCCTCGCGGGCTGCGCGCTCGAGTTCGCGCGATCGCGCTCGCGGCGCGCGTCGTGCCGAGAGGGCTCCTGCATGCGCAGCTCGTCGCCGACCTGCCCGAGCCGCACCGCTCGCGGGCGCTCGCAGAGATCGGGTCGCTGCGGCCGCGCGAGATCTCGCGGCTGATGCGCGAGGCGGCCGGCGTTCGCATCGAGCCGGCGCGTGTCGTCGCGCCGACCCGTGTGCTCTGCGGCGAACGCGACCGGGCGAATGCGCCACTTGCCCGCGAGCTCGCGGACGCGCTCCCGACAGCGACGCTGAAGAAGGTCCCCGGTGCCGGGCACGTCGCGAACCTCGACGAGCCGGCGGCCTTCACGGCGCTCCTGGTCGAGTTCCTCGCGCGGGCCGATTGATTCCCCCACGCCACGGGTACCTCTGCGAGAGGTGAGAGTTGCGCCTGCGGTCGTCCTCGTCTGGGCCGTGCTCGCGGCCGGCTGCTCGGACGACACCGCGCCGGAGCCAGAGGCCGAGGCGAAGGCGAAGCGGCCGGCCTCGGCTGAGCATGCGCCGAAGCGCGACGTCGCCTGGCTCGGACGCCTGCACCAGTGGGAGATCGCCTTCGAGCGCGACTCGCGGCGCGTCTCGCTGGCGGCGAGGGGCGTGCTGCGCGGCAGGAAGCGGCCGGCGGCGCTGCGTCGCGCCCTGCGCCCGCTGGCGGAGTGCGGTAGCACGCTGCAGCAGACCGTCGGCGAGCCACGAGCGCCCCGGTACGCGGCCAGCTACGAGCTGCTCGAACGGGCCTGCGACATCTCGCGCCGGTGGGCGCTCGCGATCAT
>DASQWH010000002.1:0-2289 GCA_035640335.1 Gaiellaceae bacterium | reverse complement strand
TCCCGTCGTTGTCCTGAGCGAAGAGGGCGAGCTCGGCCTCGACGAGCTCACCGGCGCGGTAGTCCCGCTCCCAGATGACGATGTTGCGGACGCCGGCGATGGGCTTGACGAGGTCCGTGACGGTGAAGACCACGCGGTGCGAAATCCGCTCGCCCTCCTCGACCGTCGAGCCCGTATAGACGAACTGCGTGCCCGGCTTCAGCGGGAACCACCGGTTGTCGATCGTCGTCGACCGGTCGAAGTTTGCGGGGTCGAAGTCCCGCGCGCTGATCTCGCGATTCGCGGCCCCGGCATCTGCGACCGCCTCTGAACCGGAGTCACCACTGCATGCCGTCGCCAAGAGCAGAAGCAGGGCGGCTGCGGCGGAGAGACTGGCCTTGAGGCCGGTGTTCATGGCGTATACCTCCAACGTCGTGTCATGACCTCGAGTTAGCGGCGCCTACGGAGTCGGATGCCTAGGCTGAGCGCGCCGAGCAGGACGGGCATTCCGACCGCCAGCGGAAGGACCCCGCCGGAGTTCAGGGTCCGACGCTGGGCGACGGCCAGCTGGATCGCCGGCCCGTTCACCGGCCGCCGGCCGGCGGCGACGTCCGGCACGACCGAGACGTACACCGCGAGGCTCCCGGGCGTCACTGCCTGCAGCTTCCAGCGCAGCGAGACGGATCCGCCCGCGGGAATCGTGCTCAGGTAGCGCGTCCGACTGGACGACCAGTCCTCCGGATCGACGTAGACGCCGTCGCGGAGGCTCAGGACGTTCAGATGCGCGATCAACCCGCTCGCCGGCGTCGACCCACGGTTCGCGATCGTCGACCGGAACACGAACTTCTCGCCGAGCTTCGTCGAGATCCGGTCGCGGTCGACCGACACCGAGACCGGAGCGGTTCCGGCGGCACCTTCTGCGCCCGGCGCGACGAGGATCGTCGCCACGAGCGCAGCAAGGACAGCGCAGGCCGCGCCGCGACTCATCCGGACACGCCTCCTCGCAGGTGGATGAAGCCCGCGCTCAGAATCGCCGCGACAGCCGCGCAGACGACGGCCGCGACGAGCGGTGAGACGAGCAGTGAGAGGTCCTGGCTCCAGGCGTGGCCGCTGACGACGATCTTGCCGACGTAGTCCTCGCCCGCGGTCATCGGGTTCGTCCGGTAGAGGAAATCCCCGGCCCATCCTTGCCGCGCGCCGGTCGGGAAGAGGGTCGGCGCGAAGAGTGCGAACAGGATGAAGAGGCTGAGCGAGAGGCTGACCCGATTCGATGCGGCGAAGATGCTGAGGACGACGCCGAGCGAGGTGAGGAACACGGCGAGGAGCGTCCCGACCACGAGCCCGACGGCGAGCGCGTCGCCCACGATCGCGACGCCGCGGCCGAGCAGCCAGACGTAGGGAACGGTGATCGCGAACGTCGCGAACCACAGCGTGAGCGCCACGACGAGCTTTCCGGTCGCGATGTGGCGCCGGGAGACGGGCGTGAGCAGCAGCGTCTCGAGCGTGCCGCGCTCGCGCTCCCCGCTGATCGCGTCCGCGCCGGCGAGCAAGGCGAGGAGCGCGCCGACGGCGACTGCGACCTGGACCATGAGGCTGACGGCTTCCCGGCGCTCCAGGAAGTTGAGCGCTTCGTTGGTCGCCGAGAGGTAAGCGAGCGCGCCGAGAAGGAGGCTGAAGGCGAAGCACAGGAGCATGCCGCGTCCGCCGATCCACAGGTCGCGAAGCTCCTGTGTGGCCACGACGACCCAGTCGCGCGTGCCTCGTGCCCGCGCCGGCGCTGTTACTTCGACCGCGGCCATCTCAGCTCGTCTCCGTCATCGCGAGGAACGCGTCGCTCAAGCGGGCGCGCTCGAGCTCGAACGACAGCAGCGGCACGCCGACCTCGAGGAGCGCCCGGACGGCGTCGTTCGGCGACCCGTTCGCGCTGAGGCCGGCCGGTTGCGCGAAGACGACGGTGAACATGCCCGGCCGGCCGTCTGCGGGCGCGACCGTCTGGACGCCTGGTGCGCGAGTGAGCGCCGCGGCGGCAACCTCGACGTGCTCCGGAGCGACGGAGAGTCGACCGCTTCGCGGTGCGGCGGCCTGACGAGCGATCTCGGACACCGTGCCTTCGGCGACCACCCGGCCGCGGTTGAGGATCAGGACCCGCGAGCAGTTCTCCTCGACCTCCGCCAGGAGATGCGTGCTGAGGAGGATCGCGGCGCCGTGCTCACGCGCGATCGTTCGGACGTTTCCGAGGATGTGGCGCTGCCCTGCCGGGTCGAGGCCGAGCGTCGGTTCGTCGAGGAAGACGACGCTGGGGTCGTTGAC
>DASQWH010000001.1:0-2256 GCA_035640335.1 Gaiellaceae bacterium | reverse complement strand
GACCCGTTCGACGAAGCCCGAGCTGCACGTCGAGATCTGCTCGAACTGCCACCCGTTCTACACGGGCAAGCAGAAGCTCCTCGATACCGGCGGCCGCGTCGAGCGCTTCCAGCGGCGGCTCGAGAAGGCCGGCGGCGCGCGCCGCGGCTAAGAGGCGCGCGTGGCCTCACCGATCGGAGGACAGGCCGTCCTCGAGGGCGTCATGATGCGAGGCGCCTCGAACTGGTCGGTCGCCGTGCGCAAGCCGAACGGCGCGATCGCGCAGGTCCAGCGCCCGATCCAGTCTGCGATGGCGAAGCACCGCGTGCTCCGGCTGCCGATCATCCGGGGCGTTATCGCCCTCGGCGAGTCGCTCGCCATCGGCTTCCGCGCGCTCGCCATCTCCGCGAACTACGCGGCCCAGGACGAGGCGGCCGGCGAGCACGAGGAGCCGAGCACCGAGCTTTCGCGCGGCGCGCTGATCTTCGCCTTCGCGGTCGCGATCGGGTTCGCCGTCGCGCTCTTCAAGGTTACGCCGGCCCTGATCACGGACTTCATCGGCATCGACGCCGGGTGGTTCGTGATCGTCGAGGGCCTGATCCGGGTGACGTTCTTCGTCGTCTACCTCGGCGCGATCTCGCTCCTGCCCGACCTGCGGCGCGTGTTCCAGTACCACGCTGCCGAGCACAAGGCGATCAACGCCTACGAGGCGGGGGAGCCGCTCGAGCCCGAGCGCGTCCAGCGCTTCAGCCTCATCCACCCGCGCTGCGGCACCGCGTTCCTGCTCTGGGTGATGGTGATCGCGATCTTCGTCTTCGCGTTCTTCGGCCGGCCGGCGTGGTACTGGCTGATCGCGACGCGCATCCTCCTGCTCCCGCTCATCGCCGGGATCGCCTACGAGCTGATCCGTTTCGCCGGCAAGCACACCGGCAACCGCGTGCTGATGACGCTGCTCGCGCCCGGCCTGTGGCTCCAGCGCCTGACGACGCGCGAGCCGACGCTCGACCAGCTCGAGGTCTCGATCCGCGCCCTCCGCGACGTGCTCGAGCTCGAGCAGCGAGCGGCGCCGGAGGCCCAGCGGGTCGAAGTGATGGCGTAGGAGTGCCGCGCGTCGACCGCAGCGCCCACGTCTCGTGGGAAGGGAATCTCGCGCGCGGCGAGGGGCGGATCTCGGCGCCGAGCGGCGTTCTCTCGGACGCGCCCTACTCGGCGGCGACGCGGATCGCCTCACGGCCGGAGACGACGAGCCCGGAGGAGCTCCTCGCGGCCGCGCACGCGGGCTGCTTCGCCATGTCGCTCGCGGGCGAGCTGACCCGCGCCGGGACGCCGCCGGAGCGGCTGGACGTGTCCGCGAACGTCACTCTCGACGAGGTGCCGGGTCGAGGACATCTCGTCGTGCGCTCGGCGATCTCGGCGCGGGCGCGCGTGCCGGGTGCCGACGAGTTGTCGTTCGCGCAGGCGGTCGAGGCCGCGGACGAGGGCTGCACGTTCTCGGCGCTCGTCCGGGCGAGCGCGGAGGTTCAGGTCGACGCAACTCTCGAAGGAGGCGACTGATGGCGACCGAGCGAAAAGCGAGCGTGACCTGGCAGGGCGATCTGATGAGCGGCCACGGGACGATCGAGTCGGTGACGAGCGGCGTCCTTGGCCCGCTTGAGGTCGACTGGGCAAACCGTGCCGAGGACGCGCAGGGCAAGACGAGCCCGGAGGAGCTGATCGCGGCGGCGCACGCGTCGTGCTTCGCGATGGCGCTCTCGCACGGCCTGGCCCAGGAGGGGCACGCGCCCGAGCGGCTCGAGACGTCGGCGACGATCACGTTCGTGCCTGGGACGGGGATCACGAAGTCGGTGCTGACGGTGACGGGGACAGTCCCCGGTCTCGACGAAGACGCCTTCCGCCAGGCGGCCGAGCAGGCGAAGGAGAACTGCCCGGTCTCGCAGGCGCTCAAGGGCAACGTCGAGCTGAGCCTCGACGCGCGCTTGTCCTGATGGACCGGGCGCTACGCTTCGACGCGGCATGGCCGCCGCCTTGGACAACCTGATCGACGAGCTCGAGCGCTCGTACCGCGACACGCAGGACCGGCTCTCCGACCCGTCGGTCTACAACGACCACCGCGAGGCGGCCGAGGTGGGGCGAAAGCTGAAGGAGCTCGAGGGCCCGTACAAGCTCGCAGTCGAGTGGCGCGAGGCGCAGGACGATCTCGCCGCGGCGCGCGCCGACGCCGACCTGCGCGAGCTCGTCCCGGAGCTCGAGGGCAGGCTCGCGCAGATCGAGGAGGAG